>DASWFT010000501.1:0-2241 GCA_036394075.1 Streptosporangiaceae bacterium
CCTATGAAACGCTGATCGCCCAGCTCCGCCAGGTCAACGCCGAGGTGCTGGCCGTCGCGGACGAGCTATCGCACGGCACGATCGACACGGTGCTCGCCAAGTCCGACCTCGAGCTAGGCATCGAGGCGCTGATGCGCGGAATGCAGCCGTAGCGGGGGAAGCCGCCATCATCGAGCGCGTCTTCGAGCGCTGACCACGCCATCCACCCCCCGGCCAAACACCCCCACTCAGCCATTGCCCCTTTCGGCCTTACTTGGTCTGCCCCCCTACAGCGTGCGCGGCACCGATCACCCCGAGAACTACCCGCCCGGCGTCCGCCAGCTGATGAGCGTCCTGCCGATGTGGTCCGCGCTGACCGACAAGGCCTCGATGCGGCAGGCCGGCCGCTGGGCCAAGGCCGCCATGTTCGCCGCCGGCGAGACCTCCACCACCGTGGTGTCTATCGCCGCCGCCGCTTATGCCGCCCGCACCGGCACCCCCGGTGGCCACGTCCTGCTCGCCGGGAGCATCGTGTGGGCCATCGGGGACTCGAACAAGCGGCCGACTCGGGGGATTTCGCCTGCCTGAATGGTGACATGCTGGTTATCCTGTGGCCAGGCTTGTCTCTGCTCAAGGGGGCACGACGGGCAGGGGAAGATGAGCACGCGGCGTTGCGGTCCGCCGCGCGCTGCGCGTGAATTCGGCGGTTTCCGGGCTCACTGACCGCCGGGCACGGTGATGCGCATTGTGATGTTGATGCGGCCGCGGGTGAGGCCGGACCCGGGATGGCCTGTGCCGGGGTAGATCCGGGGCTCGTCGTGGCAGACGAAGCGTGCCTGTCGTCCGAAGACGAGGGTGTCTCCGGAGGACAAGGTGAGGTCGGTGCAGGGGTAACCGTGATTGCCGGTGTTGCTCAGCCGGAAGGAGCACCTGTCACCGAGGCTGAGGGATACGGCCAGATCGCTGATGCTCTCGCCGTTGTCATGGTGGATGCGCAGGTTCTGGCCAGGCCGGGGGGCCAGGTTACCTGGCGTGCGGTCTTTCCAGCTTGCGCCGGCCGCCTTGGCGGCCGCGAAGGCTGCATATGGCATGAGCAGGCGGCTGCGGACTGCGCCGCCCCAAGGGCGCAGGCCGGGGTCGTAGTAGTTGACCAGGGCGGTATCTGGCCGGTAGGCCGCGGCCGCGAGCGGTCCGTAGATGACACTGATGGCTGCCTGGCCGATATAGGCGAGCCAGCCGGGGAACTCGGTGACACGCTGGCCGTCTGGGACACTGGTGTTTCGCGTCGATGGCTGCTGGTGCCGGCCGAGGCGGAGGGTCCGGACCGACATCTGGTGGCCACCCGGCAGCGAGGTGGCCCGGATGGGGAGAGGCCCGGTGGACCATTCATGGAAAGCCGCGGCGATCTGTCGCTGCTGGGACATATTCAGCCAGCCCGGCAGGTGGATGGCGCTGGGCCTGCTGCGCGTGCTTTGTACCTCTGAGCAGGCCGGGGAGATCACGGTGAGCATGGTCATGGCGTGTCGCTTTCGGGTCGTCGCTGAACAGGAGCCGGCCTGCTTGGTGGCGGACCGGAACCTGGAGGCATCGGTGTGCCGGGTCGCTATAGCCGCCGATGGCCCGGCGGTCAGTAGTGTCGTTCTTCTGGCCTGCTCGGCCTTACCTGTCGGGAAGGCTTACGGGCCGCCCTGGTTGCGTTGCGGGCGGGTTCATGCTGCTGCTTCCGGGGTGAGCAGGGTGCGCTTGGCGTCGGCGCCGCCGAGGTAGCCGCCCAGGCTGCCGTGGGAGTGCACCACACGGTGGCAGGGCAGCACCACCGGCAGCGGGTTGGTCGCGCAGGCGGTGCCGGCGGCGCGGACCGCCTTGGGGTGGCCGACTAGCCGCGCGATGGCGGCGTAGCTGGCGATGTGCCCGTAGCCGATATCGGGCAGGTGGCTCAGCACCGCGCGGCGGAACCCGGCGGCCAGCCGCCAAGTCCAGCGGCAGGTCGAAGCTGTGCCGGCGGCCGGCGAGGTACTCCTCGAACTCGGGGGCGGTCATGTCCGGGCGTGCGGGGGCGCGCAGGATGCGCGGGCTGATCTTGTCGGCGAGGGCTTGGAGCACGGCATCGTGGCCTTCGCGAGCATGGGCCACGCGTATCAGGCCCGGCTCGGTCGCGGCGATCGGCAGCGGGCCTACCGGGCTGTCGATGGCGCGGTAGGCGATGTCCAGGATGCGGTTTTGCTGGGCCGTGGCGGCTAGCCGGTCATGCAGCAGGCTCAG
>DASWFT010000502.1:0-2754 GCA_036394075.1 Streptosporangiaceae bacterium
CTGGCCGCCCAGGACTGGATCGCCACCCTGCTCGCCGTCGCCGGTGCAAGGGCCGGCACAGACGGCGCCACAGCCCAGAACGCGCTCATCGACCTGGGCATCGTCGCCTCCTGGCTGCTGCGCCAGGCACCCGCGGGCCAGTTCGCCGGCTTCGGCCCGCAGGCGCTGGCCGCGTGGCGCGCGTGGAACCAGCAGACACCTGCTGCCCGCCGGAGAGTGTCGGAAAGTTTGTGCGGGGGGTGATCAAGGAGTAAGTTTCCGCAGGCCACTGTGGGTGGCCTAGATCAGGGGAGGTAAAAGATGACCATGCTAGAGGACGCGGGGGCCGAAGTCGAGGACCTGGAGGGGGGATCTTCGGCGGGCCCGGATCACGGGGATCGGGGTGGCGGGCTGGTGCTGCCGGAGGAGGTGCTGGCGTCGCTGGCGGGGCAGCTGGC
The DNA here is from genome assembly GCA_036394075.1 of Streptosporangiaceae bacterium. Taxonomy (GTDB): domain Bacteria; phylum Actinomycetota; class Actinomycetes; order Streptosporangiales; family Streptosporangiaceae; genus JAWWPY01. The sequence continues at coordinate 438 of DASWFT010000502.1, forward strand.
GGAGCGGGCGCGGGCCGGGGAGCCGGTGACGCTGACGGGGCCGGGCGGGCTGCTGTCGGGGATGATCGGGCAGGTGCTGCAGGCGGGGCTGGCCGCGGAGCTGGGCGCCCACCTCGGCGACGGCACGGGGAACCGGCGCAACGGCAGCAGCGCGAAGACGCTGAACACCGAGGTGGGGCCGGTGCGGCTGGCGGTGCCGCGGGACCGGGACGGGAGCTTTGACCCGGTGCTGGTGCCCAAGCAGGCCCGGCGGTCCGATGGCCTGGACGCGGTGATCATCTCGCTGTACAGCAAGGGGATGTCCGTGCGGGACATAGCCCGGCATATCCGGCAGACCACGGGAGTGGACCTGTCGGCGGACACGATCTCGCGGGTCACCGATACCGCGCTGGAGCAGATGCGGGAATGGCAGCACCGGCCGCTGGATCAGTTTTACCCGGTTCTGTACATCGACGCGCTGGTCGCGAAGGTGCGGGACGGCGCCGCGGTGCGGAACAAGGCGGTGAACATCGCGGTCGGGATCGACGACGGCGGGGCCAAGCACGTGCTGGGGATCTGGGTCGCGACCGCGGAGGGCGCGAAAGCCTGGGCGCAGGCGCTGGCGCAACTGCGCAACCGGGGCCTGGAGGAAGTCCTGTTCTGCTGCTGCGACGGGCTGAACGGCCTGGGCGAGGAGATCGCCGGCACCTGGCCGGACACGACGGTGCAGACCTGCACTGTCCATCTCATCCGGCGCAGCCTGAATTACGCGTCCTACAACGACCGCAAGGCGATGGCCGCGGCGCTGCGGGCGATCTACACCGCGTGCGACGCCGACGCGGCCTACGCGGCGCTGGCGGATTTCTCCGGCACGCCGCTGGGGAAGAAGTACCCGGCCGCGGTCGCGGTGTGGGAACGGGCGTGGGACCGGTTCATCCCGTTCCTGGAATACGGGCCGGCGCTGCGCAAGGTGCTCTATACGACAAATGCCATCGAATCATTCAACCGGGAAATGCGGAAAGTGCTCAAGACGCGCAGCCAGTTCCCCAATGACGACGCGGTGATGAAAACGCTGTGGCTTGCTATCGTCGACACCGAGGACAAGCGCGCGGAGCAGCGCGCCAGGCAGGCCGGAAAGCCGGCCAGTGAGCGGAACGGCGCGCCGCGGCTGATCGAGGGCCACGTCACCCGGGGCTGGCACGAGGCCTGGGGGGAGATGGTGAACCGGTGGCCGGACCGGTTCGCCGGCCGCATGTGAGTTCACGGGGGTGCAGGATGCCGGTACCGGGCAACGGCACGCGGGCCGGGAGCGTCCCGCTGGACGCCCTGGACGCCGAGGAGATCGCTGACCTGCTCGCGGCCGCGGCCGCGGTGACAGGGGAACTGGCCGGCGACCTGGCCGCCGAGACGGCCTGCGCCGGGCTCGCCGCGGACTGGCAGGACCTGGCCGGGCTGCACGCCGCCCTGGCCGTCGCCGCCGCCGACCTCGATGACGCCATCGGCGAGCACACCGGCATCCAGCGCCCCTGACGGCGGCACCGCCCGCACGCACCTTGATAAATAAAAAGAGGAAACGGCACGGCGTGCCGCCCCTAGCCCGATCCGGCCCGGCTGCTATATTTAATGACAGACGGGAACGGCCGCCACGCGATCCGCGGAGGATCAGGCAGCAGGCGCCCGGGATAATACAAGACGCCGCGTAAACCCGGACACGCAGCATCGGCCCCGGAACAGTACGGTAAGTCCGATTCCCCAGGGCCAGGGAATAAACCGGGCATCGCGACAGCAGATAGCGCGAACAAAGGACACCGGATAAACATCCGGTTCTGGGCAGTAAAAATCCCCGCGCACAAAAAATCTGACACACTCGCTGCTGCTGCTGGCGCGCGCCAAGTCCACCCGCCGCCCGCCCGTCCTGGCCCACCTGCCCGACGGCTCCTACCTGTCGCACCTGGACGGGCTGCAGGTCCGGGTCATCGAGGCCAGCGTGACGGTGACCGGCGCCGACGGCAGCCAGGTCCGGGACGGCTACCGGCTCATCACCACGCTGATGGACCACCGCCGGTTCCCGGCCGCCACCGTGGTCCGGCTCTATCACGAGCGCTGGGAGATCGAGTCCGCGTATTTCGCCCTGCGGCACACCCTGCTCGATGGCCATGTCCTGCGCTCGGGCGACCGGCCCGGCCTGGAGCAGGAAACCTGGGCCCTGCTCACCCTCTACCAGCTGCTGCGCATGGCCATGGTCACCGCCGTGGAGACCCGCCCGGGCACCGACCCGGACCGGGCCAGCTTCACCACCGCGATGGAAGCCGCCAAAGACCAGCTCACCGCAGCCGCA
>DASWFT010000503.1:0-1892 GCA_036394075.1 Streptosporangiaceae bacterium
CTCGTCCGGGCTGAGCACAGCGGTCAGCTGGTGCCGTCGAAGTTGACCGAACTGTAGGCGCGCAGCTTCCAGAGCTGGTGCTCGCTCTGGATGGTCCGGATAGTGCCCGATCGCGCCCTCATGACCAGTGAGTGAGTGGTAGCGCCGCCGGCCCGGTACCGAACGCCGGCCAGCAGTTCGCCGTCGGTGATGCCGGTGGCCGCGAAGAACGCGTCTTCCGAGGTGACCAGGTCGTCCGTGGTGAGCACGTGCTTGAGGTCGTGCCCCGCGGCCAGGGCGCGGTTGCGCTCGGCCTCGTCTCGCGGCGCCAGCCGGCCCTGGATGATCCCGCCCAGGCACTTGATCGCACACGCGGTTATGATGCCTTCCGGCGTGCCGCCCACGCCGAGCAGCAGATCGATCCCGGTACCTTCCCTGGCGGCCATGATGGCCCCGGCCACGTCGCCGTCCATGATGAGCTTGATCCGGGCGCCTGCGGCCCTGACTTCGTCGATGAGCTTGGCGTGCCGCGGCCGGTCCAGGATGACGACCGTGACGTCCTGCGGCGAGACCCCCTTGGCCCGGGCGACCGCGGCGACGTTGTCCCCGGGCGGCGCCTCGATGTCCACCACGTCCGCCGCCGCTGGACCGGTGACCAGCTTGGACATGTAGAAGACGGCTGACGGGTCATACATCGAACCGCGTGCGCTGACCGCCAGCACCGAGATTCCGTTAGGCATGCCATTTGCCGTGAGGCGAGTACCGTCGATCGGGTCGACGGCCACATCGCACAGGGCGCCGGTGCCGTCGCCGACCTGCTCGCCGTTGTACAGCATGGGGGCGTGATCCTTCTCGCCCTCGCCGATGACCACGACGCCGTTCATCGACACGGTGTTGATCAGCAAGCGCATGGCGTGCACGGCGGCCGCGTCAGCGCCGTTCTTGTCGCCGCGGCCTACCCAGCGCGCGGCGGCCATCGCGCCGGCCTCGGTGACCCTGGCGAGTTCCAGGGCCAGGTTCCGGTCGGGCGCCCGCCGCCCGGGCTCGGGCGTGACGACCTGGCTGGATTCGGTGCCGTTCGCCAGGTTCTCGGTCATGACAGGAGTACCTTCCCTGGGTGGCCGTACTGCGAACTCGCGTACCTTACGGGCAGGCGTAGCCTTGTCCCCTGGAGCAGCCGACTGTGAGGAGCGCTGCGCAAGCGTATGACGACTGACATCCCTGAGCCTATCGTGCGGGCTTCCGAGCGCGGCGCGGCGACCCGCGCCGCGCTCATCGCCGCCGCCCGTGATGTCTTCACGTCGGTCGGCTACGCCCAGGCTGGGGTGACGGACGTGGTGGCCCGCGCCGGCGCCAGCGTCGGCAGCCTCTACCATCACTTCACCGGCAAGGCCGACCTGTACTTCACCTTGTTCGAGGACTTCCACCAGAGCCAGGCGCAGCGGGCCCGCAGCGCCGTGCGGGGGGCGCGGGACGCCGGCGTGACCGAACCCAAGCAACTGTTCCTCGCCGGGGCCCGGGCCTACCTGGACGGATGCGTCGAGGAGCGCGAACTGGCCAGGCTGTTCGTGCGCGGGGACGGGCCGCCAGGGTTCGACCTGCTGATGCGGCAGCGGCTGCGGGAGTGGGCGGACAAGAACGCCGACTTCTTCGCGCGCAGCGCGGAGCCGCTGGACGAGGCGCTCGCCGTGGTGATGACCGGTGCGCTGATGCTGGCGGTGGCCGAGGTGTCGCTCGGCGAGGATGCCGCGCACGCGGAACGCCTAGCCGACGGGGTGCTGCAGGTCCTGTCCGGGATCGGCCGCCCGCCAACCGACTAACTGTGGATACTCATTACTAGTGAACATTGGTCTTTGATTTCATGCTAGAACGGCGCGGCGGTGTCGCCTTGGTCGGCCTTGCGGTCGGCGACC
>DASWFT010000504.1:0-1709 GCA_036394075.1 Streptosporangiaceae bacterium
CGCCGATAGCAGCCAAGAACCAACTGATCTTGCTCATCTCGCGCCTCCTGCTGCGCGGACCCCGGACAGCGCTCCGCATGCCATGGCCGGCCCGCGCGTCTCTCTGTCACACGTTCCCGTGCCAGGCCAGGTTCAACGCGCTGTGAAGAAGCCGCGCACGGTGGCCCAATACCTCGCCAGGGCAACTCGCCTCTACGCCGCCCGACCCACCGCCCGCGCCGTGGCGCATCTCATCGCCCAGGCGACGATGCGGCCCGCGAGATCGCCCTGCGCGGTTTCACTGGCGCCGTGCCGGTCCCCGGCTGTGCAGGTGCGGACGTGGGTCGGCGGCCCTCAACTGTCTGGCTGAGGACGTCCGCCACTGGCCGGGAGGGGCGTGCAGCCTGAGTCGGCCACCCGGCCGGCCAGCACCGTCGCCGGCGCGCCCGCGGAGCTGTCGAGCTGCGCGGCCGCGTCCCGCAGCCGAGACAGGTCGTGGCGCAACGCCGCGTGCAAGGCGCGCATGAAGCCGACGTCGGCTGGTGCGTCCGGCTGACCCGAACTGCGGCGGGCTCTCATGCGGGCCGCGGCCCCGGTTGCCAGCGCTGCCGCCGTTATCGAGGCAAGGATCCAGCGACCACGTCTCGCGATCTTGTCTGACACAACCCTCGCCCCTCCAGCCTGGTTACGGACGCGACCTCATCGGTACGAGGCACAAGGTACCGACCGCGCCCGCCCGCCAAGCCGTGATCTGAGCCACTGGCCGATGAGGCTCTCTCCGAGTCGCCGCCTGCGAGCCCGGTGGGGGAGTGCCCAGAGGGCGCGTCGCTAAACGTCAAGCTATCGGCCCAGAGATCGAATGACTGGACCTCAAGCGCGCCGGGCGCCGGCCGGGGGCGCCACCGGCGGACGTAGCCCGTCCGCTCGAGTTGATCGACCAGGAAACCGGCGGTCTGCTTGGCTATCATCGGTGCGCAGGAGCTGCCTGCGCTTGCTGCCGCGCCGCCGCCTCCCCGGCCTGTGGCCGTAGGCCCGGAGTGCACCGCAGTTCGGGATTTGGGCGTAGTCCGCGAACGCCCCGGGTCGTGATCTACCCTGCTCCGCATGCGGATTCCGCCCGGCGCCCGGGTCTACCTGACAACGGTCATCAGCTTGGCCGGTGTTGCCTTGGCCACATGGTTCGGTATGCAGGCAGGCGCCGCCGTGCTCGACAGGCAATGGTGGACGCTGGGAGCCGTGGCCGCGAGCGTAACCGCCGCCGGCGTGCCGGCCTATGAGCAGATCCGCAAGGAGCGGATGCGGGCCAGGGCGCAACGGGCCGCGGTCGATGCGGCGGTCGCGATGCGCGTGACCATGAATGACGCTCTTGACCCGATCGTGCGTCAGCTTGGCCGCGTGGCCGCAGCGGGCAAGCATGAACGGGAGGCGCTGGCCGAGGCGGCGATTCCGATGGTGCTGGACTCGGCGGCTCATCTCGCTGGCTCCGGACGGGTGCGGGCCTGCCTGTTCCGGTTCGCGCCCGGGACGCCGATGATGCTGGTTCCCGCTCAGTACAGCGGCCGCGTGGACGATCCGCTGGAACCGATCGCCGAGGCAACGGTGGAAGGTGATCTGGTTTTCGGCATGATCCGGCACAACCAGCATCTGTTCTGTCCCGACCTTGACGCCAGCCCGCCGCCGGGCTGGCGCGTCACGGCGCCACAGACGTACAAGTCCTTCGCCGCCGTCCC
>DASWFT010000505.1:0-3435 GCA_036394075.1 Streptosporangiaceae bacterium
CCCGCGGAGTCCCATACCTCGGACTCCTCGTCGAACCATCCGCTGCTCACATGCCGGCAGCGGGCCGCCACCCGGAGCACCCCGGCGGCCGGGACCGCCCGCATGTACCAGGTGAGTTCCACGGTCGGCGACCAGCCGACCGCGCCGAGGCCGAACACCACCGGCGGCAGCGCGTCCACCGCCAGGGCGAGCAGGTACGCATCGGGATCCCGGTCCTCACGCAACTGGAAATAGCCGCGCATCTCCGGGGACCCGGCCGGCTCGCCGCGCAGCCAGCCGGCCGTCGCGGGATCCAGGCGCAGATCGACCTGCCCGGCGAAGCCACGGAACTGGGTCCGCTTCGCGGCCTTCCCGAACCCCAGGCACTCCTCGATGGGCGGCAGCCGCGGTGGCTCACCGGTCCACGACAGCCCCGCATCGCCCTCGGCGGGTCCGAGCCTGCCCGTGGTAACCGTCGTCTCCAGCACGGGTGCGCCGTCCTGGATCAAGGTGGCCCGGGCGGTGGCCGCGGTCCGGCCCTGTTTCAGCCAGGTCACCTGGACCTGGGCAGGCTCTGGCCGGGGCACCCGCAGGAAGTGCGCGCTGGTCGCGACCGGGTGCGGGTGGCGTGAGGAATCGAGGACGGCCCGCAGCACGGTGGCCATCAGGACGCCGCCGTTCACGGCGCCGACTGTCGTGCCGTCGCCGGATATGATCGCGAACCGCTCGTCGGGCTTGACGTCGTAGCGGCCGTCACCGGCCGGCAGCACCGCCGTGGCCTCGTCGAACACCGTCATCCGCGGCAGGCCCCCACCGGCCGGCCCCCATCCGGCCGATCCCGGGTGCCGCGACCCGGCATGCGCCCGGGCCCAGCTAGGCCCACAGCTGTCCTTCGAGCCGCGCCTCGGCCTCCTCCAGGGTCCCGGAGTAGGCGCCGGTCGACAGGTACTTCCAGCCGCCGTCAGCGACCACGAACGCGATGTCGGCCCCCTGGCCGGCCGCGCGCGCCTTCGCCGCCATGGCCAGCGCGGCGTGCAGCGCGGCGCCGGACGAGATGCCGGCGAAGATCCCCTCCAGGTCCAGCAGTTCCCTGGTCCGCCGCAGGGCGTCCGCGGAGGATACCGAGAATCGCGTGGTCAGGACGGACTCGTCGTACAACTCGGGCACGAAGCCCTCATCCACGTTGCGCAGCCCGTAGACGAGTTCCCCGTACCGCGGCTCGGCGGCCACGACCGATACGCCCGGCACGCGCTCGCGCAGGTAGCGGCCCACTCCCATGAGCGTCCCCGTGGTACCCAGCCCGGCCACGAAGTGGGTGATGCCGGGCAGGTCAGCGAGCAGTTCCGGGCCCGTGGTCTCGTAGTGGGCCCGGGCGTTCGCCTCGTTGCCGTACTGGTACAGCATCACCCAGTCCGGGTGCTCCGCCGCCAGCCTGCGCGCGACCCGCACCGCCTCGTTGGACCCGCCCGCGGCCGGCGAGGAGATGATCTGCGCGCCGTACATCTCCAGGATCTGCTTGCGCTCGATGGAGGTGTTCTCGGGCATCACGCAGATCATCGTGTAGCCCCGCAGGTGGGCCACCATGGCCAGGGATATGCCGGTGTTTCCCGACGTGGGCTCCAGGATGGTGGTACCGGCCGTCAGCAGCCCGTCCTTCTCCGCCTGCTCGATCATGAAGAAGGCGGCACGGTCCTTGACCGAGCCGGTGGGGTTCCGGTCCTCGAGCTTGGCCCAGAGCCGCACGTCCGGCGCGGGCGACAGCCGGGGCAGCCCGACTAGCGGCGTCCCGCCGAGCGAGTCCAGGAATGAGTCGTAGCGCATGATGCGTCCCGCGATGGTCAGCCGCCGCCGGCCACGGCCGGCAGGACGGTCACCGTGTCACCGTCGTGGACTGGTGTTTGCAGGCCGCCGAGGAACCGCACGTCCTCGTCGTTGAGGTAGACGTTGACAAAACGGCGCAGCCCGCCGTCGTCCACCAGTCGCTCGCGCAGCCCGCCGTGCCGGGCGTCCAGGTCGCCGAGGAGTTCGGCCAGCGTGGCGCCGGAGCCCTCGACCGACTTGGCCCCGCCGGTGTAGGTGCGCAGGATCGTCGGGATACGGACCTCGATGGCCATGAACAACGCTCCAGGGTGAGGTGGCTTCTTCAACGGGACAAGCCGATCGGCAGGCAGGCTGGCCCCCGCCCGCGGGTATCGGCGGCTGAGGCTGTCACTGCGTGCCAACCCGGCGCCCTACTGGATCATTCCAGCACGGAATCTTCGGCGATCACGACACCCTCCTCGGCCACCACCCCATCGCGGATCCGGAACGAGCGGAAATCCGTCTGCTCCGGGTCGCGCGTCGACACCAGCACATAGTGCGCATGGGGTTCGCTGGCGTAGGCGATATCGGTCCGGGACGGGTAGGCCTCGGTGGCGGTGTGCGAATGGTAGATGACGATGGGCTCCTCGCCGCGCTCGTCCATCTCCCGCCAGACCCGGAACTGCTCCATGGAGTCGAACCGGTAGAAGGTGGGCGAGCGCTCCGCGTTCAGCATGGGGATGAACCGCTCCGGGCGATCGCTTCCGGCCGGGCCCGCGATCACCCCGCACGCCTCGTCCGGGTGGTCGGCGCGGGCATGGGCCACGATCTTCGCGCGCAGCGCGGGATCAAGCGTCAGCATGGATCTGAGGGTAGCCCGGCGGCCGTCACCACAGCGCGTGCACCAGGGTCTCCTGGAGGTAGGTCAGCCAGTCGTAAACCCAGAAATAAGCCGAACGAGGGTCCGCTGGATCCAGCCCCGCCAGTCGTTCCTCGAAGTCCTCGGTGATCGAAAGCCGCACGCCGAGCGCGAGCCGGACATCATTGATGGCGCGCAGCCAGGCCTGCGCGTCGTCGGTGGACAACCGGACCTGACCGCCGCCCTCCGGCAGCGTCGCGAGCACGGTGCGGGCCGCCGCGACCTTGCCGGATCGCAGGTCCTGCTCGGTGTACCGGCGGAAATCCCCCGCTGCCTCGGCGTCGTCGCGGTAGGCGTCCGGCAGCAGCCTGGCCAGCACCGGATCTTCGGGCAGGGCGGTCGACTCGCTCAGGCCCAGGAGCGCGGCGAACTCCTCCGGGCTGTCCCAGTGGCCGCTCAGCGGATCGTCCTCGGACCTGGCCCCCGGGCCGCCGGGCGGAGTGTCCCCGCCGGGCCGGTCACCGCCGGGCGGAGTGTCCCCGCCGGGCCGGTCACCGCCCGGCGGAATGTCACTGCCGGGCCGGTGGCCGCCCGGCGGAATGTCACTGCCACCGGCGGCCAGGTCATCACCGAACAGGTCAACTCCCGGCTGGGCGCTGCCCGGCTGGGCGCTGCCCGGCTGGCCAGCGTCCGGCAGGTCACCGCCGACTAGTTCGGCCACCTGGCTGACCAAGGTCCGGATGATCCCGGCCTGCGGCGCGTCGAACCGGGCCGTCACGCCCCGCCGTGTCGCACGG
>DASWFT010000506.1:0-13999 GCA_036394075.1 Streptosporangiaceae bacterium
GGCCGCGTTCAAACGGATTGGGGATGGACTGGTCCCCTTCCGCCTCGGCCATCTGCTCCTCCATGGCCTGCCTCGCCTGCTCGGGCAGCCGGATCTCGAGCAGGTCCCTCGGTGGTGCGGGATGATCCCCGCGGACCACCACGATGCCCGCGAAGACGTCCTCCAGCGGCTCGGCGGCCGACCGGTGATGTGCCGCCGGTCCGGTGACGACCCCCCGCAGGAACCAGCGCGGCCCGTCGACACCGAGGAAGCGGATCGGCTGCAATGCCCCTGCCCGCGACCCGGGCCCAGCCTCCGCCGCGACCCGGGCCCGAAGCTCGGCCCCGAACCGGCCGTCGGCCTCCTCGCTCGCGCCGCCGGCCTCGGCGACCGCCGCGGCGATCTCGCGCCGCACGTCCTCCCAGAGCCCGCCGCTCTTGGGCGCGGCGAACGCCTGGAGCTGCAGGGAACTTCCCCCGCGCAGCACGGTGATCAGCGTCCCCTGCTCCTCGGCGAGGTTCAGCTGGATCTCGAATCCCTCGCTCACCGGTACCTGGAGGCTGCCGAAGTCGATCCGCTCGTCGGGCGGGAACTCATCCTGCGCGTCCCACGGGCCGTCCGGTTGCGGGCCAGCCGGCCCGGCCTCTTCCCCGGCTAGTACCGGATCCTCGTCGGCCAGATCCTGGTCTTCGTCGGCGAGCACCAGGTCCTCGTCGGCGAAGTCCTGCTCGTCACGGCCGTCCTCAGAATCGTCCGGCATCGATCCGAGCTGATCCGCACTCTCACGACGACGCCGACGGAACACTCTTGCCCTCCCCGCTTGCTCGCAGGCTGCTCTCACCAGTGGCCGTCGCGGCATGGCCTCCGGTGGACCCGAAGCCGCCGTCACCCCTCGATGACCCGGGCAGCGTCTCGACCTCGTGGAACGCCGGTCGTGCCACGCGCTGGATAACGAGCTGGGCGATCCGGTCGCCGCGCCGGAAGCTGACAGACTCGGCCGTGTCGGTGTTTAGCATGGTCACCCTGATCTCGCCACGGTACCCCGCATCCACGGTGCCGGGCGCATTCACGATTGTCACCCCGTGCCGCGCGGCGAGCCCCGACCGGGGGTGCACGAACGCCGCATAGCCGTCCGGCAGCGCGATCGCCACCCCGGTGGGCACCACGGCACGCTGGCCCGGAGCGAGTTCCACATCGACCGCCGCGACCAGGTCGGCCCCTGCGTCACCCGGATGCGCGCGAGCTGGCAGCGGCAGGCCCGGGTCCAGGCGCTTGATAAGTACGGGGACCTCGTCGGCGGCGGGGTTCACGCCCGGCATGGGCCACCGCCGGTGTCCGGATGCTGGTTCACCCACGTGACCTTACCGGCCCGGTGTCTATCAGCGCTGCGGCACTGCGCCGTGATGGTTGGCGCCCGGGGAGCCGGGCGGGCCCGGCACCCGGCCCTGCAGGTAGGGCACGGCGCGGACGAGCGCCGCCGCGGTGGGGACCGCCACCACCGCGCCCGGGATGCCTGCCACCACGCCGCCCACGGCCAGCACCAGGATGATCGCGAGCGGGTGCAGCCGCACCATGCGGCCGACCACGAGCGGCTGGAGCAGGTGGCTCTCCAGCTGGTTCTCCAGGATGAAGATGACGACCAGCACCACCGCGGCGATCCATCCCTTGGTGCCCAAAGTGACCGTCACGGCCAGCGCGCCCGCCACCAGGATCCCGACCAGCGGCACGAACGCCGCGAGGAACACCAGGATGACCAGCGGCACGAGGAGCGGGACGCCCAGCGCCCACAGGGCGAACCCGATGACCACGCCGTGGATCGCCGCGACGGCGATCGTCCCCCGCACGTAATACACGAGAGCCTGCCAGGCGGCGAACCCCGCCCGGTTCACCCGCTCCCGCCCCTCCGCGCTGAGGAAGCCCACCAGCCAGGCCCAGATCCGGTCGCCGTCCTTCAGGAAGAAGAACGTGACGAACAGCATCAGGACCGTGCCTGCCACGATCTCCAGCACTATCTTGCCTCCGGTTACCACGGTGCCCGCGACCACGGACTTGTGCTGCTTGAGGAAGGCGAGCGCCCGGTTGGCGAGATCGTTGAGGCTGGCCTGCCGCAGGTGGAGCGGCGGCCCAGCCAGCCACGACTGCAACTGGTTCACGGAGTGCCTCAGCTCGTTGACCAGGGTCGGGTAGTCCGCGGAGGCCCGGGTAGTGGCCAGGAAACCCGCCCCGGCGAGCACTGCGATGGCGGCCAGCAACGTGCACCACGTTGCGGCGAGATTCGGCAGCCCGAGCCTGCGCAGCCGGGCCAGCAACGGCTGTAGCAGCGCGGTAAGCAGCAGGGCTGCGACACAGGGCAGGACCACCAGGCGCAGCACGCTGGCCACCCGGAACGCCAGGTAGATGACGACGCCGAGGAGCAGCAGGCGCCACGACCAGCCGGCCGCGCGCTGCAGCCAGCCGGGTACCTGAGCACCCGCCGCGGGCGCTGCGACCGGCTCGGGACGCCGATCCGCATCGGTGGAGTCAGCAGCGGCCGGGGTTCCGTTCGGAAGCGGGGTTGTGCTTTCGCCCGCTCGCCCGCTCGGCCGCGTGACCGCACCAGCCTCGCCTTGTGGCCCATCCCCTGGCCCGCACGCCCCGCCGCCTGGCACACCGTCCCGGCTTGGCCCGGCGCGGTTGCCGCGCCACATCCATCGCCCAGTCATGTTCACATGTAACCAACTACCGTGGACTCATGCGTGTCTACCACGAACGGCTGCGCGTGCCGGCCACCTGGTGGCTGATGGCATTCATCGGCGTCGTCATTCTCGGCGCCGGGTTCATGGCCGGTTTCAGCTGGCAACTGGCGGGCGTGGTGTACGCAGTGCTCGGCGGTGGCTGCGCGGCGGTGCTTCTGGTCTGGAGCCGGGCCAGCATCGATGTCCGGGACGGGGCGCTGCGCGTGGGCGCGGCCACGCTTCCGCTCGCCGCGGCCGGCGAGATCGTCGCGCTGGACGAGGCGCAGACCCGGGCCATGCGCGGCCCGCGGGCGGATCCGGCGGCCTTCCTGCTGGCCAGGCCCTACCTCCCGCAGGCGGTGTACGTAGAGGTCACTGACCGGGCGCAGGGCACGCCGTACTGGCTGATCGGCACGAGGCACCCGGATGAGCTCGCCGCGGCGGCGATCGAGGCGTGGCGCGGGGCCGCCCAAGCCGGTGACGCGCCCGTGGGATGATCGACGGACGCGGGACACCGCGGGCCGGCAGGCGGGCATCAGGAGGAGTCGCATGTCTGACAAGCGCGGGGATGGCGCCAGCAAGGTAATCGGCGCCGCAGCGGCCTTCGCCGCCGCCTTCGTCGCACGCAAGGTCATCACCGTTGGCTGGAAGCGCCTCACGGGCAAGGAACCGCCCAGCGACCCGCAGGACCCGCAGGTGGGAACCGGTGAGGCACTGGGCTTCGCCATCGTGATGGGCGTGGTCATGGGGGCGGCCCGGGTGCTCGCCATCCGGGCCGCGACCGGCCGGATTCGGCGCGCCCCGGCCGAGCCCGCGGAGTGACGCACCGCCGTTCGGCGATGGTGCCGGGTGCCCGGCGCGCGCAACGGATCCTTTAGGCCAGGTGAGGATGCCTGCACGGCGAACCCGTGCCAGACTCTTGCCGTGTCTGAACACGATCGCTCCCGCTTTTCCTACAAGTTCGGCTATGCGCTGCGGCATCCCGGGCGGGTCCTGCCCTACGCGCGGCGGCGCAGCCGCGATGCGTGGATCGGGATGAAGGCTGGCGATCACGTCAGTTACTACCGCGCCGTGATGAAGTCGGACACGGCACGCAGCCACGAGCGTGCCGTCGGTAGCCAGACCCACGATTCGTGGCTCGAAATCGGCCAGATGCAGTTCGACTACCTGGTTAAGCACGGGCTTCAGCCCGGCGACCGGATGCTGGAGATCGGCTGCGGCAACCTGCGGGCCGGGCGGCTGTTCATCGACTACCTCGACCCCGGGAACTACTACGGCGTCGACATCTCGCCGGACATCCTGCTCGCGGCGCAGGACACCATCGAGGAGTTCGGCCTGCAGGGCAAGCTGCCGCACCTGACCCTGGTCCAGGACCTGAAGCTCGAGTTCCTGCCTGCGGACCAGTTCACGGTGGTGCACGCGCACAGCGTGTTCTCGCACTCGCCCATCGAGGTGATCGACGAGTGCCTGGCCCATGTGGGCCGGGTGATGAGGCGTGACGGCGTTTTCGACTTCACTTTTGACCGGACCGAGGGCGTGGAGCACCAGGTGCTGCGCGAGGATTTCTACTACCGCACCGAAACCCTGATCGCCCGGGCGGACAAGAACGGCGTCGACGCGGAGTTCATGGACGACTGGGAAGAACTCCCGCACAAGCAGTCCAAAATCCGGGTGACACGCCGCGGCTGACCATCGCCGGGCCACGCAGTACCAGTCCGCTGGCCATTGTCAGGCGAGAGGCCGTGGCTGCGAAGGCCACCAGTGGCAGAGAAAACGGCGGCGGTGTGGCAATCGGCCGCTGGCTCCGCCGCCAGCCTGACGGAAGCGAGGGCTGATGGCATCTGGCTGGAACAGCGTGCAGATTGCCACGCTGGCGGTGGCGGCGCTGACGCCGGTAACCGTTGCGGGTCTGGGCTACTTCGTGGCGCGGGCCAGCCGACGGCTGGAGCAGGTCCGGTGGGCCAACCAGACCGTCGTCACCCGGCGTCTGGAGATCTTCAAAGAGGTCGGGCCGCTGCTGAACCAGTTGCTGTGCTTTGCCACTTTCGTCGGCGGCTGGAAGGAGATCGAGCCCCGGGACGCGATCGCCGTGAAGCGGAAGATCGACGAGGTGATGTATTCCAGCCGGGTCCTGTTCTCGGATTCGCTGTTTGCCGCCTACCAGGAGTTCATGCTCAGCATGTTCGCCACGTACGTCACCACAGAGACCGACGCCCACCTGCGGGCGCCGATCGATAGCCAGTGGGGGGACCGGCGCAACATGGAGTGGTGGGAGGACTCGATGACCAGCCTGTTCAGCGCCGACAATCAGGTCAGCCTCGATCTGATACAGGCCGCCTACGAACAGCTGGCGGAGCGATTCCGCGCCGACCTCTACGTCACCCATGACACGCGGCCGATCCTCACCATCCAGCCCTAGTTACCTGGGACTCGGCCGGACCCGTCGTCCATATCCGCGGGTACGCCTACAAGGGGACCATCGAGGCGCGGAGCAGGCCCCCGGGACGCTGACGTTCCATGATCAGGGAATATCTCCGGCCGTATTTCCACGGGAATATTCCGTAGTCATGGAAAGGCCATCGACCCGGAGACAGTACCCGGCCCCGCGAACCGTCTCGATTACGGCCTCACCGAGCTTGCGGCGCAGGTAACCCACGTACACGTCGACGAGGTTCGTTCGGGGATCGAAGTTCATGCCCCAGGCCATGGACAATAGCTCTTGTCGCGAGAGGACCTGAAGGGGGTGGCCGACGAAGGCCTTCAGCAGGGAGAACTCGCGGGCGGACAGGCTCACCGGCCGCCCGTCGATGGTTACCTCACGCTGCAGCACGTCGACGCGGATGCCGCCGACCCGGAGCACACCCGGCGAATCGGTGGTCCGGGGCCGGAGATTTGCCCGTATGCGGGCCAGGAGTTCCTCGAACGCGAACGGCTTCGCCAGATAGTCGTCCGCCCCAAGATTGAGCCCTTTGACGCGGTCGTCCACCCGTCCTCTGGCGCTCAGCACCAAGACGGGCACCGTGGCCCCCCGCTCCCGCAGCCCTTCCAGCACCTCAAGGCCGTCCAGGTCGGGCAGGCCGAGATCGAGAATCACGAGCGAGATGTCCGCCTCAGTGACACGCAGGAGCGCTTCTCGTCCGCTGCTCACCCACTCGACGCTGTACCCGTGGGCGCGCAGCCCCTTCGCGAGGAACGACGCGATGCGCTCTTCGTCCTCGACGACTAGGAGATTCACCACGGAATCGTGATCCAGAACGTGGCGCCCCGCCCCGGCCGATTAACGACACCGGACTCCCCGTCGTGGGCCCTCGCGATCCCCCGGACGATGGAGAGTCCCAATCCCATTCCTCCTGTTGACGACGATCCGGTGCTGAACGGCTCGAACACGGCCTGTTCATCGCCCGGCGGCAGGCCACCTCCTTCGTCGGCCACCTCGAAACGCCAGCTTGAAGACTCGGCCCCAACATGAAAGCGCACGGGCCGGTCCCCGCGAGCGTGCTCCGCCGCGTTCCGCAGGAGGTTCAGCACGGCCTGGGTCAGCCGTTGCGGGTCGGCTCGAACCGTCGCACCACCGATGTCAGACTCCACTCGTAGGCGGTCTCCGAGGATGGGCTCTGCCTTGGTCGTGATACTGCTCAGGAACCTGTCCAAGGGCAGCGATTCCACTCTGAGCAGAGCTCGGTCGTCCACCCGGGCCAGGGTGGTCAAGTCTTCCACCAGCCGGCCCATGAGGTCGAGTTCGTCCAAGAGCGTCTCTTTGACGGCCCGCACTTCCCGCTCGTCCGCTCCCTCTTCCAGCACGTCGAGATGGCCGCGGCAGATAGTAATGGGGGTCCGCAATTCGTGAGAGACCGCCGCCAGGAACGCGTCCTTCATCTCGTCCAGTTCGCGAAGATGATCGGCCCGGTCCCGTTCGCGCCGCAAGGCGAGTTCGATTTGCTCGAGCCTCCCCACGCCCCATGCGGTCCCTTCTCCCACGAGCACGCAGATCGGAACAGTGATCGCGGCTGAAGACAGCCCGGCCCCGACGTTACCGGGCAGGGAGAACAGGGGCAGGATGTACGCCGCAGCGGCCATCGGGGCCATGGCGACCGACGTGCGCGGCGGATGGGCCATTCCGATCCACACGAAGGCGACCACGAAGAAAACCCCGTACGCGTACAGGTTGGACCCTCCGAACACATTCCCCAGGGCGATAAGGGCGAACGCAGGCGGGACGATCACCAGGCTGGCCTGCGAAGGCCATGTCTCCCATGGCGCTAGCCAGATCGCAATACCGAGTGCGAGCGCGACGGCAGAGACCGCCGCCGTCCCGATTACGTCCAGCCCCGGCGCGGGAAGCGGGAGCGTGACGAGACCGAGCACCCCGGAACCCGCAAAGAACATGGCCGCCAGGCGCCCGTGGAGCCTTCGTCTACGCCGAGGCGCTTCGTTCACCGAGGAGGTCTCGGCCTGATCGGTGGCGGCTGAGCGGGTCTGGTCGCGATCCCTCGCGCGGGAATCGGGCCGTGAAGGCACAGCTATGGCCAGCGCCCGCCGCAGATGGCCAAGGCGCGTTGCCACTCCCCCGCCAGCAGGGTGTGCAGTCAACGGCTCCCTCACCATGAAGGCGTGATTCCACCAGTCTTGGGAGTAAATGTCCACCCGGGTTAACGTTCCAGTCAACTGGCGCTGCACGGAGGGCGACGAAGAGTGACCTGGAGCGCGTCGGTCTGCCTAGGCCGCTGACCAGCATGCCGGCGGACCTGTTCCATGAATCAGGCGCCACACACCCCTGGGGCCGGAGCCCCTCCATCCCCCCTTACGGTGTCAGAGGGGCTCCGGCCATGACCTTGCTTCCCACGTGCCCAACTGGTACGAGCGTTATAAGAGGGTTCTCATGATCGGGATCTCAGGGCATTCTGCCCGCCCGGCGCTCGCCGCCCAGGCAGCACTGGTCGTTCGTCGCGGAACCGCTCCAGCCCTTCATGAGGGAATTCTCATCACCGCGGTTCGCTGAAACCGGTGCAGGCACCGTGGCCAGGCCGCCCGGCTGGGGGGACCGGCCGGGGGACCAGCCAGGCACCCGCCGCGACCCAGACTGCGGTCAGGTGGCGGAGCCGGCCGCAGCGCCGGTGACGCGGTCCCCCCAGCGGGCCAGCGCGCCTTCCAGGTCAAGCGGCGCGATCATGTCGCCCTGCTGGAGTTCGGCGGCCCAGTCCTCGGCCGGGACCCGCCACATCACCTCGAACTCGATGCCAGTGGGATCCCGCGCGTACAGGGACTTGGATACCCGGTGGTCGCTGGCACCCACCAGCGCGCCGCGGGCGGCGAGCCTGCTGCGCGTCTCATCGAGGTCGGCGAGCGTGCCCACCTCCCAGGCGAGGTGGTAGAGCCCCACCCGCGGGCCAGGCGGCTGCGGTGACCCTCCGATGTCGAAGAGCCCCAGATCATGATCGTTGGCGGACCCGGGTGCCCGGAGGAAAGCCGCCCGGCCGGGGATCTCCGTGCGGATCTCAAGGCCGAGCGCCCCGGTGTAGAAGTCAACGGCACTGGCCAGGTCGTGGACGTAGAGCACTGCGTGATTGAGGCGGCGCACAGCCATGGCAGCCCTCCCTGCTTGACGTTCTGCTATAGGCAATGCGCCACGGGCAGGTCTGATTCCCGCGCCCGGATGCCGGTCACGGCCCTGGGTCGGCCGCGGCCGGCACGTCCACCGGGGACCAGAGGCTGTCCAGGTTGACCACAATGCCCTCCTGGCTGCTGCGGGCAATGATCACCACGGCTTCCTGCCCGCCTGGGTTCTCTTCCCGGTGCGGCACATAGGGCGGGACGAAAACATAGTCACCGGGCCCGGTCTCCAGCCGGACCTCCCGGTCCCCTTCGGCGAAGACGAACACCGGATGCCCGGAGAGCACGTAGATCGCGGTCTCCGCCTCCCCGTGGTGATGGTCACCGGAACTGACGGCGGGCGCCACGTGCGTCTGGCCCATCCACACCTTCGCGCACCCCACGGTCTTGCCGGAGATCGCCTCCACCCGCGTCATGCCGCTGGTCTGCCTGGTGTCACCGGTGACCTCGGTGGCGCGGATGCGCACGAGCGGCCGGTGCCAAAGATCGTGGGCCATGAGGAAGTCTCCTGCGAAGGGGCGGCATGCTTTCGTGCCGGTGACGGTACCTGTGACGGTACCGGCGAGCGGGTCAGGCCGGAATCCCGGTACCACGCGGCGGTGGGCCCGTGTACAGCGCGCGCGGGCGCAGTGGTGTGCGCCGGGCGTACTCCTCCAGGGCGTGCGCCACCCAGCCCGCCGTGCGGGCGACCGCGAATATCGCCTCCCCCGCCCCGGTTATCATCCCCGCCACACCGGCCAGCACGGCCAGGGCGAAGTCGATGTTCGGCTCGGGCACGGAGCGCCTGCGCACCTCGGCGAGCACTGCGTCGGCCACCGCCAGCCGGGCCGATGCCGGGGCGGCCCTCCTGACCAGGCCGAGCAGGAGCACGGCCCGCGGGTCACCGGAGTCATAGACAAAATGGCCGAACCCGGGAATGCGCTCACCCCGGCGGAGCAGTTCGCCCACGACGCGCGGGGCGTCGGCCGGCTTGCGGGCCGCCGCGAGCATCGTCTCGGCGGCCAGCGACGCCCCGCCGTGCAGCGCGCCGCCCAGCGCGCCGAGTCCGGTGGCGACCACCGCGTAGGGGTCGGCCCGCACCGACGCCGCCACCCGGGCAGCGAGCGTCGACGCGGCCAGTTCGTGGTCGGCGAGCAGGACCAGGGCGGCGCGCAGCGCGTCAAGCAGCCGGGGAGCCGGCCTGCGCGGGCAGAGTCTCGGCCACAGACGGGCGGCCACGGTGTCATCGGCGGGCGGCGTCCCGCGCAGGGCATGTGCCGCCGGGAGGCAGTCCACCATGCCCGCGATGATGCTGCGTGCCGCGCCGATCACGGCCGGCGGGTCGAGGCGCAGCCGGAGCGGATCGGCCGCGGCCAGGGCGGGGACGATCACCTGCAGGCGTTCAAGCGGAAGCGTGCCCGCGGGCAGCGCGGACTGGGCCGCCGTGCCTGCCGCCATGGCCTCCGCCGTGGCCTGCCACGGTCCGGCCGGCTCAGTGCTCGCGAAGGAACCGGTCCAGAGCAGGGCCGCGACCTCCTCGAAGCTCCGCTGGACGGCGAGTTCAGCCGCGTCCATGCCCCGGAAGCGGAGGCGGTCCCCGGCGATCTCGGTCAGCCCGGACTCGATGACGAACTCTCCCAGGCGTGCCTCGCGGCGCGTCCGGCCTCGCCGGGAAAGCGCCTCGACCTCCCCTGGGTCGAAGAGGCTGCCCCGGCCGCCCGGAGCGCGGCAGCGTCTCAGCACACCCCGGCTCACGTACGAGTAGAGGGTCGCGGGCTTGACGCCGAGCCGCTCCGCTGCCTCGGCGGCGCCGATCCAGTCCGCCATGCCGCCCTCTCCCATCGATATTGATTTTAATCAACGTTGACCAGAATACAGCGAAGGAGTCAACATGTCGGTATCTACTACTCGCACCGGAGGACCCCGCGTGCCCGCGATCCACTTCCTTGACGTGACCAACCGCGACGGCGTGCAGACCGCGCGGACTGGCCTGTCCAAGTTCGGCAAGACAATGATCAACTTCTATCTCGGCCAGCTGGGCGTGGCCCAGTCGGAGATCGGCTTTCCCTTCCTCTTCCACGAGGTGCCCTACATCCGGGCGAATGTGGCGCTGGCGGAGGCGGGCGCGTTCGGCTCTCTCCGGCTCTCCGGCTGGTGCCGCGCGGTCCCCGGGGATGTGCGGCGCGCGGTCCCGCTCGGGCTGCGCCACTACAACCTGTCCATCTCCACCTCGGACCAGATGATCGAGCACAAGTTCCGCGGCAAGCTCGATCGCGAGGCGGTGATCTCGGAGATGCTCGCCGCCGTGTCAGCCGCCAAGGACGGCGGCGCGCTGACGATCGGGGTCAACGCGGAGGACGGGTCGCGCACCGACGACGGGTTCCTGCTCGAATTCGCGACGGCCGCCCGGGACGCCGGGGCCGACCGGATCCGTTACTGCGACACGATCGGCGGCGACACGCCCGAGCGCATCCGCGAGCGGTTCGCCAAGCTGGCCAGCGCCGTCCGGATCCCGATCGAAACCCATTGCCATAACGATCTGGGCATGGCAGTCGCGAATTCCGTGTCCGGTGCCTTGGGGGATCTCGACGCGGGACAGGATGCGTGGGTCAACACGTGCATCAACGGCATCGGCGAGCGCGCGGGCAACGCCGACCTGCTGTCCTGCCTGCTCGCCTTCGAGCACGGGTTCGGGGTGGCGGGCCACGCCGAGATCGGCGACCCGGTGGACCTCTCCTGGGCCCGGCGGTTCGCCCTGTGGGCCAGTTACGCTTTCGGCCAGCCGCTACCGCAGGGGCAGCCCGGCGTGGGCCGGAACGCGTTCGCGCACGAGTCCGGCATCCACGCGGACGGCGCGCTGAAAGACCGGCACAACTATGAGCTGTATGACGACGACACGCTCGGGCCCTTCCCGGCCGACTGGCACACCCGGTCCGGCCGTGTGGTGCTCACCGGGGAGTATGGCGGCAAGGCCGGGTTCAGGCACGTCATGGACGGGCTCGGCATCGAGACCACAGATGAGGATCTCGCGTTCCAGCTGGTCCAGCTCTGCGCGTCGGCCACCGGCAAGCCGCTGACCGACGACGAGCTGCGCCTGATCGGGGCGTACCCGCACCAGCTGGCGCTCCTCTACCCTGGCCTGCTCAGCTGATTCACCCTGGCCTGCTTAGCTGACCAGCCGGTCAGCTGAGCGGCTGGTCAGCTGGCGGGTCTGGTCAGCCGCCGATCTGCCGGCGACGGATCCGCTTGATCCGGCGCCGCTGCGACGGGTCGAGCATCATGTAGGCCCCAACCGGGACGGCAATCGCCGCAGCGATGACCACCAAGCCCAGCCAAAAGTTGATGAAGAGCAAAACTATGCCCACCACGGCTGCGCCGATGGCGATCTTCATTCGACCGGACAACTCTGCCTCCTTGGGCGGCGGGATGTGACTCCCCGGCTGGTCTGCCAGCCCACTGCATCACATCCTCGCCTGTTAAGTGAAACGCCGGGCGCTGGTCAGGTAGTTCCGCCTGGAGCGACTGTCAGCAAGTTCTAGGTTCGCACGCAGCCTAGTGACGCGCGCCGCCCGGCGCGCGGTGGCGCACGATCCGGTTTGCTCAGGCACCCCGCGCGGCGCGGCAGGAGCCCCGGCCGGCCAGGATGGTCGCGTGACCTGGAGGATTCCATGACGCTATCGCTGCCCGTCGACGCCGAGGCCAACGAGTTGCTGTCCCGCAGCCCGCTCGCGCTGCTCATCGCCATGCTGCTCGACCAGCAGGTGCCGTTGGAGAAGGCCTTCAGCGGCCCCCGCGACCTGGTCCTGCGGCTCGGCCACGAACCCACGGCGCAGGAGCTGGCCGACTACGACCCCGACGCCCTCGCGGCCGTGTTCAGCGCGAGGCCGGCGCTGCACCGCTACCCCAAGGCCATGGCGGCCCGGACACAGGATCTGTGCCGGCTCATCGTCGAACGCTACGACGGCGATGCGGCACAGGTCTGGAACGGCGCGGCCACCGGGCAGGAACTGGTCAGGCGGATCGGGGAACTCCCCGGGTTCGGCCCGGCCAAGGCCCAGATCTTCGCGGCGCTGCTCGGCAAGCAACTCGGCGTGCGGCCCGGCGGCTGGCGTGAGGCGGCCGGCCATTTCGGTCAGGAAGGCACCCACTACTCGGTAGCCGACATCGTGGACGACGACTCGCTGGCCCAGGTCCGGGCGCACAAGCAGCAGATGAAGGCGGCCGCGAAGAGCCCGCGCGAGCCCAGCAGTCCTGTCCGCGCGGCCGCTAAGGCCCGTAGGGCGCCGTAACGGTCTCCGTAACTCCCCCGGGCATAACGTCACCAACGACATCGCCCGCAGATCGGCCCATCCGGCAACGCGGGCACGAGACGGGACGGCCTGACTTGCCAGGCATGTCGAGGGGAAGCCATGACTCACACGACTGACCACACGTCAGCGGTAACCGGGCAGCGGGTGCTCACCGGTTACCGGCGGAAGATCGACGTCGTCTACGTGTACCTGTCGGCGCTGTTTGTCGTCGGCGTGCTCGCGCAGGTGTTCCTGGCCGGAGTCGGGGTGTTCGGGATGAACGCCCCGAAGGTCGCCGACTCGAGCAGCTTCGATGCCCACCGCGGCTTCGGCTTCGTCCTGATGGTGATCTCTCTGCTCCTGCTCGTCCTCGCCCTCGTCGCCCGGCAGTCGATGCGGACGACGATATCCACGTTGGTGCTCGCGCTGCTGACGGTGATTGCCCAGAGCGTCCTCGCGTCCCTCGGCGACAACAACAAGTGGCTCGGCGGACTGCACGCCCTCGACGGCATGCTCATCCTGCTGCTCGCACTCTGGATCGCCTTCCTGGGATGGCTGCGCGTCACCAGGCGGTCAAGGCCATCTGCATCGACGGATTGACGCCGGGCAGCTGAGTGAACCGGCCGTTGTCGACCCTGCCGAGCAGCAGGGTGCTGCCCTGCACGGGCATGCCGCTGATCAGCAGGTGACGCCCGGAGGGGTCAGCCGAAGATCTTGCCCGCCGGCGGGCTGATCCGGGCGACCGCTGCGCCGCTCGCCGACCTGCGGACCACCGCCGGAGCATCGGCGGGATCAGTTCCCGTAGGCCAGCCCGCTGCCCGGCTCGCGTAACCGAGGCCAACGCTTGTGCAGCTGCTCGAACGCGTCCTGCACCACGTCCTCGGCGGTGGCCATGTCGCCGACCATCACCAGTGCGAGCCGGACAAGCTCCAGATGATGGTCGCGGAACAGGGCGGTCACCGCCCAGTCGGCGTCGCTCGGCAGCGGATCCTGGAAGTCGCGTCGGTGATCGTGCCCGGGCACGGCCCGGCGTTCCGCCCCGATGAGCGGACGCCCCGGTAACTCACACGGCGTCGCCCTTGAGGGAGAACGCCCCCAGGCGGCGGATGGCGAACGCCAGGGTGGCGACGGTCACCACCGCGCCCATCACGACCGCGGTCGGCAGCCCGAGGTGCGCGTTCAGGCCGGCGTTGTGCGCGATCGAATTAGCCACCCCCAGCGAGTACTGCTCCACCGACAGGATCCGGGCGCCGCTGGCGAAGTTGCCCAGCACCGCTTCCCAGACCAGCAGGTAGAGCAGCCCGACCGCGATCGCCCGCGTGGTGAGGACGGAAATCATGACGAACACCGCGTTGTAGATCACCGATCCGACCAGCGCGCCGACGAACAGGCCAACAGCTAGCTTGGTGGCGCCCCCGGTGGCGATCA
>DASWFT010000507.1:0-4197 GCA_036394075.1 Streptosporangiaceae bacterium
TTGCCGGAGCCCGGCAACGACCTCCCAGGCGGCGCGGCGGGCGGACGGGTCGAAACCAGTGGTCGGCTCGTCCAGGAAGATGAGCTCTGGGTCGCCGATGAGGGCGAGGGCGAAATCGAGCCGGCGCCGCTGGCCGCCCGACAGCCTGGTGCCGGGCGCGCCCGCCTTCTCGGTGAGACCGACCAGGGCGATGGTCTCGTCGATATCCCGCGGCGCGCGATAGAACCTGGCGTACATGGCCAGGCACTCCCGGACGGACAGGCCAGGCTCGGGCTCCGACTCCTGCAAGACCACGCCCACCCGGTCCCGCCAGGCGCCGCCCGCCGTGGCCGGGTCGTGCCCCAGGACAGAAACCTGTCCCTCTGTGCGCTGCCGGAAGCCTTCGAGGATCTCAACCGTCGTGGTCTTGCCCGCGCCGTTCGGGCCGAGGAAGGCGAAGATCTCTCCCCGTCGCACCTCGAGATCGATGCCCGCGACCGCCTCGTGGCTGCCGTAGCGCTTAACCAGGCCGCGGACGCTGACCACCGGCTCAGACTGGGCCGAGCCGGTGGCTGCCTGATCTACGCCGTACTCCTCGCTGATGCCGTCCATCTCGCTCCTCAAGCCGGCGTGGCGCCGGAAATGAGCGGGCCGGCGGCTGACGGCGCTGGTCGTGGGGCTCTGGCGAGCGTGAACATGGACGTGACGTGCAGGGCGAACAGCAGCGGTACGGTGGCTGTCAGGATCAGCGCGAGCGGGAGTTCAGTGATCGGCGCACTGGAGGGTGTGACCTTGAGCAGCTGGTATGCGGTGAGGGCGCCGAGGGTCAGGGCCACGACCAGATCGGTGAGGCCGAACGCGTTGAACCACAAGGCGGCGCGGCGGCCGGTGCCCTGCGCGAGCCTGCGCGCGACCAGCGGCGCGGCGATACCGGCGGCGATGTCGCCCACGCCGGCGGGCAGGGCGAACAGCGCGGGCAGGTGACCGAGGGCCAGGTAGAACAGGAAGACCACCCCGGCCACGCGGGCGTGTGCGGAAGCTCCAGGCGGTTCACCATGCCCGGCGCCGTCAGAGCGCGTGCCACCACCGGGATCCGGCTGAGCGCCAGCAGCGTGCCCAGGAACCCGGCCACCGCGACCGGAAACCACGGCAGCGTGTGGTACCAGCCGTGATCCGCGATCACCGCGGTGGCGCTGAACCAGCCGCCGAGCAGGACGGCCGCGGCCCCGGCGAGCAGCGCTGCGCGCCTTCGGCCCAGGCCTGCGCGTTCTGCACCGCCGTACAGCACGATGCAGGTCAGAGCCGCGATCGCGGTGGGCCCGGCGATGGTGATCGCCCATACATAGGCAGGCGGGTCGTACATGACATCCTCCACTGGTAGATGGGTAGCCCGGCTCTTCGGGGGAACAATACGAATCCGGGTCGCCGTGGGGCGTCACCCGAAGGTGCCTGCCGGGTGGAGTTTCGCGGCGCGGCGATCCCTCACCCGAAGGTGCTACCGGGCGGGCTGGGGGGCGGGTGTCAGGGGATCAGGCCGAGCTGCCGGGCCCGGGTGGCGGCCTCGGTCCGGTTGGCGGCGCCGAGCTTGCCCAGGAGATGGGTCACGTGCTTTTTGACCGTGTCGAGCGCCACGACCAAGTCGTGGGCGATGCGCTGGTTGGACTTGCCCGCGGCGAGCAGCCGCAGCACCTCCAGCTCGCGGTCGGTCAGCGGCTCGGCCAGGTCCCAGGCGCGGGTACCGTCGGCGCGCTCGCGGGAGGGCTATGCCCCGGCGCGGGTGCCACCGGACGCGGCGCGGACGGTGGGCTGCCGGCCGCCCGCGCCGCACCCGGATCTTCTCGCGTACCGGCATCTCCTCGCCTGCGGCCAGCCGGCTGAAGATGTTCAGCATGGAAGCCAACGTGGGGTCAGAACCAGCCAGGCCGTCCTCAATGGAGCCCAGGGCCTGCCTCTGTGGTTCGTTGAGGCTCATCATCATCACGTCCGAGGCTGGGGCATGAGCAGTGTCGGCCCTGGGTGCATGTCACTGGTCAAGACCGTGCTTCGTGGCTAGTGCCGGTGGGGGGCCGAGATGGGTCAGCCGCGGGCTTCGGCCAGGCCGATGCGGGTCTGTAGCCGGCGCAGCGGTGCGGGCGCGTACCACGCGGCACGACCGAGTATCCGCTGGCAGGCCGGCACCAGCACGGCGCGCACGAGCGTCGCGTCGATGATCACCGCGAACCCTGCGCCGATGCCGAATAGCTGCAGGAAGCTGACTGCCGCGGTGCCGTTGGCGAAGAAGGTCACCGCGATCAGGGCTGCGGCGGTGGTGACGATGCGTCCGCTGCGGGTCAGCCCGTCGGTGACTGCGGTGCGGTTGTCGCGGCCCTGGTCGTGCAGCTCTTTGATGCGGCTGAGCACGATGACCTCGTAGTCCATGGACAGGCCGAAGGCGATGCAGAACAGCAGCATCAGCATGCTGGTGTCCAGCGGCTGCGCGGCGAAGTGCAGCGGCCCGGACAGGTGCCCCTCCTGGAAGATCCACACCATCAGCCCGGCGGTCGCGGCGAGGGTGACGGCGTTGAGCACGAGCGAGCGGATCGGCTGCACCACGGACCCGGTGAACAGGAACAGCACGATGAACGTGGTGAGCACGATGAGCAGTCCAGCGAGCGGCAGCCGGGTGCCGATTGCGTGCGTGGTGTCGATCAGCTGGGCGGTCTGGCCGCCGACGTAGACGCGGACGCCGTCCGGGTCGGGGAGGTCGCGCACGGTCCGCACCAGGTCCTTCGAGGCACTCGAGCGCGGATCGGCCGCGCTCACGACGGACAGCCGCTGCGCCGTGGGACGCGCGAGGGTCGGGTTGGCGGAGTTCGGGACGGCCTTCCCGTGGACGAACGTAGCGACGCTGGTCTCGACGCGCGCGACACCAGCCAGGTCGGAGAGGCGGGTCGCGTAGGCGGTCAGCGCGGCGCGGTCGAGCGGGCCGTCGGTGACGACGTTCAGCGCGGTGGCGCTGTTGCCGGTGAAGTCCTCGCGCAGCACGTCGCCCGCCGCCCTGCTCTGCGTGGTGGTCGGCAGCACCCGGTCGTCCGGCGTGCCGAGCTGGACGTGCCGCAGCGGCAGCGCGACCAGCATCAGCAGGGCGAGCACCGGGATCGCGATGAGCGCCGGGCGGCGCATGGCCTGCCCGGCGAGCCGCCCCCAGAACGGCGCGGCGGTGGACGGCTCGCGGTTGCGCGCCCACGGCAGCCGGCCGGAGTTCACGCGCCGGCCCAGCACGGCCAGCAGTGCGGGCAGCACCACGACCGCGGCGGTCATCGAGATGAGCACCACGCCGATCCCGGCGTAGGCGAACGAGCGCAGGAAGTACTGCGGGAAGATCAGCAGCACGGCGAGCGCGGCCACGACTGTCGCGCCGCTGAACACGATCGTGCGCCCGGCCGTCTGCACGCTGCGCACGACCGCCCGCGCCGGCTCCTGCCCGCGCCCGAGTTCCTCCCGGAAACGGCTGACCATCAGCAGCGCGTAGTCGATGGCCAGCGCCAGGCCGAGCGCGGTGGTCAGGTTGATCGCGTAGATCGCCACGTTGGTCACCGAGCCGAGCACGTCCAGCTCGGCGAACGTGCCGAGGATCGCGATCACCCCGATCGCCAGGGGCAGCAGCGCGGCCACGACGCTGCCGAACGCGAACATCAGCAGCGCCAGGATGATCGGCACGGCGATCCTCTCCGCGCTGCGCAGGCTCGTGCCGACCTGTTTCGTGATGTCGTTGCCGATCGCCGCGCTGCCGCCGACCGTGACGTCGACCTGCGTGCTGTGCGATCGCAGGCTCGCCAACTCCGAGGCGCTGAGATCGCGGTTGCTCTTGGTGCTGCCCAGGATGAGCGCGTACTTGCCATTCTTCGACCTCAGGCCGCGATTGCGCGTCTGCCAGTAGGACACCACGTTCGACACGCCCGGCACCGCCGCAAGACGGCTCGCCGCCTCGGCGCCCGCTGCTCGTGCGGGCGCGTCGTCAGCCGTCCCGGCCTCGGCGTGGACGAGCAGGACGACACCGTCGGAACCGCCGAAGCGCTGGTCGGTCAGCGTCTGCGCGGTTGTCGAGTCGGCGCCCGGGTCCTGGAAGCCGCCGGTTTTCAGCTTGCCGAACGCGCCGAACCCGACCACGCCGAACCCGACCACGGCCAGCATTGCCGCGACCAGCACCATACGGGCGCGGCGGACTACGAAACTTCC
>DASWFT010000508.1:0-2004 GCA_036394075.1 Streptosporangiaceae bacterium
CCAGCAGACCGTGCTCACCGCCGCGGACGGGCTGTCCAACCCCTCCGCGGTCGCCATCCGGGGCAGCACCGTCTACGTGCTCAGCGCCGCCTACTTCACCCAGAAGGATCCCAACATGCTGCTGGCCAACCTCGATCACTAGCGCGTAGGCAGGCAAGTCCTGTCGGCGCATCTCGCCAGCGCAGAACGCGTCACCGCATAACGAAAGGCAGGACGCAAGAGTTGCGGGCGCAGGCGAGTGAGCGGCAACGTCCGCGCCGGCCTCGCCGGCGGTGTCGCGGCGCTGTACCCGGCCTTCGCCTGACCCGTCCTCGCCCCGGCAGCTGATCCCGCCGCGGTTCGCCTGCGCCTTACCGCCGCAGCGCCCGCGGCGGGCTGCCGGCGCCCCGCCTGCGGGGACGATGACAGGCCGGCGTCCACCGCCTGGCACGACTAATGAACTGGAGGGTCAGCAGATGACTTGGATCGCAGCCGCACAGCAGGAGCGCCGCGAGCAGATCGGCCGCTTCCTGCTCGGCACCGGCGGCATCGGCGGCATCGCGGGTGCGACCGGGCTGGGACTGGGCCTGTCCGACAGCGAGGGCCTGGCCCTCATCGACCGTGCGGTCAAGGAAGGGTTCAAGATACTCGACACCGCCGACATATACACGCGCGGGAACAGCGAACGGGTCGTCGGCACCTGGAACCGGGCTCATCCCGGTGCCCGGATCTTCATCCAGACGAAAACCGGGATCACCCCGGACGGGCCGGACCTCTCGCCTGACCGCGTGGCCCGGCAGCTGGAGCACAGCATCGCCGTCCT
The DNA here is from genome assembly GCA_036394075.1 of Streptosporangiaceae bacterium. GTDB lineage: Bacteria > Actinomycetota > Actinomycetes > Streptosporangiales > Streptosporangiaceae > JAWWPY01. Next base: position 803 of record DASWFT010000508.1, read on the forward strand.
CGGCCGGGTCGACCTCTACGTCGCCCACCAGGTGGACCCGAACACGCCGTGGGCCGAGTCGCTGCCCGTGTTCAGCCGCGCCGTCGAAAACGGGACAATCCGCGCTTACGGCCTGTCCAACGTCGACGGGGAAGCGCTCGCCTCCGCTCTTGAGACCGCCGACCGCCTGGGGCTCCTGCGCCCGGAGCTGGTCCAGAACCAGTACTCGCTGCTCGCCCGCGGTGACGACAAAGACGTGCTGCCCCTCGTGCAGTCCGAAGGGCTCGCGTACACGCCCTTCTCGCCTCTGGCTAATGGCCTCCTGGCCGGCCGCTACAGCAACGGGGAGCGCCCCGCGCCGGGAAGCCGGGCCAGCGTCGCCTCGAGGTCGGCTCACTTGCTCGACGACCCCGCAACCGTCGCGAAGCTACGGGAGTTCGACCGCATTGCTGAGACCCAGGGGGTCACGCCCGCCGGCCTCGCTCTGGGGTGGCTTCTGAACCACCCTGTTGTCACCGCGCCGATTGTCTCGGTGAGCAAGGAGTCGCAGTGGCAGGGCATCCACGACGCCCTGACGCTCAAGTGGACCGGCACTGTCGGGGAGCTGCTGGACGAGGTCTTCGGCCGTTGACCGGAGTCCCGCAGTCGCAGTCGGCTTTCTGGCGCCGCAGAGCCTCTCTGACGGGACTGCCTTCTTTATCGGGAGTTCCCGGGGACGCTTGCGTCGCTTCACCTGATCAGCAACTCCGGGTGCGGGCAGAGGGCTTCGGACATCCGTGCACGCGACTTCGAACATTGACAACGATCCGACCGCCGGAACCTTGACCTGCTGTGTTGCAGTAGCCCCGTACGGTGAAAATTCCGATTGCCGGGGGCTGAACGTACACTCCGGGGCCATGCCCGAGACCTTGATCGGCTACGCCCGCTGCTCCACCGACGAACAAGACCTCACCGCCCAACGACTCGTGCCAGGCCGGGCTGCCGTAGGGCAGGTCCTGGCGGTAGCGGGCACCGGCGTCTGGGGGGATGGTGATCGCGGTCTGGGTGCAGACTTTCGGCGGTTCCTGCGGCGGGGCGAGGACCTTGGGCCGGCCGTCGCGCGGTGACAGCGAGGTTTCGCGCAGCGGGCACATCAGCCCGGGGTGGTCGCCGAGGGCGGGGCAGAATAGCCGTTGGGACCCGTCGGCGTCGGGCCCGTCCTTGCGCTTGAGCCGCCAGGGGCC
>DASWFT010000509.1:0-2758 GCA_036394075.1 Streptosporangiaceae bacterium
CTACTGGCTATGACGAGATAATGATCGAGCAACTACTATAGTACTTAGTGAATTGGTTGTCCCAACAAAGGCTTAAGCACAGTTATCTGGGCCGGCAGACGGCCGTCCGCCATGATGGGCGGCGTCTTTCCTGCCGTCTAACCCTGATCATTCACGCGGACGGATGGCTGGCTCTGGATGGCGGCTGAGCCGCTGTGCAGTTCGTGATTTTACGGTCTGGGTATGACGGTGGCCCGGCTGACGGGCCGGGGCCGGGGGTTCCACAGGCCCCGGGGGTTCTCTTTCCGTGTCGCGGGAGTGGCTTTGCGCTGGTCAGGGGGCGTGTGGCAGGGCTGCGATCCGGGCCCAGGCGGTGGCTATGGCATCTGCCCAGGGCCAGCTGGCGGGGATTTTCAGCCGCCGGCGGCGGCCGCCGCGGACCAGCTTCCCGGCCGCATGCAGGACCCGGTAACGCAAAGTCTTCGGCTCGGCGCGGGCCAGGTCGCCGTCCAGGGCGATGAGCCGCAGCCAGGACAGCAAGGTAGCGGCGATCAAGGAGACGGCCAGCCATGCGGAGTTGATCGCGAAATCATGCGAGGGGAACCGGCCGATCCCGCAGTCCTTCCCGGTGCGGATGCAGTCCTCAACCCTTGCATGCACCCTGTGAGCGGCGTCGATGTAGCCCAGCCGGGCCCGCCAGCCGCGCAGCGCGGCGGGCACGTTCGATACCCACAAGGAGTAACGCCAGCCGTCCTGGGTCTCGAACAGGCTCAGCTGGGCGCCGGGGTGCGGCCGCTCACGGCGGGCGAAGACCCGCATGCTGGCAGGCCAGCCGTCCAGCTGGTCCCCGTGAGGGCCCTCGCGCAGCAGCCCGGTCAGCTCGGTGACGTGCGCTTCTTCCACCCAGCACCGCGGATGCCCGCAGGACCGGTCCGTGCAGGCGTCAGCGGTCCGGCGCTCGCGCACCTCGCCGCGCTGATCGATGGCGATCTGCCAGGCCTGCGGCGGGACGAGCTGGATCGCGGCGCGCTCGCGGGCGCCGAGTTCCCAGCCGACGGAGTAGGTCAGCTGGTGCCCGGGCCGGGCGGCCAGCTGATCGAGGCGGGTGATCAGCCCGTGGCTGGCCCCGGCCCCATCCGCGGTGACCATCAGCCGCCGCCGGTGCCCCGGCGGCAGCGCGGCGATCGCGTCACCGAGGACCTGCAGGTGATCCGCGGTCGTGTCCGGCCCGGCGCTGCCCCGGCGCATCATCCCGGCCAGCGGCTCATCGGTGTTGTCGCAGTACCCGGGCAAAGGGTGATGGCCGAAGCCTTTGAAGTTCGGCTCCGCGAGTTCCTTGTCCGAGCAGGCCGGGGTGACGGTGGCATCGAGCCGGATGCAGGTCACGCCCTGCAGGACCTTGTCCGCGATCCGCACGCCGGGCAGGGCGCCGTGCCGGGTTTCGATGGCTGCCCAGGCCTGGCGGCGGGCGCCGTTCACCGCCTTGGTGATCCGGGCCAGCGCCCGCGGCCCGCCCGCGGCGATCTCATCAAGCGTCCGCCAGGTCGTCGGCACCGAGGCGACCAGGCCGAACAGCTCTTTCTGGTCCGCCATCACCCGGAAGTCGCTGATCACCTCGCTGCCGTCGGCGATCGCGCAGGCCAGGTCGGCGGTGACCCGGCCGCGGTCGTGGATCAGCAGCCTCGGCGAGGCCAGCGCCCGCGACAGCCCTGCCGTCAGCCCGGTCTTGTCGGTCAGCTGGCGCAGCAGGCCCAGCCCGGCGTGCGACACGATGCCCTCGCCCTCGGCGGTGACTTCCAGTCCCCTCGACCACCCAGTAATATTCACTTCCGAGGTGCTCCTCGAACTCGTGTTGATAAGGGCTTCAGCACTCTTATCATCCCAGTTCAGGAGCACTTTTTATGGTCGACGCGCCGCTCGGCGGGCATCCCGGATGAAAAGCCAGGGTTAGGCACTCTCGGAGGCACAGGCGGATCGCTCGTTACATCCCTTTTCACCCACGGGTAGTTGACGTCCTGCCGTTTGTCTTGGTTTACGCATGTCAGCGACGGCTGGTCTCATACCGGAGCCAGGTGGAATAGTCTTGCGCCCGTATGGGCGCTGTTTCGTGATCATGCGATGTCAGCAACGCCAGGAACACGACGGGTACACGACGACTGTGCTGGTGGATGTGGTGAGGCGGTCTATACGGTGCCCGGGCCCAGTCGTGCAACGTGCTGGCCACAGGCAGGAAACGGAGAACCATGGTGACGATTCCGCAAGTGCGGCAGACGGCGGACGTTGACTCCCGGGCTGTCCTCGGTCCGGGTACCACGGTGTGGCACTTGGCCCAGATAAGGGAAAACGCCCGGCTCGGCCGGGGGTGCATCGTCGGCCGAGGTGCCTACGTCGGCCCCGGGGTTGTGATCGGTGACAACGTCAAGTTGCAGAATTATGCGCTGGTGTACGAGCCCGCACGGCTGGAAGACGGCGTCTTCATCGGCCCTGCGGCGGTCCTCACCAACGACCTGTACCCCCGTTCGGTGGACCTGACAGGAAAGCTCAAGCGGGCCCCTGACTGGAACGCCAGTGGCGTGGTGGTCCGGGAGGGGGCATCGCTGGGCGCACGCGTGGTGGTCGTACCGGGTCGCGTAATCGGGTGCTGGGCGATGGTTGCGGCCGGTGCGGTAGTCACCCGCGACGTACCCGACTTCGCGCTGGTGGTTGGGGTTCCCGCCCGCCAGATCGGATGGGTCGGCCGCGCCGGGGAGCGACTGCTGGCCGACGGTCCCGGTCGCTG
>DASWFT010000510.1:0-1642 GCA_036394075.1 Streptosporangiaceae bacterium
TGCACCTGGCGGTCCTTGTCGCGGCGGGTGACCTGCCGCAGTGTGAGGACTTCTCCCTTGTGCCCGCCGCTGGTGACCGGCAGGTCCACGGTGGACTCGGCCAGGTCGTAGTCGCGGGCGCGGCCGTCGTCGCCGGTCCAGCTGGACGTGGTGAACGCGTCATCGGGCAGCCCGGGGATCTTTTTGCCGGCGTCGGCCTTACGGTAGGTGAGCAGGTCGAACCCGGCGGCGGTGATGGCGGCGAACAGGTCGCCGGACCAGCCGCCCCGGTCAAAGCACAGTGTTGCCTTCCGGCCGTGGCCGACGATGTCCCGCAGGTCGGGCAGCAGGTCCTTGACCTGGGCGGCCAGCGAGGCGGACGGCTCGGCGATGACGACCAGCAGCGGGTCCCCGGCCCCGTCGGTGACCCAGGTTTCCTCCGTGCCCGGGCCGGGGAACTTCAGCCGCGCGAGGTGCATCTTCTGCACATCCCGGGTGCCGAAATAGGCCCGGGTGTGCCCGTCGATATACAAGAACCCCAGGGCGTCCGGGCGGGCTCCGGCGTGGCGGCGGGCGATGGCCAGCTGCCAGTCCGCGGCCTTGCCGGCGGCGGCGAGCCCGGCGAGCTTGCGGCGGATCGTCTTGACCTCCGGCGCCCGGTCCAGGCCCAGCACCCGGCCCAGCGCCGCGGGCGGGACCCGGGTGGCGCCCTCGGCCCGCGCCTCGCGCAGCAGCGCGAGGAACACCAGCGTGACCAGCATCATCTCCAGGCCGTAGAACCCGTTCCTCAGCCGCCCGTACACGCTGCGGGCCGTTTCCAGCAGCCCGGTCTCCGCCAGGGCGGGCAGCGCCAGCAGCAGCCCGGCCAGCGGGTACTTCGCGCCGGGGACGAACACCGGCGCGGCGCCCTCGCCCAGCAGCCCGAACCGGGCCAGCGCCCGCTCGCCGTCCCGCGGCACCGGATCCGGCAGCACCGGCAGCGCGTCCTGCGTCCACGCCGGCTCCTGGCCGCCCGGCTCCCGGCCCGCGGTGTCCTCACGAGCCGGGGCAGCCGCGGCGGGGCGGGCCGGGACACGGCCCAGCGCGGTGCGGACCGCGAACGCCGACACCCCGCACTCCTTCGCGACCGCGGCCTGCGACTTCCCGGCCCCGGCCAGCTCCCTGATCTTGCCCGCCAGCTCCGGGGTCAGCTTCGACGGGCCCTTCGGCCCCCGGCGCGCGGGCAGCAGCCCGGCCAGCCCGTCCCGCCGGTACGCATCCGCCCACCGCCACACCGTCACCGGCCCGGCCCCGAACGCCGCCGCGACCTGCTGCTGCGTCGCCGCCTTCAGCTCCGTCAGCTGCACCGCGGCCAGCCGGCGGCCCGCCTCGTCCCCGGCCTCCCAGCAGAACGTCATCATCCCGTGCAACTGCACCGCGCCGCCGCCCTCCGGCAGCGCCACCAGCCCGACCCCCGGCGCGACCTCCGCCGCGCCGGCGGGCAGCCACGGCAGCGGCGCCTGGGCCAGCCTCGCTGTCATCCCCGCCTCCCGGGACCGTCCTCCGGTACTCCGTAAATTATATCGCGGACCCGGGCCGGATGCAGCCGGAAACATCAGGAAAAACAAGGAAATTTCCAGGTCAGGTGCCCTGTGACGCTCCGTCATCAGAGCGTTATGTCAGG
>DASWFT010000511.1:0-11672 GCA_036394075.1 Streptosporangiaceae bacterium
CGGGTGCGGTACGGGTGATGCGGACGGCATGGACCCGCCAGGCGTGGGCGAGCTGCTCGGCGGCACGGATGTAGTCGTCGGGGACCTGGCCCTCGTGCAGCCTTATCCGCACGGCCCAGCCCCGCGCGTTCGGGCGCAGCAGCCCTAAGCCGGGGGCGCGCTGGAACCTCCACGCGGCGGACCCGGCGGCGCTCGGTCAGCAGGACACTGGCGCGCCTGAGGCTGCCCGCGACGGGCACAGCGTCGAGGGTCCACCGCCACCGGCGGCGCTTGGCACTCAGCCCGCACGCGGATGCCCACGAACCGCTGCGGACCCGTCCCGCTCAAGCTTTTAATCCGCGGCTTCGAGCCACCGCCCCAACTGGCCAAGCTGGAAGCTGTACAGCACTCCGAGACAGCAACGCCATCGACTGCGAAGGGCTCCGTTGGACTCCTATCGGTCACTGACCTGCTCCAACGACCGCTATAGGCCGGTCTGGCGCTAGTTCGCATCGGGGGCGCGGCAAGTCCTCCTGATCACCAATGTTGACCTCAACCGCATGCCAGCTGACCGAGCCGTAGCGGACAGCCGAGGCAGCGTTGGCCCAGGCCAGCGACCGTATACGACAACAAAACGAGGCCACCTGTTTGAGGCGCGATGCAGCCACTCGTCGCCGGAGGCCTCGGGTGAGCCCGGCGGCCAGCGCCGACTCGGCCAGGGCGTTGGGCGCTGCAGGTGGTGTCGGTCTTGAGGCCGTGCTGCACCTGGCGCACCTTCACGCCAGAGGGGACCCAGGCCCCTGGTTCGGTGGTGCCCCTCGCCATAGGGCCGGTGAGTGCTGGTCGGAGGTGGCCCTCGACGGCGGACCGCTGGCATGAGGTCAAGCTGACTGTCATACACGATGGCGTTGGCCGGGACTACCGTGGTAGAAACGGTCAGCGGAGGCTGGCCACAGGTACTGTCCGAGCCAAAGAGGCTGCTCCAAGCCGGCCAGCTCGCAGCGCGGACAAGAGCTGAGCGGCTGCGGTGACCAGACGCACGCGACGATGGGGGAGGGATTGCCGCGCTGGTCAAGATCTGATGGCCAGAGGTCATGGTGTCCGGATGGCACGGGTGTCTTCCAATACGAGGGGCCTGTCCAGGGACCGTTGGTTGGTCCCGTTCGGGACTTCGCTAACCGTATGAGCCCGCGGGAGCATGAATGAGACAGGTAAGCCCAGCGGCGAGCGTGCCCGCGTCAGTGAGCCGGTACTTGCTGCCGCATGAGCGCTCGTGCATTACGGTCCGCATACATCCGGCGACGCTGGCCGGGCCGATCATCCTTGTCTCCGGTGGCCTGGTGGCGGCCGGGGAACTGACCAGGCGCTCAGTGCGCCCGAAGATCGTCTGGGGAGCGTACCTGTGCGTCCTGCTGTACTTCCTGCAGCGGGTAGCAGCCCGGCAGGCGACGTACTTCACCGTGACGGATAATCGGATGATCCTGGTCAGCGGGTTCGTGGTCCGCAAGGTGGCGATGATGCCATTGACCAGGGTGACCGACATGAGCTTCCGGCGCTCGGCGCTGGGCCGCTTGCTTGGCTACGGTGAGTTCATCATCGAGTCCGCCGGTCAGGAGCAGGCGCTGCGCACCATTAACTTCCTGCCGTATCCGGAGCAGCTTTACCTGGAGGTCTGCGGCCTTGTCTTCCCGGGCGCGGTGGCCGAGACCCAGCAGGATGAAGACGACTTGCCCGATTGACACTGTTGAGTTGTCAAGTTGCTAGCGCTCAGAGCGTGAGACAAGGACAGAAGCGGCGGATCGCCGCTCAGATCGCGGGATCGGGCAAGCTAAGCGCTGACTACAGTCCTGACCACAACGGCATCCGACTCCCTGCCGCAACAAGCGATCTTGCATAGCGAATAATGCCAGGTCAGCAGCGTTATGCCACAACCTGCCCGCTCTTTGCAAGCAGAGGGTCACCCAATCCGTCCGGCACGAATCGAACGGCACCGACCTACAGCCACGCCGCCGATCGACGACGACGGATGACTTGCGGTTTTCCGATGCGCAGCGAGCGGGACGGCTGCCGCGACCGGTCAGGCCATGCGGCCATGAACGACCAGTCGCCGCCGGGCGTGCGGCCTCTTCGGGCCGACCCGGCGACGGCCGACCCTTGCCGCGGTGACGAGCGGAAGCCGTCGATCTCTGGCTCCACGTTGCCGAATTGAGCCGCATCTCGATTAGGACAGCGCCGCTTCGGGCTGCCGTCGGCCCGGCACCGGCGCCGGGCTCCAGTCTTGGCGCCCCGCCCGGCGCGCACCGACATCATCGCCGACCGTCGGCAGATGGATTATGACAGACTGGCTCATAGCTCAACAGTCGATGGGGCTAGAGTGCCAGCGTCCTGTACGGGTCATTTCGGGGCCACAAGCGCCACCTTCAGCGTTGCCATGCGCGCTTCCAGTACACGTGGGAGAATCGCGATGACCAGTAGGCGAGTCTGGTCGCAGGGTGAGCTTTCTGACTTCTTTCTGGAGCGACTGGAAGAAGTTTCAGACGCAGTGTGGAGGCGATCTGATACTGATGTCAGGCTTAATCTGGAAGGAGTCATTGACGAGATAACCGCCGAACTCGGTCTTAAGGCGATACAACTTGATTTGTCTGCAATAACGCGATCTGAGATTAGCGCAGGCAGGTTTGCCATGATGGATCATGGTTTTAAAAGGGTGCCCGGCCAGGTCTTCACGGTCCGCATTCCGTTCTCTGGCTCGCCTGAGCTGTTGCAGTATCGGGCATCTACCTCTCGCCGCAACGCGCCAGATCCGATAATCAGAGTCGTTGACCAAACGGTCGAGGTGCAGATAGGAAAGGTAATTGAGAGGCTGACGGCATCAGCCATTGCAGAGCAGGTGGAAGAGTTCAAGAGCGACATTCAGACTTTCGTCGTGTCGGCTAACGCTGATGCCGAACGTTTCGGTGCCGAACTACACGACCTAGTTCGTGCTACGGTGCTCGATCGCAAAGGACTACTTGACGACACTGCGGAACTGGATGCGACGTTGGAGATACCGCTTAGTCCAGTATCCGCGGATCGTCAGATAGAGATTCCGGTATCTCGAAGGACTGTGCGACTTGAGAAGGTAAACACTCGGGAATCGCAGAGCGAGTTTCATCTGGCGAATATCATCTACGAGGACGTACTGCGAACTATCACAAGCTTCGGGCGCGCCATGGAGCGGCTGCCGATCACCGCACGGAAGTTTGACGAAGAGGGAATTCGCGACATCGTTCTCTTCATCCTCAATGCCAACTACGAGGGCGAGGCAGCTGGCGAGGTATTCAATGGAGCTGGGAAGACCGACATTACGCTAACCTATCGCAATCAGAATGCATTCATTGGCGAGTTCAAGTTTTGGCCTGGTCCCACAAAATTTACTAAAGACGTTGACCAATTGCTCAACTATACAGTTTGGCGCGATACAAAAGCGGCCCTAGTACTGCTGATCAAAAACGTTCGTGCCACAACCGCGATCAGAGGTGCTGATAACGTAATTCGGTCTCACCCGCAGTTTCAGGCGGCCCAAGACAACATTGATCAAGACACGCGTCGCAATTATGTGTTGGCCTCGAACAGCGACCCTGAGCGTCACATCTCGGTTGCGTTGCTTCCTGTCGTAATCCCCAATCCAAAACAGAAGGCTTAAGTTAGGTCATCTATTATCACCAGCGACGCTCGTCCCCTCTCGCCAGCGTTGTACGGTCTGTCCGTGGCCTGCGCCCGGTCGGCCGTCGGACAGAGCGTGCGCGGATTCGACGACAACCTTGACGACAACGACCACAACCACGGGCATCCGTGAGCACCCGCTGGGCACCTTCCACGCTGGGCCGTTTCCCCTTGAACTGGGCGACTGCCCCGCCTGAAAAGCGGAAGGTCGGCGGTTCGACCCGCCCCTGACCACTCAGGGTCTCTCACCTGCGGAAACACTGATCCAGGGATCGCCGTAGCCCAGGTCGCCGGAGGAAGAGAGATAAACTATGGACGTGGGGGCACCGCGCTCCCGGCCGCTGAAGCCGCGTGCTGCGGGAGCGTTCGAGGGGGCAATCGGCTCGTTCCGGCTCAATCTCGCGGCCGAGGGCAAGTCGCCCAAGACGGTGCGGATGTACACCGAAGCAGTCCAGTGGTTCGCCGCCGCTCACCTCCTGCGCGAGGCTTGCCGCGCCGACTGGGACGAGGTAGACGGGCAGGATATCCGGCGCTGGATAGCCTGGCTCCTCAGCCGCTACAGCGACTCCTATGCCAGCAACCAGTACCGGGCCCTCCAGCAGTTCTTCCGCTGGTGGGCCGGAGAGGAAGAGCTCCCCGACCCCATGGCGAAGCTGCATCCGCCCAAGGTCACCGAGAAGCTCGTCCCTTTTTCACCAGCGAAGAACTATCAAAACTGGAGCGGGCCTGCGAGGGCAGGACGTTCGCTCAGCGCCGGGACGACGCGATCATCTCGGTGTTCCGGGCGACCGGCATCCGGGTGTCGGAGCTGGCCGGGATCCGGTATGACCCGGATGACCCTGGACGGAGCGACCTTGACCTGTGGCAGCGGGAGATCAGGATCCGCGGCAAGGGCGGCAAGGCGCGGATCGTCCGGATTGGGCACGAAGCCGCTCGCAGGCTCGACCGGTACATCCGGGTCCGGGCCAGGCACGGCCAGGCGTACCGGCCGCAGTTGTGGCTAGGGGTGAACAACCGGGCGCCGATGACCGCCAACGGCATTTACCAGATGATCGCCAGGCGCGGTCGGCAGTGCGGGGTGGAGGTCTACCCCCATAGGTTCCGTCACCATTTCAGCCACACGTGGCTGGACAGGGGCGGTGCCGAGGGTGACCTGATGGAACTGAACGGCTGGACCTCCCCGCAGATGCTGCGCCGCTACGGCGCCAGCGCGCGCAGCCCGAGGGCACGCCGTTCCTATGACCGCGTCATGGAGGGCAGCACATGACGCGCGCCACGACCGTCGGCGAGGTGATCACCCGTGAATGCCATGCTGGCGAGGTCATCCAACGTGACTGGCTTCAAGCTGCCGGACCAGGCCGTAGGTCAGCCGAAGGCTCACCGGGCCCGATCACCCGCCCGCAGCGAGATGCGAGCCGAGAGTGAGGTGCTCCGGGGGCGCTGGCAGTGCGGCACGCGGAGGTCGTGGTCTCCGCAGAATATCTTCGCGAGCGCCTCCTTCGTGAGCTTCAAGCTGCTGCATGGCGGAAGCGCCCCACGGGTTCCCCTGTGCGAGTGACTGCATCTGCCCAGCGGTTTCCCACTGCAGACAGGGATGCCGAGGGAGATATGTCACGATTAGCCCGCCACGCGGTGCGGTTCCTTGCCGGGGTCTTCGATGTTCTCCGAGGAGTATTCTCGTCTCTATGAGTGAGGGTTCCCTGCCTTTCGATGACGAGGTCGCCGACCATCAGGTGATCTTCAGGGCAGGCCAGGTCGAGGCGGTTGTGGTCCCCTTGGAGGAATATCGCGCGCTCAAGGCGCTGGAGCAGCGTGAGGCTGAGCTGTACTGGGTCGCTCACCAGAGCAGCCACCCGTCAGCGCCCGGTGACGACATCCCTGACGGCAAGGTGTACGACTCGATGGAAGCGCTGGTGGCCGATCTCGGCACAGGCGAATGAAGTATGTTCGCACGACTGGTTTCCTGATCGACCTGCGCCGTCTGCCTGATGAGCACCGCAAACTGTTCGTACCGGCCGTCCATGAGGTTCTCCGCCCTGCGCTGGACGCTGGTGCTCATACGGGGGCGGTGCCGTGGCCGAGAGCGTTGCGCGTCCATCGGATCGGCGTGAACTATTCGATGACCTGGAGCTTCGCGGGACCGGATGGCCGGGCACTGTTCCGGCTGGCGGAGGTCGCAGGCGAAACGGTTGTGGTGTGGCTACGTGTCGGCAACCACGGTATTTACGACTCCTGACGCAGCGTGGAGTGGATCCGCTGGATGGTGGAGGGCGGCTGCATTCCTGCCGGAAATGGGGATCCCGGCATCAGGGGCCAGACAGCGCGGTCAGTGATCATGGTCCGGCCAGGAGGCGGGGCCGACGCCGCTGACATGGTCACCGAACGTGATGGAATCCCCGGAGGCCAAGCTCGCCGAGCCGCCGTTCGGTGCGCCATCGTCAACCAGCCGGTAGGTCGTGGCGACGTTCCAGATCGTTCTGTCGCGCCGGTTTCTGTGAGCGCCTGCTCCCCGACGGGCTACGGCCGCAGCGCTTTGCCATTCCGAGCTGAGTACTGGAGCGATCCGCAAGCGTTCGTCTCGCGCGGTTACACGATTTCTTGACTCGGCCGCAGGTGCCCGCATACCGCACAAGATCACCAAACCGGCTCCACAGTTTGAGCGATTGCCATGAGTGAGACTATTGACGAGTAAGGACACGATCGGCGCGTCGATGGCGCACGACTGCAAGGGGTGGGCCATTTGGAAGGTCCATGGACCAAGTGGGGGGTATTAGTCGCCACGGGCAGCTTGCTCTTGGCATACTTCGCGACGGCCAGCCAGCTTCATTGGCCCCCTTTCACCCCGCATCCGACTACTTCACAGACACCACCGCCCAGTCCAAGCCCGACACAGCCGCCACCGTCCAGCCCGCGAGCAACCACCTCGGCGCAGATTAGTCTGTCCCGGCCAACGGCACCCCGCGGGTCAAGCCTGACTGTCTACGGGAGCGGCTTCCACCCCAATGAGCTGGTGCAGATAACGATCCAGGACACGATCGTCGCGACCGTGACCGCTGACTCACAGGGGCAGTTCACACAGGACATCACCATCCCCAACTCGGCTCCACCATCCCAAGTTCAGACGAGTGTCGTAGCGACCGGCGAGATGCTGGATACAGCAACAGCTCCGTTCTCGACCAGCTGAACTGGTTTCTTCGTACCGTGGAGACGTCGCCCCAAAAAGGAGTGTTGGACCACGTATCACGCTCCGTGGCCGTGGTCCGCCAAGCCTGGCGCCCGATCACGTCACGGACAGCATGTTCGCGTGGCGGGCAGCATGTTCGCGTGGCGGGCAGCTCAGTCAACAAGGGCTCAGCCTGGCGCGCGGTGATCTGATGGACCGCCACGGGAGTCGACTTGCCAGCCCAGGCGGGAGGGGCTGCGACGGGGGCGGCCCTCGTTGTCGCCGCCTGGCCGCGCGGTGATCTCCAGCTAGCGTGGCCCCAGGCCAGTTCGTAGATGCCAGTTGACAAACTTGGCTGAGCCCATAGTTTGTAGATGACAGTTAACGAACTACCGAGAGAGCGGATCATGATCAAGAAGATGCTCGGAGTCGGGGACATCGCCGCCATGTTCGGCGTCGAGCCCAAGACTGTCAGCATCTGGCGGCTGCGGTACCCAGACTTCCCCGAACCCGACATAAACGTGGGCGAGCTGGCCGGCTGGGACCCCGGCCGGGCCGAGGAGATCGAGGTCTGGGTGAACCGCCGCCCCGGGCGAGGCCGGAAAACGGTGCCGACCGAGCACGTGCAGGAAGTGCTGCGCCGGATCTTCGTCTACAAGTTCATGCGCCCCCACGACTTCGCCTGGGCGCCAATCGACTTCCCTGGCGTCGAGTACGACGAAGACGGCCTGCTCGCGGACGGCATGCAGGCCAAGGCAACGGCCCATCTCATCGAAGCCATCCGCAGCCAGGGCCATGAGTTCGTCTTCGAAGACCCAGCAACCAACGTAACCGCAGCCATGCACCACATCCTCTGGGACAAATGGACCGAGGACGAGATCGGCGAACACCAGTTCATCGGGCGCTTGTTCAACGAGCGCGGCCAGATCTACTTCGGCTGCACAGCCTTCGACGCCGCCACCTACACGATCCAGCGTCTGGCGGCCCTAGGCGGCGAACTCCGCCCCGTTCACCGACCCTGACCTCCAGCCCGCGGTCAAGGCCATCGGCGCGGCTGACGGGGCAAAGGACGAGCGGGAACGCTACCGCCACGCCATCGCCGAGGCTGAACAGGCAGAAACAGCTGACCAGGCCGCCGACGCCGCGGCCAGCGCCGAGCGGCAGCAGAAGAATGTCGTCCGCCTGTCGAGGACCAGCTCGCCGACGCCCGAGCCGTCCTGGCCGCCGCCAGGTTCCACACGTGCCAGACCATGATCAGGCAACGCAAGGATCCGGCAGGCACCCGACTAACACAAACAGCGTTCCCGCACCACCGCTCCCAGCGCGATCACGACCGTCCGCCAGCTGACCACCAAGCGTGGTCGAGCCCTCGCCGGGCAGGCGCGCCTTCCCGCCGATCGGTGCGCGCGGTGGGCTGATGCTCTGGCTGACTGCGTCGGTACCGGCAGATTGATATGGGCGGCTCCAGTTCCGAGGTCGCCGGCGGCGGTACGCAGACCGCGTGCACCAGCGGCACGATCCGGTCGCTGACCGCCATGCGTCTCTTCGCAGGAGAGCGCCGAGGCCGGACTCCGCACGGACGAGCCTCGGCGCAGTCAACCCGCCCACCCGCGATCCGTTCAGGGCCGGAGCCTTGACATCGGTCCCTGGCAGGATCAAGGCCACGGGCCGGCTGACTCCCTGGGTGAAGCGGCGTGTTGTCGCGGGCGTGAGCTCAACCGGGGTATCATCCGTCCGGTGGTCGCGCCGGGGAATAAAGTGGGCCACGCCGTGCGGCATGAAATGGGGGAGCACATGGCATTCATTCAGCTCATCGAGGTCACGAGTTCGCAGGTCAGCGAGATCGAGGCGCTCATTGGGGAGTGGCGGGCCCAGACCGAGGGACAGCGCACCGCGGTGCGGGGCACGCTGACCCAGGACCGCGATCGTCCCAGTACCTATGTCCAGATTGTCGAGTTCGGTTCGTATGAGGATGCGATGGCGAATTCGCGCCTGCCGGTGACGACGGCATTCGCGGCGCGACTGGCCGCGCTGTGCGATGGGCCGCCAGTCTTCCGGAACCTCGACGTCATCAGCGTCGAGGAACTGTAACCGCGGCACCGCCGGCTGGCTGGGCCGGGAGCCTTGGGTCGGCGCTTGGCCGCGGGGCCAGAGATCCTCTTCGCCGAGCACGTCCAGGTTCCGGAACTTCAGCGCGCCCTCGCTGATCTCTGCAAGGCCCCGAACTCTCCGGTCCCGGGTCGACCGGAATTCTCCACGCCACGGTCGCGAGAGCAGAACTCCACCAAGAGCAGGTACAGGTCCCCGGCGTCCCGGTCCCTTCTCAGAAGAGGACTCGTTATGCGCGGACGGTAGGTCCGCGTGCGGGCGCTGCCCGGCCGTGCAGAATGTGGTGTTCTTCGCGCCGAAGCCGATAGCGCGGCAGAGGCGCTGATCTTCCCTCCGGACGGTGGCCGGGCCCGTGCGAGCGGTCGAAACCGACCGAATGTTCCATGCCCGGACATTACCGACGTCCCGACTCTGCGGAATTTAACGCATGCCTATGGCGTCGGCAGGTCCACCGGGTTGCTGCTGTTGACCAGCGGGTGGGAGGACGCGGAGTGTTATGCGTCAGAGAGGGCGGACGTTCTCCGCCTGCGGTCCTTTTTGTCCCTGGGTCGTTTCGAATTCGACCTTCTGGTTCTCCTCCAGCGACCTGTAGCCGGAGCTCGCGATCGCGGAGAAGTGGACGAACACGTCCGCCGTCCCATCATCGGGGGCGATGAAACCAAAGCCCTTATCGGCGTTGAACCACTTCACTGTGCCTGTTGCCATCAGTACAAGTCCTTTACCCCACCATGCCAAGATGCGACCTCGCCGCACCGACCGCGAGCCTATCGTTCCTAGCCCCGGAACCGAGCCCCGGTCATGGTCTTCCGCAGCACTAGCCGCTGCCCCGCCCGGCCGGTCGTGCTTCTCATGGCCCAGGGGGCCGGTCATCGCCTCAGCCAGCCACACGTTCCCCGGGTGAACGAGCGCAGGAACGAACCCAGCGTGACGGCGCCCGCACCCCGCCCTTGTGTATCGCGTAACCTGACAGCACGCCGGCGGTCCGGCGATGTTGAGGGCCCGGCGGGGTCGTTGAAAGCAGGACGGCTGGAGGCGCCGGCCATCCGGCATGGTCTGCGGGAAGGCTTCGCAGGTACCTCTCGATATGGCCGTTCCCCGGTGGCGGGCTGCCGGTGGTCTGGTGGAGCGGGACGTCCCAGGCGCCGGAGCGGGGCTTTGGCTTAGTACCTTGTGAAGTTGTGGCAGGAGCGGGGAGGTCCGCGGTGGTCAGCCGGATCTGGGTAGTTGCGTTAGGGGTCGTGGCGCTGGCCGCGTCGTGCACCTCTGACCCCGGCGCGGGGCCGGGCGCGGGGGGTCCCGCGGCAACCCCGTCGGCGGCGGGTTCCGCCGGTCGGGTCTGTACTGCTCATGGGTGCATTTCGCTGAGCCGGCTGGCCAGCAGCATCGATACCCAGATGAAGGGACATGTCGTCGGCTACGTGGCGCTCATTGGTCCGTCGAAAGTTGTTTCCTCCGGCCTTGCCCGCACGGCCGCAGACCCGCCGAAGCTCGCCATGGGACCGGACGTCATGGTGAATGTCCTCAGCGTCGGCAAGATGTTCACCACGATTGCCGTGCTGCAGTCACTCGCCCGGCACCATCTCAGCACCGGCAGCCGGATCTGGCCTTTTCTGCCCCCGGGCTGGGTCAAAGGCCCGGGTGTGGGCACCATCACCTTCGGGGAACTGCTGACCCACCGGGCAGGGTTCCGCCTCGACAGCGGCCGGGTCTTCCAAACCGACAATGCGGCGCGGGAACAAATCAGGCAGGGCATCCAGCCGATCGACAAGCAAGTGGCGGACTATAACAACATCAACTTCACCATCTTCCGGGACCTGCTGCCGTTCATGGAAAGGGCTCCGCAGCCGGGCCCGGCCGCGCGCGCCGCAGCCGCGGACCGCTTCTTCCTCGCCTATGTGCAGCGTCAGGTCTTCGATCCCGTGGGTGTCACGGACGCCACCTGCGCGCCGGTCCGCGATGCCGTGCTCATGTACCCGCCGCCCGGCGCCCGGACCACGCGGGGCAGGCAGGCCCCCGGGGGGCCATCGGCGTGCGCTGGGGGCGGCTGGTTCATGACACCGGCCAGCATGCTCCGGATACTCGAGGGCCTCATCAGCGGCAGCCTGCTGTCCAGCGGCCAACGACAGCAGATGGACCGCAACTGTCTGGGCTGGGACTGCTCGGTCGACAGCCAAACCGGCTACCGGGGCAAGGGCGGCGGCCCTTTCTGCGACGGCTCAGCGTGCCTGCAGATCTTCTTCGGCATCCTCGCCGGGACGATCCCCGTGGTGATAGCCACCAACTCCGACCCCCGGAAACCCCTCTTTGCCATCGTGCAAACCGCCCTCTCCGCCGCCACCAGCCACCGGTAACCGGCACGCTGGCGATCCTGCGGGACAGATGAAGACCTAAGGCAAGCTGACGCCCCGGCCTGCGCCGCCCGGTGAGCCGAGCCCAGCCAGAACACGCTGTTCTGCGCCCCTCAGGCCTGTCGAGCATGCCACCAACCGCCCGCGCGTAATCGGCGATCTGTCGCGCCCAGGGGCTCGACGACCCCTGAAAAGCGGAAGGTCGGCGGTTCGACCCCGCCCCTGACCACCCGGAGGTCTTCACGTTTCAGTGGGGCCTAGTTTCACGTTTGAGTCCGACAGTCCGGCGATCTGGGTTCTAGCGCGCTGGGCTGGTGGCGTTTGCTGTCTGGCGGTGGTGTGCGGGCGGTTTCCGCTGGTTACGGGCA
>DASWFT010000512.1:0-17120 GCA_036394075.1 Streptosporangiaceae bacterium
TTTAGCTAGTTCCCCGCGGTTCGACTCCCTTGTCCAGTAGGTAAGGTCGCCACGGGTGGCCAGAGTGTGCGGGTGGTCGGGCCCGAGAACTTGCTCAAGGACGGGCAGCAGCGCGGCGAACTGGTCGCGGGCCCCGGCCGGATCCCCCGCCTCCCCGGTCCAGCGGGCGAGTTCGTGCCGGTCGGACAGAGTGTGCGGGTGGTCGGGGCCGAGAACCCGCTCGCGGACGGGCAGCAGCGCCGCGTATTGGTCGCGGGCCCCGGCCGGGTCCCCCGCCTCCCCGGTCCAGGAGGCCAGTTCGTGCCGGTCAGACAGAGTGTCCGGGTGGTCGGGGCCGAAAACCCGCTCGTCCACGGGCAGCAGCGCGGCGAACTGGTCGCGGGCACCGGCCGGATCCCCCGCCTCTCCGGTCCAGTGGGCGACGTTCGCGCGGGCGCCCAGAGTTGAGGGGTCCAAGGCGCCTGACACCCGCTCGCGAACGGGCAGCAGCGCGGCGAACTGGTCGCGGGCACCGGCCGGGTCCCCCGCCTTCCCGGCCCAGTAGGCGAGGGTGTAGCGGTCGGCCAGAGTATCCGGGTGGTCGGCGCCGAGAACCAGCTCGGACACGGGCAGCAGCGCGGCGAACTGGTCGCGGGCACCGGCCGGGTCCCCCGACTCCCCGGTCCAGTGGGCGAGGTTGTGCCAGGTGGCCAGGGTGTCTGGGTGGTCGGGACCGAGGACCCCGCGCTCTGCGTCAAGCGCCCGCTGCAGGAGATCGCAGGCCGCGGCGTAGCTCCCGCGCTCGCCGAGGTAGTTGGCCAGCCGCTCCAGGCCGTCGCTGTCAGCGGCCAAGGCGGCCTGGGCGTGCGGCAGCAGCGCCGCGCAGACTGGCCAGGTTGCCGGCGTGTCTGTGTCGTCGGGGATCGTGGCCTCAATCACAGCGGCGGCGGCTTGCCGCCACGCCGCGGCCAGCTCCGCGGACATCTGATCAGCCGTGACGGCCTGCACCAGCGGGTGTACCGACACCGAACCATCCACGGGCGGGCTGATCAGCGAGTGCTGGCGCAAGGCGGCGATAGCGTCCTTGGCCGCCAGCGGGTCCTCTAGCAGCGGCACGAGCACTGGCGCCACATCAGGCCCGAGCCGTTCGGGGACTCCGGGCCGGGCCTGCAGGAGCAGGCGCAGCGGGACTGCCTCGGGCGCGCAGAACGCCAGCAGCCGCAGCAGGCCAGACGCACCGGACGCGGCCTGCCCCAGTTCCCGGAACGCCAGCGCCCAGGTCGTGGCTACCGTCTTGATATATCCCGTAGGTTCACCGCGAGTCAGCATGTCCGGCCGACGCTCCCGGAACAATTCCAGGTATTCGGCCAGGCTGTCCTCTGTGGCCTGCATGTACGCGGCGGCCTGCTCCAGCGCCAGCGGCAGCCCGCCCAGCTCGCCGGCTAGGTCCAGAGCAGCCTGCCGGTCCGGGTCGCCGGTACGGTTGACCAGAAACTCGGCGGTGACCTCGGCGCCGAGGACCGGCACCTCCAGGGCCTGCCCGGGCGGCCAGTTCTGGTTCTGGCTGGTGATCAGCACCCGCCCAGGCCCGGCTGGAGGCAGGAATGCTTGCACCGATGCCCGGTCGGGCACGTTGTCGAAGATCAGCAGCCACTCAGCGGGGAAGGCGGCGAGCATCCCGTGCACCGAGGCCACCGGGTTCCGCGTGTCGAACAAGTCCCGGGCCCCGAGCTCGGCGGCCAGCTCACCGAACCCGGCCGCCAGCACCGCCGGGTCCTCGGCGGCGAGCTGCCAGGCCGCCTGAACTTCAGCCAGGTGACGGTGCGCGTACTCCAGCGCCACGCTGGTCTTCCCCGCGCCTCCCAGGCCACACAAGGCCACTGTCCGCGGCTCAGAACCGTCACCGCCGGTCAGCCGGATGTCCAGCTCCGCGAGCAGGTCCTCCCGCCCGGCCAGGACCGACGGCGGGTCTGCCAGCCGCACCGGCTTGCCCGTGACTCCCGGCCGCTGCTGCACCACCTGGCCGATAGCGATCCCGGCACGGTCGGCAAAGACCGCGCCCGGCCCCAGCATCTCCCGTCCTCCTCTCTTACCGCCCCGTGACACAACCATCGCACGGCACAGCCCACTACGCCATCAGTGACCGGTCAATATGGCGCCCGGAAGGAGAGGCCGCTGAGGCCCTCGCGCTAGCGGCGAGTGGCCACGACGAAGACACGCCGGAACGGGAGCACCGTGCCATAGGGCCCGGGTGGGTACGCGTCGTGGGCGCGGGCCGCGTATTCGGCGAGGAACTCGGCAGATCGTTCGGGAGGCAATGCGGCGAGCACAGGGCGCAGGCCGGTGCCTTTGTACCACTCGAGCACAGGGTTGTCCCCCTGCAGCACATGCAGGTACGTGGTCTCCCAGGCGTCGACGCGGCAGCCCGCCCGCGCCAGCAGGTCGAGGTAGGCCGCCGGGTCCTCCGCCTGGCGGTTCAGGCTGACATCAGCGAGCAGCGGGTGCCACCGGCGTGAACTGACCAGGTCGAGCAGGATCGAGTGGCTCGGCTGATCGAAGTTGCCCGGCATCTGCACGGCCAGCCAGCCGCCGGGGGCGAGCAGGCCGGCCCAGCGCGTGAGCAGGCCGAGATGGTCTGGCACCCACTGGAGCACCGCGTTGGACACGAAGACGTCGACCGGGCGGCCGGGCTGCCAGTCGCGGATATCGGCCAGGGCGAAGGAGAGCCGGCCGGGCCCGGCGGCACTGGTCATGGCACTCGCCGCGGCCTTGGCCGTGGAGATCATTTCCGGCGAGTTGTCCACCCCGAGGACCTGCGCCTGAGGCCAGCGTTCCGCCAGGACCGCGGTCAGGTTCCCCGGACCGCACCCCAGATCTACAACCAAGCCGGGGGCTCGGGCATTGACCCGCGCAAGCAGGTCGCCGAACGGACGCCCGCGCTCATCGCCGAACCGCAGGTACTGCCCGGGATCCCACATCGCAGCCACCATACTCTCTTGATGTCAAGATAGATGATCCGGCACTTGTTTACCGGGATCACACTCTTGATGTCAAGAGATATGCTGCGCGCATGGAGAAGCGGTCCGCGGACGGAGGGCGTGCACGCACAGGACTGCACGCCAGTTCACGCGCCGGACTGCGCGATGAGGTGGACGATCTCGTCGCCGCCTGGCACGCGGAACGGCCCGATCTGGACGTCGAGCCGCTGCAGGTGCTCAGCCGCGTCTCCCGGCTCGCGAGACACCTGGACCGGGCCCGCCGGGCCGCCTTCGCCAGTCATGGCCTGGAGCCCTGGGAATTCGACGTGCTGTCCGCACTGCGCAGGCAGGGCCCGCCGTACCAACTGACCCCGGGGGCATTGCTCCGGGCTACGCTCGTCACCTC
This sequence comes from Streptosporangiaceae bacterium, assembly GCA_036394075.1. Lineage (GTDB taxonomy): Bacteria > Actinomycetota > Actinomycetes > Streptosporangiales > Streptosporangiaceae > JAWWPY01. Next base: position 3,364 of record DASWFT010000512.1, read on the forward strand.
CGGGACCATGACCAACCGGATTGACCAGCTGGCGAAAGCGGGGCTGGTCCGTCGGCGGCCCGATCCGCAGGACCGCCGCGGGGTGCTGGTCACCCTCACCGCCCAGGGTCAGCGACGGGCCGACGAGGCCCTCGCCGACCTGCTGATCAGCGAGCACGGCCTGCTGAACGGCCTCGGCGCGGCTGACCGGCGCACGCTGGCCGACCTGCTGCGAATATTGCTCGCCCCCCTGGACGCGGAGTAGCCGCACATTCCTGTAGCCGGCCGCGTTCCTGTACCCCGGCCGGCGGTCAGCCGGGCAGTTCCTCGGCGACGGTCAGCCATTGCTCTTCCAGGCGGGCTTTCTGGTCCTGGACCGTGCGCAGCTCGGCGCCAAGCTCGATGAGGCGGGCGTAGTCGCTCGCCTCGGCGGCCAGGGCGGCAGTCAGGCCGGCTTCCCGGTCACCAACCCGGGCGAGCTGGCGTTCCAGGCGCTGCAGTTCCTTGCGAGCGGCCCGCTGCGCGGCCGCCGTCGTCAGCCTCCCGGCCGGCCCCGTGGACGCGCTCACACCGGAGCCGCTCACACCGGAGCCCGCCCCGGGGCCGCCCGCGCCGGGAACGGGTATGGCCTGACGCGCCCGGCGCTGCAAGTACTCCTCGACACCGCCGCCGAGATACGACAGGTTTCCGTCGCCGAGCAAGGCGACCACGTGATCGGTGACCCGCTCAAGGAAGTACCGGTCGTGGCTGACCACGACCAGCGAGCCCGGCCACCCGTCGAGCAGGTCTTCCAGCTCGGTGAGGGTGTCCACGTCGAGGTCGTTGGTCGGCTCGTCGAGGAAGAGCACGTTCGGCTCGCCGACCAGGATCGTGAGCAGCTGCAGCCTGCGCTGCTCCCCGCCGGACAGCTCACCGGCGGGCGTCCACTGCGTGTCGCCGCGTAGGCCGAGCCGGTCCAGCAGCTGGCTGGCGGACCCCGGACCGACATCGGCCTGGAGGTTGCCGCGCACCTGCGCGACCGCCTCCCGGGCAGTGAGCGACGGATCGAGGTCCGCCCCATCCTGGGTCAGGTAGCCGAGGTGCACCGTCTTACCCCGGATGATCCGGCCCTCGACGGCAAGCGCCGAGGTCCCCGCGAGCAGGTCGAGCAGCGTGGTCTTCCCGCTGCCGTTCGGCCCCACCACGCCCACCCTCTCCCCGGGGGCGAGCCGCCACGTCACGTCGTCGAGCAGGGTACGCCCGCCCGCCGCCACGGTCACGTCCTCCGCCTCCAGCACGGTCTTCCCCAGCCGGGCGGCCGCCAGCCGGGCCAGCTCGACGCCGTCGCGCGGCGGGGGCTCGTCGGCGATCAGCGCGTTGGCCGCATCGATCCGGAACCGTGGCTTGCTGGTCCGGGCGGGCGGACCACGCCGCAGCCAGGCCAGCTCCTTGCGCAGCAGGCCGCGCCGGCGCCGCTCGGTCGCGTCCGCGATCCGCGCCCGCTCGGCCCGGGCCAGCACGTAGGCGGCATAACCCCCGTCATAGGAGTGCAGCTGTCCCCCGGCGAGCTCCCAGGTCCGGTCACAGGCGACGTCGAGAAACCAGCGGTCATGGGTCACCGCGACGAACGCCCGGCCCAGGTCGCGCAGGTACCGGGCCAGCCAGTCGATGGCCTCGACGTCGAGGTGGTTGGTCGGCTCGTCCAGCAGCAGCAGGTCATGCTCACCGACCAGCACGGCGGCCAGCGCCACCCGCCGGGACTCACCACCGGAGAGCCGTTCTGCTGGGGTGGTTTGGTCTATGCCGGGCAGCAGCGCGGCCATGATCGCGCGGGTGCGCGGGTTGGCCGCCCAGACGTGCTCGGGGAGGTCACCCACCACCAGCGCGCCCACCGTCCCGGTGAGGTTGTCGTGCTGGGTGAGGGCACCGATCCGCAGGTCACGGGTGCGGGTCACCCGGCCGCTGTCCAGCGGCTCAGCGCCGGCCAGGATGGCCAGCAAAGTGCTCTTGCCCGCGCCGTTGCGCCCCACGACCCCGATCCGGTCGCGGGCCGCCACCCCCGCCGACACCCCGTCGAGGAGCACCCGCTGGCCGTACCCCTTGACCGCCCGTTCCAGGTTGACCAGATTCACGACTTCTCCGAGGCCACGCCGATGACGGTCGCCCCAGGCGCCGGGCCGACCACGCTGGCGACCGCCCGGCACACACCGGCACCGGTCAAGGCGACAGCCAGGTCGCGGGCGTGCCGCGCGTCGCGGGCGAGGAAGGCGCAGGTCGGGCCCGACCCCGAGACCAGGGCGCCGAGCGCTCCGTGCTCGCGGCCCGCCGCCAGCCCACGGCGCAGGTCGGGGAGCAGCGACAGCGCCGCAGGCTGCAGGTCGTTGGTGAGCAACGGGCCGAGTTCCTCCGGTTCGCCGGAGCGCAGCGCGGCCATCAGGGCGGTGTTCAGCCGGGGCGGCCCGGGCGGGCCGGCATGGGCCGGACGGCGGGCCTCCTCAGGCTGGCCTGGCCGCCCACCGCGAGACGCCCGGAGCCGGTCACACGCGGCGTAGACCGCCGCGGTCGATAGCTCAACGGAAGCGAACGTCAGCACCCAGTGGTACGTCCCGGTGACCAGCGCCGGGGTGACCTGATCGCCCCGGCCGAGGCCGATCGCGGTGCCGCCGAGCAGGGCGAACGCGACGTCGCTGCCAACGTGCGACGCCACCTCGCACAGTTCCTGCTGGCTGAGGCCGGTGCCCCACAGCTCGTTGCAGGCCACCAGGGCCGCCGCGGCATCCGCGCTACCCCCGGCCAGGCCGGCGGCCACCGGTATCCGCTTCCTGATCTCGATGGACACGCCCGGCGCGTCCCGGCAGCCCGGCCCCACGGCGTCCACCAGCGCGGCGACCGCGCGGACGGCAAGGTTGCTGCCATCCAGCGGGACGGACCCGTTGCCCTCTCCGGTGACCAGCACCGTGTCACGTTCGGCCGGGGCGACCGTGACCTCGTCGAACAGCGAAACGGCATGAAAGACGGTCACCAGGTCGTGGTAGCCGTCGGCTCGCGGCGGTCCCACGGAGAGCTGGAGGTTCACCTTCGCGGGCACCCGCGCTGTCACAGCGGTCACGATTCCCTGATGGTATCCGGCTCCAGCTGGCCCGGTCACCAGCTAACCCGGTCACCGCCCAGCCCGGGTCACCGCCCAGCCCCGGTCACCGGCCAGCCCCGGTTACGGGCCGCTCCAGCCCCAGCCACCGGCCCTCGGGCCGGCCTCGGCGATCCGGGCGAACTCCGCCACCCCGAGTGACTCACCGCGCGCCCGTGGATCCACGCCGGCGTCCCGCAGAATCCGCTCCGCCGCCGCAGGTGATCCCGCCCAGGAGGCCAGTGCGGCGCGGAGCGTCTTGCGCCGTTGCGAGAAGGCGGCGTCCACCACCGCGAACACCTCGGCGCGAGTCGCGCCGCCTGCGGGCGGGTCGTGCCTGGTAAAGGCGACCAGCCCGGAGTCCACGTTGGGCACCGGCCAGAACACCGTCCGCGGCACCGGCCCGGCCCGGCGGGCCCGGGCGAACCAGGCGAGCTTGACCGAAGGCACGCCGTAGATCCGGCTCCCGGGCGGGGCCGTCATCCGGTCGGCGACCTCAGCCTGCACCATGACCAGGCCATGCCGCAGGGACGGAACGGTGGCGAGCAGGTGCAGCACCACCGGGACCGCCGCGTTGTAGGGCAGGTTCGCGACCAGGGCGGTCAGCGGCTCGCCGGGCAGATCCCCGACGCGGGCGGCGTCAGCGGTCACCAGCTCAAGGCGGGCCACCAGCGCTGGCGCGCGCGAGGCGACGGTGCACGGCAATTCGGCCGCGAGGACCGGGTCAAGCTCGACTGCTACCACTCGCCGGGCCGCCCCGAGCAACCCGAGGGTGAGCGAGCCGAACCCCGGGCCCACCTCCAGGACAGCGTCGGAGGGACTCAGGCCGGCCAGCGCCACGATCCGCCGCACCGTGCCTGCGTCGGTCACGAAGTTCTGGCCGAGGCGCTTCGACGGCCGGATCCCCAGCCGGCCCGCGATCTCCCGGATCTCGGCCGGGCCCAGCAGGGCGCTGTCCATCGCGGCAGGCTGGCTACCAGGGGCCGAAGACACGTTCACCGGTAGCGGTGACGAGTTGGCAAAGCAGCGCGGTATCGATCTGCTTGACCTCGGCGAGGCAGCGCAGCGTGTGGGCGGCCATGGCGGGTGAGTTGGGCTTGCCCCGGTACGGCATGGGGGTGAGGAACGGGGCGTCGGTCTCGACCAGGATCGCCTCGGCGGGCACCGCCTCGGCCGCGTCCCGCAAGGGCTGCGCGTTTTTGAAGGTGACATTGCCCGCGAAGCTCATGACGTAGCCGGCCTCCGCGCACCGCTTGGCCATGGCCACGTCGCCGGAGAAGCAGTGGAAGACCACCTTCTCCGGCGGTTCCTCCTCCTCCAGGATGCGCAGTACGTCATCGTGCGCATCCCGGTCGTGGATCATCAGGGCCTTGCCGGCCTGCTTGGCGATCGCGATGTGCGCGCGGAACCAATCCCGCTGGACCTCGGGGCGGGCGTGGTCCCGGTAGTAGTCGAGCCCGGTTTCGCCGATCGCGCGCACCTGCGGCAGCGCAGCCAGCGTGCTGATCTCGGCCAGCACGGCGTCGCGGTCAGCCGGGGACGAAGCGGCCGAGGCGGTCTCGTTGGGGTGGATCGCGACCGCCGCGTAAACGTCCTGGCGACCGGCTGCGCACTCCGCTGACCAGCGCGACGACGGGAGGTCGACGCCGACCGTGATAATCCGCCGGATGCCAGCCGCCTGGGCGGCGGCAATGACCTCCTCTGCTGGCCGCTCCATCAGGTCCAGGTGGCAGTGACTATCCAGCGCGTCGGCGGGCAGCGGCTCGGGCGCCGGAACAGCGGTCACGCGGTGCCCCCCGCCCCCTCCAGCCGGGCCAGTTCCTCGTCCGCGACGGACGGGTCCAGCTTCGTGAACAGCGGTGTGGGCGCGGCCAGCGGGGTACCCGGCGCGACCGGCTGGGACTCCCACCGCGCGGCGGTGCCGTAGTCGCCGGTGATGACCGGGTAGGACGGAGCGTCCTCCTCGTCGACCTGCCGGATCTCGGGCATGCCGGACCACGTCTCCGCTCCGCCCAGCATCCGGTACACCTTCTCCGACGACCGCGGCAGGAACGGCGTGAGCAGCGTCTTCGCGTCATCCACCAGTTGCAGCACCACGTGCAGGACGGTCCCCATCCGGTCCGGGTCGGACTCGCGGAGCTTCCATGGTGCCTGATCGGACATGTACTTGTTGGCCTCGGCCACGGTCCGCATCGTCTCGGTGATGGCCGACTTGAACCGCGACCGGCCCAGTTCCGCGCCGACGACGCCGAACGCGGCGCGGGAGCGCTCCAGGATCTGATGATCGACGTCGGAGAGCTGGCCCGGCTTCGGGATCACGCCGATGTTCTTCGCCGCGAACGAGATCGACCGGTTGACCAGGTTCCCCCAGGTCGCGACCAGCTCATCGTTGTTGCGCCGGACGAACTCACGCCAGGTGAAATCGGTGTCCTGGTTTTCCGGGCCAGCCACCGCCACGTAGTAGCGCAGCGCGTCCACGTCGTAGCGGGCGAGGAAGTCACGCACGTAGATGACGACCGCGCGGGAGGAGGAGAACTTGCGCCCCTCCATGGTCAGGAACTCGCTCGACACCACCTCGGTCGGCAGGTTCAGTTCTCCGAGCGAGCCAGGGGAGCCGTTCCTGGCGCCTTTGCCGCTGTAGCCGAGCAGCATGGCCGGCCAGATCTCGGAGTGGAAGACGATGTTGTCCTTGCCCATGAAGTAGTAGGACTCGGCGTCCTGCGACTGCCACCAGGCGCGCCACGCATCCGGGTCCCCGGAACGCCTGGCCCACTCGATGGACGCGGACAGGTAGCCGATCACCGCGTCGAACCACACGTAGATCCGCTTGTCCGGGCGGTCCCGCCAGCCGTCCAGCGGCACCGGCACGCCCCAGTCCAGGTCCCTGGTGATCGCCCGCGGCTGCAGGTCGCTGAGCAGGTTGAGCGAGAACCTCAGCACGTTGGGCCGCCATTGGCCGCTCTTGCTCTGCAGCCAGCTGCCGAGTACCTCGGTGAACGCGGGCAGGTCGAGGAAGAACTGCTCGGTGTCCACGAACACCGGGGTCTCCCCGTTGATCTTCGACCGCGGGTTGATGAGGTCGATCGGGTCCAGCTGGTTGCCGCAGTTGTCGCACTGGTCGCCGCGCGCGCTGTCGTAGCCGCAGATCGGGCAGGTGCCCTCGATGTATCGGTCGGGCAGGGTCCGGCCGGTGGACGGGGACTTCGCGCCCTTGGTGACCTTGGGGAAGATGTAGCCGTTCTGGTAGAGGCCGGTGAAAATTTCCTGGGCCACGGCGTAGTGGTTCCGGGTGGTGGTCCGGGTGAACAGGTCATAGGACATGTCAAGGCCGAACAGGTCCTCCGCGATCACCCGGTTGTACCGGTCGGCCAGCTCACGCGGGGTCAGGTTCTCCTTGTCCGCCTGGACCTGGATCGGTGTTCCGTGCTCATCCGTCCCGCTGACCATCAGTACCCGGTTGCCCGCCATCCGCTGGTAGCGGCTGAACATGTCGCACGGCAGGGCGAAGCCGGAGACGTGCCCGATGTGGCGGGGGCCGTTGGCGTAGGGCCACGCTGGGGCGGCCAGGATGTGGCGGGTTGAGGACATGCTCACCAGCCTAGGTGCTGCCGGGCGAGCCCTCGAACTCTTTGCCGCGCGCCACGGCGTCATAGACCGCTTGCCTGGACAGGCCGGATTCCCTGGCCACCGCGACGCGGGCGTCCTTGCGGTCAGCGCCCGCCGCTACCCGCGCGGCGACCTCGGCGGCCGCTTCCTCGGGGGTGCGCAGCGGACCGCTCGCCGGGGCGGACCGGCCGACGCCCTCGATCACGAGCGTCACCTCGCCGAGCACCCCGCCCTCGGCCCAGGCCGCTAGTTCCCCGAGCGTGCCCCGGCGGATCTCCTCGTGAGTCTTGGTGAGCTCCCGGCAGGCCACCGCGCGACGGCTGGGGCCGAACGCCTGGGCCAGTTCCACCAGGGTGACATGGGTCCGGCGGGGTGACTCGAAGAACACCAGGGTCCGTGGCTCGGCGGCCAGTTCCGCGAACCTGCGGGCTCGCGGACCCGCCTTGCGGGGCGGGAATCCCTCGAAGCAGAACCGGTCGCTGGGCAGGCCGGAGACGGCCAGCGCGGCGGTCACGGCGGACGGCCCGGGGAGCACCCTCACCGGGACACCTTCCGCCGCCGCCGCGGCGACCAGACGATACCCGGGGTCGCTGACCGCGGGCATGCCGGCGTCGGTCACCAGTAGCACGTCGTCTCCCTCGCGTAGCGCGGCGAGCAGCGCGCTCGGGCGGGTCCGCTCGACGGGGTCGTAGTACGACACGAGCCGCCCTGCGAGTTTGACGCCGAGGGCCGCGGCGAGCCGGCGTACTCGCCGGGTATCCTCGGCCGCGACGACCGCCGTCGTGGCGAGCGCCTCGGCCAGCAGGGGCGAGGCGTCGCCTGGCCTGCCGATGGGTCCGGCGGCTACCGTGAGCGTGCCGCTGACACTGTCCTTTGGGGCGGAGTCATTCATCGCGGAACCTACGTTATGCCCCGCACCCCCAATACGATGTGGCTCGATGATTGCATCCGAGGCCGAGCATCCGGCCGCTGACACCAGTTCCCGCCTGCCAGCACTTCGCGCCCGGCTGGCTCCCGCCATTCCGGGCAGCCCGTTCTGGGGCTGGGTGGGCCCGCTACTGGTCACCGCGTTCGGCGCATTCCTGCGCTTCAACCGGCTGAGCGTGCCGCGGACAATCATCTTCGACGAGACGTACTACGTCCCGGACGCGTACGGCATCCTGCGGCATGGCGTGGAGCAGAACTATGTCAGCAACCGGAACTCGCTGATCACGCAGGGTCACACGAACATCTTCACCTCGGGCGGCGAGTTCGTGGTTCACCCGCCGCTTGGCAAGCTCGCCATCGCGATCGGCGAGTGGGCGTTCGGGCTGACCCCGTTCGGCTGGCGGTTCTCCGTCGCGCTGTTCGGGTCGCTGGCCATTCTGCTGCTCGCCCGGATCGCCCGCCGGATGACCCGGTCCACCCTGCTCGGCTGCGTGGCCGGACTGCTGCTCTCCCTGGACGGGCTGGAATTCGTGATGAGCCGCACAGCGCTGCTGGACATCTTCCAGATGTTCTGGGTGCTGGCGGCGTTCGGCTGCCTGGTTGTCGACCGTGACGTCTCCCGCGCCCGCCTGGCGGAGTGGGTAGCGCAGCATCCCGGCGACGAGCGCGGGCCCCGGCGCGGGATCCGCTGGTGGCGGGTGGGCGCCGGAGCCTGCCTGGGCCTGGCCTGCGCGTCCAAGTGGGACGCGATCTGGTACGTGTTCGCGTTCGCTGGTCTCGTGATCGCGTGGGACATCGGGGCGCGGCGGTCGGTCGGATTCCGCCACCACGTCCGCGACGCACTGCTCGGCGACGCGCGCTGGCTGCCGGTCTCCTTCGGGCTGCTGCCTGCGGCCATCTACGTGGCGACCTGGACCGGATGGTTCGCCACATCCAGTGGATGGGACCGGAACTATGCGGCCCAGAACGGCGATCACACCCCGGTGATCTCGCCACTCGTCTCGCTGTTCGAGTACCACAAGCAGATGCTCAACTTCCACGTCGGCCTGCACACCCATCACCCGTACCAGTCACAGCCCTGGACCTGGCTGGTGATGGCCAGGCCGGTCGCCTTCTTCTACCCGCCCCACGCGAAGGGGTGCGGATCGGCGAACTGCTCCCAGGAGGTCCTGGCCATCGGCACCCCGATGATCTGGTGGGCGTCGATCGCCACCCTGCTGGTGTGCCTGGGCTGGTGGCTGACCCGGCGGGACTGGCGGGCCGGGGCGGTGCTGCTCGGGGTGGCGGGCGGCTGGCTGCCCTGGTTCCTGTTCCCCGACCGGACCAAGTTCTACTTCTACGCGGTGGCCTTCGTCCCGTTCCTCGTGCTGTCCATCACCCTGTGCCTCGGGCTGATCATCGGCTCGGCCCGGGCGTCAGCCCCCCGCCGGACAGTCGGCGCGGCGATCGCGGGTGCCTATGTGCTGGGCGTTCTGCGGAACTTTGCCTATCTCTACCCGATCCTGGCCGCCAAGGTCATTCCCTACACATCCTGGCTGGACCACATGTGGTACCACGGCTGGATCTGACCGGCTCATCGCGGGCCAGCTCGGCGCAGGTAGCGAGCAACTGCGGGCTGGGCACCGGTAGCCGCTGCATCTCGCCTGGTTCGAACTTCAGCAGCCCGCCCGCATAAACCCGCCCCCGACCATCCATAACGCAACCGCGCAGGAATGCCCCCAGCCCATCGAGCGCGGCCGCTGACAGCGGCTCACGCGGGTATATACCGTGCGCGATGTTCAGGTAGCGGGCCCCGGCCAGGTTGCGCACGAAGGCCGGCGGCCGGCGGGCCATGTACGTGGCGAGGATCGGCGGTGGCTCGCGGAGCCGGACCCGCCACCAGGGTGTGCGGTGCCGGGCGACGTAGCTGTCCGCGGCGCCTGCAGCCCTGGCCCGGCTGAGGAACAGCTCGACGTCGCGGAGTTCCTGGGCGGAAAGCTCGCCGAGGTCGGCGGGCAGGTCGATGACCGAGCGCAGCGGGATGGCCGGTGCCAGCACATCCCAGGCCTGGAACAGCTCGCGCGCCCGGGTCACTGCCGGGAACAGGAAGCGCTCGGGGATCCGGCCCGCTGGATCTATCCCGCCCGCCCCGGCCGTCCCCCTCATCCCGTCAGACCCGGCTATCCCGCCGACGCCGGCCGCCCCGCTGGCCCCAGCCGTCCCGCCGACTCTGCCGACCCCGGCCGCTGCAACCCAGATCGCGTTGGCGCCGGTGACCTGACCCCGGTGGACCCGGCAGAGTTCGCCGAGCTCGACCCGGTCGGCCGGCAGCCGGGCCGTCCGCGGCGGACAGGACAGGCCGGCCGCCGCCCCCCGACCGGGCGCACGCGGCAACATGGGCCCCCAGTGGGCGGCGGCGGTGAGCGACTGGACCGGCACCGGCGCTCCGTCGGCCAGCGTGCCGAGTTCCGCCACGCTGGCGACGCGCCGCAGGCGAAGACGGCGTGGGCGGCTGCCCGGCCGGAAGCACGAGATGGCCGAGGTGGCCTGCGCGTCGCTGAACACTGGGACGGCAGGCTCGATCAGGTGGACCGACTCTCCACCCAGCGGGCCGATCATCAGGGCCCGCACCAGGCTGCCGTAGTTCACGTCGAGCCACTCCGCGGCGGTGATGAACGCCCCCAGATCACCCGGCACAGCGTGCACCGCGGTGGCGAGGTAGAAGTGCACGTGCAGTCCGGCCAAGCCGCTGGCCGGCAGGCCGAACGTGCGCGCGGTCGACCGCAGCCAGCCCTTCCAGGCCGGCGGGATCTGGTGGTGGCGCAGGTAGGGCGGATTGCCGAGAAAGAGGGTGGGGCCGCAGGCGGATGGCAGGCGCACCGCCCGATAGTCCTGCAGCAGCACGCGGGAGCGGTCGGCCAGGCCGGCGACGGCCAGGCTGGCCCGGCCGATGACCGCCGCGACCGGGTCGATTTCGACTCCCAGCAGCGACACATGCGGCCATGTGCGCCCGGCGGCGATGAGGAACCGCGCGGAACCCGAGCCCGGGTCGACCACTCGCACGGGCCCGGCGGCCTGGTTCCCGTCCACGCCGCCTGTCCCGTCGGCCCGGGCCCCGGCCGCGCCGCGCGCCCAGGTGGCGCCTGCTGCCCAAGAGATCATGCTGTCGATCACCGGCGGCGGGGTGAACGTCTGGCCGAGCGCCCGCCGCTCGGCGCGCCCGCGCAGCCGGCAGAACGCCTCTCCCAGCGGATCCTGGCCCGCTTGGATCAGATCCCGGACCACGCCGAGATCCGGGGTGCAGCCGGGCCCGCGATCGTGGTGCTGCCGCGCGGTGACGGCCAGCTCCTGTTCAGTATCAGACCAGCCGGGTACGCTGGAAGCACCGAGCCGGACAGCGACGTCCACCAGCGCAAGCTCGTCGCGGATTCCGCTGGTCACGCCGACCATTCTGGCGGGTTGCCAGCCGCATACTAACCGCGTCCGGTCACAACGGGTCGGAGCGGCAGGGGTTGGACCAGCAGAGCCCGGCTGCCGCGGCGGGACTGCTGCAGTTACCCGTAGCTGGCGTTCAGGAATATCTCAGCATGCGGGGGTAGAAAGATGATGACTGACTGTCGCACAGATTGTGACCCGGGACGCTGAGCCGGATGGGGCCTCTCGCACGTCTATAGAGTGACGGTCAACGGACGAAGCGGAGCAACGATGGGGTCCACCGAGCAGGCGCCGGACCGCAATGCGCGGTTCGAACAGGACGTCGTGCCTTTCCTTGGGCAGTTGTACCCTGCCGCGCTCCGCATGACGCGCAACCCCACCGACGCCGAGGATCTCGTCCAAGAGACGTCAGCCAAGGCGTACGCGGCGTTCCATCAGTTCAGGCCGGGCACGAATCTCAGGGCGTGGCTGCACCGAATCCTCGCGAACACGTTCATCAACAGCTACCGCAAGCGCCGCCGTGAGCCGAGGCAGGCATCGAGCGGCGACTTCCAGGACTGGCAGGTCCCAGCCGATCCGCTGGCACCTCAGGCGCGGTCGGCCGAGGCGGAAGCGCTGGACCGGCTGGCCGACTCCGAGATCCTGCGGGCCCTGCGTGATCTGCCGGAGGAGTTCCGGGTCGCGGTCTACCTCGCCGACATCGAGGGGTACGCCTACAAGGAGATCGCCGAGATCATGGGGACGCCGATCGGCACCGTGATGTCCCGGCTGCACCGCGGCCGCGGGCGGCTCCGCGACAAGCTGGCCGCCTACGGCCCAGGCCACGGCACGGGCCTGGCCCCCATGCCCGGCTGAGCTGCTGCCGACTGCCCGGCCGCCCGGCTTGCCCGGCCGCCCGCTTTGCCCGCTCCAGAGGCTCGCCGCCCGAGCGACCTGCGCGCCCCGCCTGCTCGCCCGCCTCGCTCCGGCTACTGCCGGCTACTTCGCGCTGTAGAGGCTGAGCACGTCCGAGTCGGCGTGCCAGCGCCCGACTAGCCGCATGGTCTGTATGAGGGCCAGTTCGGCGCGCAGCACCGGGCTGGATATCGCCGCCAGCTGGGCCTGGCTCACCGACGTGACCAGCCACACCCTGCTCAGATTGTGCAGGCGGTCGTGCAGTGTGGCCAGGCTCACCTCGGTTCCCAGCAGGGTGTTCGACTTCATCGGGGACACCGCGAGCGAGACGTCCCTGAGCTGCCGGAAGGGCGCGGGATATCCCATGCCCAGGATCCGCTGGTTCCACGGGATGTAGAAGACGATGTCCGTAGGGCGCCCGTGGGCGGCGACGACCGCCGCGTCGTAGCGCAGATCATCCAGCCGGGACGACTGCAGCCTGACCGCGTGCTGCGGCGTGACCAGCAGGGCGGCCAGCACCGCCAGGACCCCGACGGACGGCAGCCAGGCCAGCGCCCGGCCCCGGCCGCTGGGCAGCCCTATCGAGACAACTCGCGCCAGCCAGGCCAGGCCAGCGGCGCAGAGCAGCGCCAGGGCGGGCTGGCAGAACAGCACGTAACGCTCGTCGTACACCGGCTTGAACCGCGACACCGCGAGCATGACGATGGGCGGCAGGATCAGCCAGGGAAGAGCGACGATGGCCAGGGTGGCCGACCCGCTGGCCAGGGTCGCCGGGCCGCTCGCCGACGTGGCCGGCCCGCCTGCTCGCGTCGCCGGGCTGCCCGCCGACGCGGCCCCGCCGCCCAGGGTCGCCGGCCCGTCTGCGGCCGACTCGCCCGTCAGGGTGGCCGGCCCGGATCTGGCGACCAGGCTGGCCACCAGGGCACACAGGGCCAGCGCCGCGATCGGGACGACAAGCGGCTTCGACCCGGCGAAGCTCACGAACAGGTTAGAGACGGTCCGCAGGCCCGGCTTGGTCAGCCAGCTGATCTGGCCGCGCTGCCTGAACCCCAAGAGGGCCAACGGGGCCAGCACGATGCCCGCGGCTACGGCGGCCACGAGCCACCGCCAAAGACGCGCTGGCGCCGCGCCCGACTCGAGCCCGCCGCGGCGGACGCGGATGATCAGCACCGTCAGCGCGTGCGCTGCCACCACAAGCAGGGAGAACAGGTTGAAGAGCCCGGCCAGCACGATCACCAGGGCGTACCCGGCCCACCATCGCCAGGTGTCGGCCAGCATGGCCCGGACCAGCAGATACGTCGCGATGGTGACAAGCATGGTGACGATCGCGTACGCGCGGGCGTCCTGCGCGTACCTGGTCGTCTGGGGGACGGCCACGAACAGCAGGCCGGCCAGCAACCCGGTGAGCCGTGGGGCTGGCAGGCTGGCCATCCGCGCCAGCAGCCTCCCGAGGGCCGCGGTCATCGCGGCCGCAACCGCCGTGGCCAGCAGGGACGGCAGCCGGATCGCTGTCGCGGACGTGCCGAGCAGGGTAATCACCGCGTGCATGAAGAGGTAGTAGGTGCCATTCACGGCGTCTGTGTGGCGCAGCAGCGCGAAGATCTGGCCGAAGCTCCGGTGGGCGGCGTCGACCGAGTATGCCTCGTCCCGCCACAGTGAGAGTTTGCCAAGCTGATAACCGCCGAACAGCAAAGCCGCCGCCGCGGGAATCACGAGGGTCAGCCAGTCGCGCAGCCGGTGTGCGGCCATCGCTGGATGCCCGGCGCCGGGACGGGCGGTCCCCGTTCTGATCACTCCCACGTCCGGCACCGCAGCCCCTTCCCGCCCTCAG
>DASWFT010000513.1:0-3053 GCA_036394075.1 Streptosporangiaceae bacterium
CACGGACGGGCTGGGCGCCGACGTGGCCATCGAAGCGGTCGGCGTGCCCGCCACATTCGAGCTTGCCGCTGCGCTGGCCCGGCCCGGTGGCCGGATCGCCAACATCGGCGTGCACGGCGAGCCCGCCACCCTGCACCTCGAAGACCTGTGGATCAAGAACATCACCATCACCACCGGCCTGGTCGACGCGTACTCCACGCCGACACTCCTGAAGCTGCTCGCCAGCCACCAGATCGATGCCGGGCGGTTCATCACGCACCACTTCGCGCTCGATGACTTCGACCAGGCCTACGACGTGTTCGCCCGCGCCGCCGACACCGGCGCGCTCAAGGTCGTCATGAGCCGTACTGCCTAGCTCAGGACATGATCGCGGTTGATTGGTGGCCTGGGGACCAGCCGCCAATCAACCGCTTACCGGTACCACCAATCACAGACCGTCAGGCGGCGCAGACTGTGCTGTTGAGGGTGAGCCGGGCGCCAGGTTGGCCAGCCAGCGCCCGGAACGTGCGGCGCCGCAGCACTCGGTACGTGGTGCGGGCAATCACCGCGAAACCTCCGTTAAGCGAATGTGAGGTTTTATGAGGTGCTGCACGCGGTGCCGTTGACCGAGAAGGCGGTAGGCGCGGCGTCGCTGCTGGTGAAGGTGCCGGTGAAGCCGATGGTGACCGAGCCGGCCGGGGCGATGGTCGCGTTGTAGGACTGGTTGACCGCGGTCACGTTCTCGCCGGACTGGGTGAAGCTGGCCGTCCACATGCTGCCGATCTTCTGGTCACCGGGGAAGGTCCAGGTCAGCTTCCACGGGCTGATCGCGGCGGTGCCCGTGTTGGTGAGCACGATCTGACCCTGGAAGCCGCCTGGCCAGCTGTTCGTCAGCGAGTACACGGCCCGGCAGGAGACGGGGGCGGCGGATCCGGCCGGCGACGGCGTGCCGTTCCCCGCGCCGGAGAGCGGGAACTGGTCGCCCGCCAGCAGGGACTGCTTGGCCGCGCTGACCGGCGTCGCGTCATAGTTGTTGTCCAGCAGCGCGTAGGAGTCCTCGCCGTCGAGCGCCCAGTAGGTCCAGCCCATCGCGGGGTTGCTCTTGATGTAGGACATGAGGCTGGAGAACCACTGGCCCTGCGACCCAGGTGTGCTGCTCGACACGTCCGCGGCCGCGTTGCCGGTGCCGAACTCGCCGACCCACACCGGGGCGACGTTCTGGGTGTAGAGGTAGCCCCAGAACTTGGCCCAGACCGCGTCCAGGCTGGCGGACGTGGTGGAGGAGTTGAACCAGGTCTGCTGGAACAGGTTCGGGCCGTAGTCGTGCGCGGAGTAGACCACGTGGCCCGCGGAGCTGAGCGTGACCGGGAACTGGCCGGCCAGCGCGAGGTCGCCGCCCCACCAGGTGGAGTCAAAGCCGCCGGAGGAGTTCGGGGTCTCGCCGATGCCCTCGCAGAAGATCAGCGCGTTCGGGTTCACGGCCAGGATGGCGTTGCCCGCCTGCTGGTAGGCCAGCCTCACGTCCGTAGCGGCGACGCCGGTGCCCCACGTGGCGCCCTGCGCGTAGGTGTCACCGGCCGGGGTGTGCGGCTCATTGCGGAGGTCGAAGCCGATCACCGTCGGGTTGCCGGCGTAGCGCCGGGCGAGCGTGGCCCAGTCGCTGACCCAGGCCGAACTGCTGTACGCGCTGGTGTACCAGAGGCCGTTGGCCTCCGCGGTCTCTCCCGCCTCGGACCGGTGGTTGTCCAGGATGACCTTCAGGCCCGCCTGGCCCGCGTAGGTGATGATCTTGTCCATGATCTGCAGCGAATTCAGCCCGGCCAGGTCGGTGTTGATCGGCCCGGTGCTGTTGTACTGGCTGAAGTTCTGCGGAACGATCGGGGTCTCCACCATCTGGTTGGAGAACGGGATGCGGATCGTGTTGTAACCCAGGTTCTTGATGTCGTTGATGACGGCGTGGTAGTCCTGCGCCCACAAGCCGTGCGCGATCTCATCCGGGGTCTCGAAGCCGTACCAGTTGATCCCGGCGATCCGCACCGGGTTCCCGCTGGAGTCGAGGATCTGATTGCCGCTGGTGTGCCAGAACCCGGCGCCGACACCAGCCGCGGCGGGCGCGGCGGGCGCGGCCGAGGCACTGTTGGCCGCGTGGACCACCGCGCCGGCCCCGGCCAGCCCGGCGGCCACCAATGCGAGAGTGCCAGTGAGCGCCGCGACGGCAGAAGGTAGCCGCATCCAAGTCTCCTCGGGACGTGCCGGGTCAGCCCCGGGTCAATACCAGTACCGCCGCGGCCGGGCCGTGGGGCCGGGCGCCACCCGGAGATGACGCCCAGCCGTCGAGCGGACCGTGTCGGGTCGGGGCCGCCCGCCGCGGCACATGCAAGCCGCGGCGGGCAGCAACCCGAGCGGAACGTATCCGAGGGGGCCGCCGGCTGGTCAAGGCCGATCCCGGCCCGCTGCCCCCACCCCCGGCCTTTCCGCTGGTCACAGGCAACGGAGGAACGTTAGGAGGATGAAAGTACCTGAAACCAGCCCGGCCGCTTGCCCGCCGTGACCGCTACCAAGTGACGCCGCCGGCGCTAGAGTGATTGCCCGTGACGCAGCAGCGGGACTTGGCCGAGATCGTCGAGGCGGGCTGGGCGGCCGCGCTGGAGCCGGTGGCTGGACGCATCGCCGCGATGGGCGACTTCCTGCGCGGCGAGATCGCCGCGGGCCGCCGTTACCTGCCCGCGGGGGACCGTGTGCTCCGCGCGTTCCAGCAGCCGCTGAGCGACGTCCGGGTGCTGATCGTGGGCCAGGACCCCTACCCCACCCCCGGGAACCCGGTCGGCCTGAGCTTCTCGGTGGCGCCCGAGGTGCGGCGGCTGCCGCCCAGCCTGCTCAACATCTTCCGGGAGTACTCCGAGGATCTCGGTTACCCCAAGCCAGCCAACGGTGACCTCACGTCCTGGGCGGAGCGCGGCGTGCTGCTGCTGAACCGGGTGCTCACCGTGGCCCCCGGCCAGCCTGGCTCGCACCGCGGCAAGGGCTGGGAAGAGGTGACGGAACAGGCCATCCGGGCCCTCGCGGCCCGCCCG
>DASWFT010000514.1:0-3370 GCA_036394075.1 Streptosporangiaceae bacterium
CGTGGCGGAGGAACCGCGTCGTGCGGTCCCGCTGGCGTGCCTTGTGCCGGGTGGTGTCCAGCGCGCTGGGGGCGAGGTCGGCGCCTGTGGCGTCCAGGCCGAGGCCGGCGGACATGAGGGCGTGCTCGCCGGTGCCCGCGGGCTAGGCATCCCGGTGGCTGACCAGGATGAATCCGGCCGTGAGGGCGGCTGCGGCGTAGAGGCAGAAAACGCCGAACCCGGGCCAGGGCTGGAGAGTGTGCGCCTGGTGGTGCACGGTGATGATCGTTTCGCCGGCGTTCATCGGGAGGTAGGGGGCGATGGTGTCCTGCCAGGACTGGGGCAGGAGAGCCGCGAGCAGTGAGGGGACGAAGAGCAGGCCGAGCAGCGTCGCGACCGCGCCGGCGCTGGAGCGGATGATGGCGCCGAGGCCGAGGCCGAGCAGCCCGAGTACCGTCAGGTACAGACCGGCGCCGGTGACCGCGCGGAGCACGCCGGGATCGCTCAGCGAGGTCCGCATGCCATCACCCGCGGGCAGGAACGCCTGGAAGGCGAGGTAGGCGGCGAGGCACGAGGCGATCCCGACGATGAGGGCGGTCACCGCGAACACGATGGTCTTGGCCGTCAGCATCAGGCGGCGCTGCGGCACGGCGGCCAGGGTGGCGCGGATCATGCCGGTGCTGTATTCGCTGGTGATGACCAGCACGCCGAGCAAGCCGATGGCGACCTGGGACAGGTGCAGGCCGCCGAGGCTGACCCGTGTCGAATCGATAGTCGCGTCCTGGCGGGCGCTGAGGTGGCTGGGCAGGAGGATGCCCAGCAGCGCCGCCAGCGCGACATTGGACACCACGGCCGCCAGCAGCGACCAGTAGGTGGAGCGGACCGTGCGGAGCTTCCAGAACTCCGACCGGGAGACGTCGGCGAGGTGCGCTACCGGGCTGTACGGTGCCCGGAGGGCTGCGATGACGGTCATGACCGGCCTCAGTTCGGGTTCGGGACCGGGACGGCCGCGCCCTCGGCCGTGCGGTAGTCGATGGAGTCGCTGGTGAGTTCCATGTACCTGTCTTCCAGCGATGTCTGGTGCTCGGAGAGTTCTTGCAGCGTCAGCCCGTTCGCCCTGGCGACCTCGCCGACGGCGTCGCTGGCGGCGCCGGTGACGCGAAGCGCGTTGCCCGGCTGGCGGGTGACCGTGATGCCGCGGGACTCCAGCAGCGCCGCGAGCGCGCTGCTCTGCGGCGAGCGGACCCGCACGAAGTTGCCCGGGCCGCCGGTAAGGAAGTCCTTGATGGTGGTCTGCGCGATGAGGCGGCCGCGGCCGATGATGATCAGCCGGTCGGCGGTGAGCGACATCTCGCTCATCAGGTGGCTGGACAGCAAGACGGTGCGGCCCTCGGCCGCGAGCGACTTCAGCAGGTTGCGGATCCACAGGACGCCCTCGGGGTCGAGGCCGTTGACAGGCTCGTCGAGTATCAGCACCGGCGGGTCGCCGAGCAGCGCGGCGGCGATGCCGAGGCGCTGTCCCATGCCGAGCGAGAAGCCGCCGGCGCGCTTGCGGGCGGCGCTGCGCAGCCCGACCAGGTCCAGCACCTGCTCGACGCGGGCGGGGCTGATCCCGTTGCTGAGGGCCAGGCACAGCAGGTGGTTGCGGGCGCTGCGCCCGCCGTGGAACGCCTTTGCCTCGAGCATCGCCCCGACCTCGAGCAGCGGGCGGCGGAAGGCGGCGTAAGGCCGTCCGCTGACCGTCACCGACCCCGACGATGGCGCGTCGAGACCCAGGATCAGGCGCATCGTCGTGGATTTTCCGGCCCCGTTGGGGCCGAGGAATCCCGTCACCTGGCCGGGTGGCACGGCGAACGACAGGCCGTCCACCGCCAGGGTGGCGCCATAGCGCTTGCTGAGGCCGGATGCCTCGATCATCTGCGGGCTCCAGTTCTCGGTTGCAAAGTGCGCTAGCCGTTGGTGTTAGCGCCGACCACGCCGGTGACGTGCAAGACGATCATCAGCAGCAGCACGGCGGCCACGATGACGATCACCAGCGCGATCTTCCAGCGCGGCCTGGCCGCGCCCGGCACCGCGCTGGCCCCCATGCTGGTGTCGTCGCTGGTGTCCGGGTGGCGGGGCTGGTCAGCCATGTGAGTGTCCTCTTCCGTCGCGGGCCTGCCGTTGTCTGTTACCGCGACAGTTCTATCGAGACATTATGTCTCTGTCAAGTCATACCGTCGTCAGAGGTACGTAGTGTATGCTGGGTTGGTGCCGAAGCTGTGGACCGAGACGATCGAGGAGCACCGCCGCGCGGTGCACGAGGCGACCCTGGACACCACCGCGGCGCTGGTCGCCGAGCACGGGCTGGCGTCGGTGACGATGTCGCGGATCGCCCGGGAAACCGGCATCGGCCGGGCGACGCTGTACAAGTACTTCCCCGACGTCGAGGCGATCCTGGCCGCCTGGCACGACCGCCACGTCAGCCGCCACCTCGAGCATCTCGCCCAGGTCGCCGACCATGCCGGCGGCAGCGCCGGCGAGCGGCTCGAGGCCGTGCTCAGCGCCTATGCGCTGATCACCTACGAGCGGCCCCGCGGCACCGAGCTGGCGGCGCTGGTGCACCGCGGCGAGCACATCGCCCGGACGGAGCAACAGCTGCTCGCCTTCATCAGCGATCTCATCGCCGACGGCGTGGGGGCCGGCGAGCTGCGCGACGATGCCGCACCCGGCGAGCTGGCCAGCTACTGCCTGCACGCCCTCACGGCCGCCGGCAGCCTGCCATCGGCAGCCGCGGTCCGCCGGCTCGTCACGATCACCATGGCCGGGCTTCGGCCCCCGTACTGACCGATCGAAACCCGGGCGGGCGCCAGCGCTGGCCGGTGAGGGCGAACACCGGCCCGGTCCGGGCCAGTGCGGGGACAGCTGCAGCCGGTCTGCCAGCGCTAGCCCCAGCCTCCGCGGCCCCAGGCATCACCGGACACCCCAGGAGGAATGCCAGCCAGCGAGCAGCCCAGGGCACCGCGAGTTTGCTACTTGCAGTAGCGGCCGCGATGGCCAGCACAACTGTCATCAATGTGATGCGGATGCCGGAGCGCGCAGTCAGCTTATCGGCGAAGAAGAGCGAGATCATGCTGCTGACGACTGGGCCGGGCAGCAATGCGCGGCCAGTCTGCATCGAGTTGAAGCCTGGGACGCGCTGCAGGTAGAGCGTTGCTGTTGAGCTCGAACCAATCAAGGTTGGCGGCTTTTACTGCTTGGGCCCGACGGGAATCGGGCGTCATGCCAGGTCCGGTCGGTCGTGAGCAGGACTGGTTCCGGCATGTCAGGGAACTGATCCGCCGTGATGTCTACGATCAAGCCATCTCGCTCCACCCATGCGTGGGCGAAGAAAGGTCCGACTGCTTGCCGC
>DASWFT010000515.1:0-2995 GCA_036394075.1 Streptosporangiaceae bacterium
CGCCGTGCTTGGTCCGTGGCTGGCAAGCCCGGTTGAGCACATCGGCTCGACTTCGGTTCCCGGTCTGTCCGCGAAGCCGGTCATCGACATGCTCGCGCCGGTCCGCTCGCTGCAGGTGGCGCACGACGCTGTGGGGGTTCTCGAAGCGGCTGGCTGGCTGTTCTGGCCAGAAGACCCATGCCGCCACTACCGCCTGTGGTTCCTGCGGCCCCGGCCAGAGGCCCGGACCCATCACTTGCATGTGATCGAGTGCAATCATCCGCACGCTCAGGCGCTGCTCGCCTTCCGGGATGCCCTGCGGGCCGATCCGGGCCTGCGCCGCGACTACGCGCAGCTGAAGACGCACCTCTCCCGCCAGCATGGCGGCAACCGCGATGCTTACTCCAATGCCAAGGGCGGCTTCGTTGAGCGAGTGCTGCGCGGAGCGGGCATCGAGCCGCCGTTGCGGGACCGGCTGCCTGAGTAGCCCGGAGCTGGCCGGGTAACTCATGGTGATCCTGCGGAGAGCACGCCTGGCATGCCGAGGTCGGTGGGCGCGATGCGGGCCAGCCGCCGGGTCTGGTCTCGTTTCTGGCGCAGGAAAGTAAGGGTGAGGTCGATGCCCTCGATCTCGCCGAGCCAGCCCTCGTGCCCGGCCCGGCTCCGGCGGGCCTGGAGGTCGTCTTCGATCTCGTCGAGGCGGGGCAGCATCTTCGGATTTATGTTGATCATGGGGCATCTCAGACAAGCGTGTTCGTGCTGGCAAGGGGTCCCGTAAGGGCGGGCGCATCCGCCTAGTTCGACCTTGCGCTGGTCGAAATGTTCCTCGAACCCGAGCCACTCGGGCTGGGTGACGGACCTGTACTCATCGGTCGGACGGGCCTGGCGGCGCCGGTCGAGGAATGCCTGGTAATGGCGGATGACGTCCTCGTTAAAGACGGCGACGTAACCCCGGGTTGTTTCAAGATTCAAGTGCCCGAGCAAGGCTGCGCCGATGTGGATCGGCAGCCCGTTGTTCACCAGATCGGTGGCCAGCAGCCTGCGGAAGTCGTGCGGGGTGAAGCCCGCCGTGCGGAACTCCGGGTGGTGGCCGGCGAGATCGTCGCAGCGCCGGCGGAGCATGACCAGGACGGTGCCGGAGGAGATGACCCGGCGAGTCGTGCCGAGCTGCCGCTGGAACAAGAACGGCATCGGCTCGCTCATCCGGCGTTCGTGCTGGTCGTAGCGCTGGATGAGGGGGATGGCCCGTCCGCCCTGGGTGTGGCGGCGGACGATCGCTGCGATGACGGCGAACAGTTCGGCCGACATCGGGATTACGCGCTCCCGATCGGTCTTGGACGGGGCGATGACCAGCAGCGCGATGACCTCGCCGCCGGGGCGCTGATACTGGCGGATGCTGAGATGGGTGAGTTCCAGCAGTTCCTCGATCCGGATGCCGCTGTGTCGCAGGACCTCGATGGCAGCCCATTCCCAGAAGGCAAGCTCCTCGGCCGTGGTGACGTTCAGGTCCTGGCCGCTGGTGAGGTCACGGACCCTGACGTTGGCGTCCCCGCCGCTGCGTTGCCGTTTCTCGTCAGCGGGACTCCAGATGCGCTGATAGGAACGGTCTTCGAGGATGAAGGTCTCCCCGGCGGCCAGCGGCGGCGCCTGCAGCAGAAGCCCGCGCAGGTGGTGATAGCGGTCCTCGAGATGGGCCACGAGGGTGGGGAGCAAAGGCTGGCGCCGGCGGATCCGGTCGTCCATCCGTTCCTTGGTGCGCCGTTTGTGAACGGTGAGCCCGCGCAGCGCGTTGCCGGGGATCGGGCAGGGCGCCACCCACAGTGCCCACATCTCGGGCTCTTCGACCGCCCAGCTGTGCAGGTCAGTGTAGAAGGACCGCACCGACCGCAGGATCCGCTCGACCTCATGCCGCTTGCCCTGGCCGTTCTCGCGGGTATTGAGCGCTTCGCGCCACTGCTCGTAGAGCCCGGCGCCGATGTGGAGGTCAGGATGCCCGGGAGCCAGGGCCTCGATCTTGGCCCAGAACAAGCCGGCGAGTGACCAGGCATGCTGATCGAGTGAGCTGTAGTCCAGCTCGGTCCTGCGTCGCGTCAGGTAGTCGAGGATCAGCTGGCGGACTCCCTGGTGGCGGATCTCGTAGCGGTCGACGAGTTCCTCCAGAGACCGCCGCCCCGTGAGCACCGCGGCCCGCACCGTCGATGGTGCGGCTGGCGGGAACAGGCCCATCTCGTGCAGGACCGGCCATGCCATCTGGCCAGCGAACTGGCCGCGGTTCTGCTTTCCGCGCGCTTTCATGTTCAGCCCCTGATCGCGGGACTGCCACACGTAGTGCAGGAATGCCCCGGGCGTCAGGTCTGCCAGGGCGATGCCCTGGGTGGTCAGCGCGACCGCGACGTCGAACAGCGCCGCGGTGTGGTGCATCGGGTGCACCGGATGGGCCTGTACTCGCTTCCAGAAATCCTCCAGCAGCGGGTCGCGCTGGGCGGTCACGAACCGCTCCCCGTAGCCGTGGAACCGGGTGGACCGCAGCGCCCGCAACGACGGCCGGATCACGCGGAGGCCAAGCAGGCAGGCCATCCCGGTGCAGACCTCCTTGCGCCCCTCATAGCCGGGAATCATCACGTTGACCGGACGGTCCGATTCGTTCAGCCCGCTCACTTCCCAGCGCTGCTGCCAGGACTGGCCAGGGAACCCGTCCAGATGCTGCAGGAAGATGCGGGCACCACGTGTCCGTCTCCGTTCAGCGTCCCGGCCGCCCGGCCAGACCCGGCATATCACCGCCTCGATCTCTTGCGCGCTCGCGTTCAGCAGGCGACGGCCGTGCGGTCCGGGCGGAACCGCCGGCGGCATCGCCGGTGCCGCCTGCAGGCCCCCCAAACGCGTGGGAACGACCTTCGCTCCTTCATCGCGCCGGGTCACCGTCAGCTCAGCCACCGAAGACCGCCTTGATGTCATCGGGGTCGTAACCTGCCGGGTAGGAACGCTGCGGCCGCGGCCTGCTGTAGTGCTCCTGCAG
>DASWFT010000516.1:0-7862 GCA_036394075.1 Streptosporangiaceae bacterium
GTGATACACCTCCTTCGGCATCCGGTCATGGCCTATGTTGAAATGCTCCAGGCTCCGCTGCGTCTGCGCACCCCAGTACCTATTCGCCGGCACCTCAACCACGCCGAGACTGTCGAACTCCCGCCGCGTCCCGGTGGCATCCAGCCCAATCGGCACATCGAGAATCGTGGGCGCCTGAGTGTCCGTAGTCGTCATGATGTGCAGCCTCCTATCAAGGTGCGCAGCCGCCGGGCGGGCGGCCAGCGGGGCCCGAACGGCCCGTCGAGATAATGGTCACCCGCACCGGGCGCGGAGTCTTCACCGCCAGCGGGGTTGTGCGCCTGCAGCTACCCGGTATCCCGGTCACCCCGCTAGCTGCAACACCGCAGGCAGCACCCATCAGGGCACCGCCCATGCCCCTCACGACGGGTACGGGACCGGGTAAAAAGGCGTAAATCTGCGGCCGGCATGGCGAAGCCGTCGTGCTTTGGCTGACTCAGAAGTAGGTGCCGGGGAAACCTATCTGGCCCGGAGCCGGAACTCCTGGATAACGGCCTGGGGGCGTTCGCGCCCAGGCGGTTGCAGCCGTAGACCGGCAAACGCCGGCTGACCGGCTCTTCAACGACGGGTCCATGGCTAACGCGGGTGCCGCGTCCATCGGAGCACCCGCGAGCCAGCCGACCGTCAGGGGGTCACCCTGTCGGGCGACGGCGGGCTTGCGATGCTGGTCCGCCAGTTGGTCACGCTCTGCTACCAGCCGCCGCCGAATCCCGCGACGAGGTCGGCGAGGTGGAGATGGGGGCAGGTAGTGAGAGTGTCGATCGCGTTCTTGGCGACCAGTAAGGAGTCCTGCTGCGTGATCCGATCGCCGCCATGATCGGGCAGCGCCTGCGCATCGCGGACCGGTAGGAAATGCTGATGAACGTCGATGCGGTGCGCAGTGCTCAAGGTGGGAACTGCACGGCGACCAGCGGGGACGCGCTGGACAGTCGGAAGTACTCGAGTTGGGTGCCGCCGGCGCGGCGCCGCGTGGAGCGTCGGCCGCACCGGCGGGCTGTTCTTATTCGGCGAGGAAGTTGAGGAGGGCGGGGTTGACGATGTCGGGGTGGGTCCAGGCGATGTTGTGCGGGCCGCCTTCGACGGTGACGAATTTCAGGTCCTTGATCAGTCCGGGCAGCCGGGCGGCGGTGGCCGCATACGGCAGGATCCGGTCCGCGTCGCCGTGGATGAGCAGGGTCGGGACGTCGATTTTCGGCAGGTCGGCGCGGAAGTCGGTGAGCCAGGTGTCCACGCAGGCGTACGCGGCGTAGGCGGAGGCGGCCACGGCGACGTTGAAGCTGTTGGTCCAGGCCTGGTCGCTGATCCGGGCCGGGCGCAGCACGTCGGTGTTGTAGAAGTTGTCCAGGAAGTCCTTGAAGTAGGCGGGCCGGTCGGCGGCCACGGCGGCCTTGATGCCGTCGAACACGGACTGGTCCACGCCGTCGGGGTTGTCCGGTGTTTTGAGCAGGAACGGCGGGATGGCGCCCATCAGCACCGCCTTGGCCACCCGGGCCGAGCCGTAGGTGCCCAGGTAGCGGGTGACCTCGCCGGTGCCCATCGAGAACCCGGCCAGCACCATCTCGCGCAGGTCCAGGTGCTCGATCAGGGTGTGCAGGTCGGCGGCGAAGGTGTCGTAGTCGTAGCCCACCGTGGGCTGGCTGGATTGCCCGAAGCCGCGCCGGTCGTAGGTGATGACCCGGTACCCGGCCTGCAGCAGGACGCGTTCCTGCTTCTCCCACGAGTGCCCGTTCAGCGGGTAGCCGTGGATCAGCACGACCGGCTGGCCGGTCCCGTGGTCCTCGTAATAGATCTCGATGCTGTCGGAGTTCTGCTGGCCGACGGTGATCTTCCCCATTGCCTTACCTTCCTGGTGGTTGTGAACTGTTCTGACCGGCTGGTCAGGTCTGTGTTGCCGCCGTTCCCGGTCAGCGTCGGCCGCCGCCGGCGCCGTGCTGCGCTGCCCGCTGGTGGCCCACGCGACTCATGCCACGTCACTGCCCGATCGACGCCCGCCAGGAAGAGACCGCAGCCCGCGGCCGGCGGATCCGGGCACCGGGGACGGCGATCGCGCAGGTGCGAGCACCTGCGCTGCGGACGCCTCGATCTCCACGAGCTCGGCATGGAGCTTTCTGATCTCGTGCTCTCCCCACGCCGGCGAGCTGAATCGGTGATGTGTGATCGCCGTCATCATGAGGAATCGGGCCTGGGCGGAGTCGAAACCCCCGTCCAGCCAGTCTGCGCGCTCCATGTCGGCCTCCTGCCTTTTGGCGGCGCGGCCTCGTTTCACCCGCTTTGGCTTCAGGTCTTAACGCTGCCGGTGAATTTGGGCCGCTCGGCTTTCGAATAGCATTGCCTGGCCGACGCGATGCGGCATCACCGCCAGCGCCCGTCATCGCTGGACGCTGGCTGCACTTCTCGCCTTACCGCTAGCAGGTAGCAAGGTTGGCCGCCTGCGGTAGAGACGGCGCGACGGCGGATGCGCGATGGTGAACGGAAAGCAGCACGGCAGTAGCCTGCCCCGGTGGCATCCGGATGTCGATGATCGCCAGTTCCGGCTCGGCCGAACGGACCAGGGCGAGCAGTCCGGGTCCATCCCCGGCCTGGCCGACGACGTCGAACCCCGAACGATCGAGCAAGCTGGCGAGGCCTTCACGCAGCAAGACATCGTCGTCGGCGAGCACGACCCGGGGCGCGCGCTGGCTATTCGGCGCCGTCTCGGGTGTCCCTGACGGTGTCGGCACCCCCCGATTATCGACCAAGCGAGCAACTGCGGCGATCAGGTGCCATGCTGTATCGCTCTCATTTGTCCTCAGACATCGGCCCGCATGCTCATTCGACTGTTACTGGCCGACGGTGAGGAACTGGCGGAGGGAGGCGTCGATGAGCTGTTGCAGGCCATGGCACCGGCCCTGCGAGGTTATGGGGTAGTGCTAGAAGGATTAAAAGTTCACCGGTCTCATGTCAGGTCAGTGCTTAACATGGCACTTCACAGGCGTTGCCGAGCCTGGGAAACGGGCTCGGACGTAGCGGTCACTGAACAGACGCTGTGTAGCGGGGAACCCGCGGCAGCAACATAACCTTGCGCTGAGCTGAGCGGAGATGCCTCACCCAGGCAGAGGCCGCAAAGGTACCTGGCTGGACCAGGGCGCGCCGCCGTAACAGAGCTATGAGGGAGACGCGAGTATGAGCATCGACAGGCCTGAGATCGACTTCCCCGGGGGCGAGCCGCCGGCCGATCTGGAGATCACCGATGTCTGGGAAGGTGACGGCGCCGTGGCCAACGCGGGCGACATGGTCAACGTCCACTATGTCGGGGTCGCATACTCCACGGGCGAGGAGTTCGACGCCAGCTGGGACCGGGGCGCGCCTCTTGAGTTCCGGCTCGGCGTGGGACAGGTCATTGCCGGCTGGGATCAGGGTGTGCAGGGAATGAAGGTCGGCGGCCGCCGCCAGCTGATCATCCCACCGGGTCTGGCCTACGGAGACAAGGGCGCCGGGCGGGCGATCGCGCCGGGCGAGACCCTGATCTTTGTGTGCGACCTGGTCTCGATCTGATGAACTCCCCCCGGACAGCGCCCATCTCCGCATCCGCTGGCGGCGCGCGGCGCGCTCGCTGACGGGCATCCCTCGCACCCCGTGGTACGCCGGCCGGTAGCCGTCACCGCGCCGGGGCCGAGCCGGTCGCTATCCGGACGGGAAAACGGAGGTCTGGCGGAATGGGACGTCCCAGGCGCTGGAGCGGGGCTTGGCTTAGTACCTTTGACAAGCTGTGGGGAGAGCGGGGAGGTCCGCGGTGGTCAGCCGGATCTGGGTAGTTGCGTTAGGGGTAGTGGCACTGGCCGCGTCTTGCACCTCTGGCTCCAGCGCTGGGCCGAACGCGGGAGGTCCAGCGGCAACCCCGCCGCCCGTGTCGGCGGGTTCCGCCGACAGGGTCTGTACTCCTCATGCATGCATTTCGCTCAGCCGGCTGGCCAGCAGCATCGATACCCAACTCAAGGGAAACGTCGTCGGCTACGTGGCGCTCATTGGTCCGTCGAAAGCTGTTTCCTCCGGCCTTGCCCGCACGGCCGCAGACCCGCCGAAGCTCGCCATGGGACCGAACGTCATGGTGAATGTCGCCAGCGTCGGCAAGATGTTCACCACGATTGCCGTTCTGAAGTCACTCGCCCGGCACCATCTCAGCATCGACAGCCGGATCTCGCCTTTTCTGCCCCCGGACTGGGTCAAAGGCCCGGGTGTGGACACCATCACCTTCCGTGAACTGCTGACCCACCGGGCAGGATTCCGCCTCGACAGCGGCCGGGTCTTCCAAACCGACAATGCGGCGCGGGAACAAATCAGGCAGGGCGTCCAACTCGTGGACAAGCACGTGGCGGACTATAACAACATCAACTTCACCATCTTCCGGGACATGCTGCCCTTCATGGAGGGGGGCCCCGAGCCGGGGCCACCCGCGCGCGCCGCAGCCGCCACCCGCTTCTTCATCACCTATATCCAGCGGCAGGTATTCGATCCAGTGGGCGTCAAGGACGCCACATGCGCGCCAGTCCCCAATGCCATGCTCATGTACCCGCCGCCCGGCACCGGGACGGCACGGGGGAGGCCGGCCCCGGTGGGACCATCGGCGTGCTCCGCGGGCGGCTGGTTGATGACACCGGCCAGCATGCGCCGGGTACTCGCTGGCCTCATCAGCGGCAACAGCCTGCTGTCAAGCAGCCAACGGCAGCAGATGGACGGCAACTGCCTCGGCTGGGACTGCTCTGTCACCGGCGTGACCGGAATGCGGCACGCACCTCCGTCGTGAAGAGGTTCGGCTCCTGCCAGGCCGCGAAGTGGTTGCCCTGGCCGACTTCGTTGAAGTAGATGAGGTTGGGGTAGGCCTGCTCGGTCCAACTCCGCGGCGCCTGATAGAGCTCTCGAGGGAAGACGCTCACGGCAGCCGGAACCGAGACGCCCTTGACGTCGAAGAAGCCGAGCTTGTTCTCTCAGTAGAGACGAGCTGAGGAAACCCCTGTGTTCGTCACCCGTTCCGCGGCGGCATCGATCCGGTGTTCGACGCGGGCCGCAGCAGGCCGCGTTCAAGCACCAGTGGCACGAACAGTTCGCGGTAGCCGTGCTCGTCGAACAGCACCGTCACATGGTCGCCGTCGTAGCGCTGCACCGTGCCCTCGCCCCAGCGCTCGCTCACCACGCGCGCGCTGACGGCGAACGGAACCTCACCCCGCACGGGCTCAGCGTGCGCGGGGTCGTTGTCGCAGTTCCCGCAGGGGCCGGGATAGTCCTGTCCGAAGTAAGAGAGCAGGAACGAACGGCGGCAAGCGGTGTGTTCCGCGTAGCGGCGCATCATGACGAGCCGCGAGCGCTCCACCTCGTTCTGGCGTTGTGTCTCCGCCTCCGACGCCTCCAGCGCCGCCGTGACGCTCATCATCCCGGTCCAGCGAACCTCGCCGTCCGCCTGCCACGTCGCCGCGCCAAGATCGGCCAGGCGGACGAGCGCGGCCGTCTGCTGCCGCACGCCGGGCCCGGCGCGCTGACCGGCCGTGAGCGCGGCCGCGACCCGCGCGACGGCCGCGCCGGAGACGCCGCCTGCAGTCAGATAACGCGCCGCCTCGAAGTCCTCGAAGCGGTAGAGCAGCCGCGCGTGCGATGGCTCGCCGTCCCGGCCCGCGCGCCCGAACTCCTGGTAGTACGCGTCGAGCGAGGCCGGCGGGTCGGCGTGCAGCACCCAGCGCACGTCCGGCTTGTCGATCCCCATGCCGAACGCGACCGTCGCCGCGATGATCCGGGCCGAGCCGTCAAGGAACGCCGTCATCGCCTCGTGCCGCTCGCGGCCGGACAGCCCGGCGTGATAGAGCGTCACCTGCTCGCCCGCTGCGGCGAGCGCGTCATGTGCCGCCTTCGCGCCGGCGTGCGTCGCCGCGTAGACGATCCCGGCGCCGGCGAGTTCGCCCGCCGCGCGCACGAGCTCGCGCTGCTTGTCGGGCAGCGTGCGCACGTGGCGCACCGAGAGGTGGATATGCGGCCGGTCGAAGTCGCCGATCACGACCTCAGGATCGCGCAGCCCGAGCCGCCGCCCGATCTCATGCCGCACCGGCGGCGCGGCCGTCGCGGTCAAGGCCAGGCGAACCGGCGCGCCGACCGCCTCGGCCTGTGCGCCGAGCAGCATGTAGTCGGGGCGGAAGTCGTGGCCCCACTGGCTGATCAGGTGCGCTTCGTCCACCACGAACAGTCCCGGCCGCGCGCGCTGCAGCGTCTGGCGGGTCTCCCTGTTCGTCAACTGCTCCGGCGAGAGGAAGACGAACGTGCCGGAGTCACATGAGGCGAGGAGCGCTGCCGCGCGCGCACCGACGGACTGCTGCGAGTTGAGGACGATGGCCGGCAAGCCGGCCGCGTGCAGGTGTGCGAGCTGATCATCCTGCAGCGCGATCAGCGGTGAGACGACGACCGTCGGCCCCTCCCGGAGCAGTCCTGCCAGCTCGTAGATCGCCGACTTTCCGCCACCGGTCGGCAGCACGGCTAGCACGTCGCGGCCGCCGGCCAGCGCCTCGACCGCGCGCAGCTGCCCCGGACGAAGACGCGCGAAGCCAAGACGCTCTCGTGCGAGCTCCTCGATCACGGCTCTGCCGGGTCGAGTGCGAAGAACCGGGGACCACAAACGCGAACAGCAGCGTGCACCCAGTCGGCCGATCGCAAGACTTCACTCATACCAACCACCGTACGGTTGGCAGGACATTGCTGCCCGACCGGACCCGCGGCAGGCTGGCGGACCGCGGCCACCGCGACGGCCACCGACCCAGGTCACGCCCGATAGCCGAGTGCTCGGCGCCGGCAGGTAACACCGCAAAGATCTTTTATCCGGAACGGGCTGTGGTGCTTCGGCCGACCTCAGGTCCTGTGCAGGATGGCGGTGTTTCCCTCGATGTTATCCGTCCAGCGGTAGGCCAGGCCTGCGCCGTGCCGCGCGAACGTCACGGTACCGGCGACGCACGCCGCGGTCTGAGGCTCGCTGAAGGTGAGCACCGTCGCCGTTACGTTACGCAAGGTGAGCGTGTTGACGCAGCTCTGGTTGGTCTCGCGGGCGGTCTCCGCGCCGGCCACGAGCGTGAAAGTGATGCTGTTGGGCAGACTGATGCCCGGCGACCCGATCATGGCTTGCGCCGCCGTACCGGTCCAGGTGCCCGCGAACCCCGGTGGGATCGTGACACTTGCTGCCTGCGCTGCTACCGGCGCCCGGCTGCTGCTACGGCCGGCACCGGACCTGCCTGCACCCCCGGCAGCAGGACTGGCGGGCGACCCCCGGGTCAGGAACACCACGCCACCGATGATGACGGCAACCGCCGCGACCGCACCGCAGACGGCCACGATCAGTCCCCGCCCAGACCGCACCGATGCCGTGCCCGGCCTAGATAGCTGGGTTGGCTCGTGCCCGGGGACCGTGGGTCCGGCCGTCACCGGTACCGGGCCGGTGTCAGATGCCGGGGGCCGCTGCGCCGATGGATCGACGAGGCGGAGCAGCAGATCACGGGCACTCGGCCGCCGACCCGGATCTTTATCCAGGCACTGCCTGACGACCGGCAGCA
Organism: Streptosporangiaceae bacterium; assembly: GCA_036394075.1. GTDB lineage: Bacteria > Actinomycetota > Actinomycetes > Streptosporangiales > Streptosporangiaceae > JAWWPY01. The sequence goes on from DASWFT010000516.1 coordinate 7,599, forward strand.
ACGACGGCGGCAAGCCGCTCATGTCCGGCTCGTCGTGCAAGATCCGCTGCATGACGGCTGGCACGCTGTTTGCATCGAACGCCGTCCGGCCGGCGGCGGCGAAGATCATGGTAACTGCCCACGCGAAGATATCGACGGCACTAGTAGGCCGCCGGCCAGCTAGCTGCTCAGGCGCAACGTAGCAAGGGGTCCCGATGAGCCCGCTAGTAAACGTCGCAGCGTCGTTCAGGCGGGCGATGCCGAAATCGACGACCCGGGGGCCGT
>DASWFT010000517.1:0-2823 GCA_036394075.1 Streptosporangiaceae bacterium
GACGAACTGGCCGGCACCCGCAACCAGCGATCACGTAAAGTAATCATCGCCGCAGTGCTTCTTGCTGCCCATTAGCTGGCACAAATCGCGCATGGCGGCTACGCGTGCGCGGGCACGCGCAGACTCAGATTGTGCCGTCCCAAGGAGAACGTCTCGATCTCAGCGAGACTTGCCGGTAGCGGCATCTCGCCTCAGCAGGCGCCTGCCCGGCAGGGGTTCCCGGGTTCCCGGGTCCGCATCGCATCCCGGATTGTGTAGTTCAGCTGAGGGCAGCCAGGTGCCGTCCGAGGATAGCCCGGCTCTGTGCCAGGCTGGCCGCCGAGGCGGTACGTGTCAAGTCAAATGAGACACAGGTTCCTGTTGTTTCCTAAGCTGCCTCCAGGGGCGGATGCTGCGTTATGTCGCTGTCGGTGACCGGCTTGTTGATCCAGGCCGTGCCGGGCATCTTGGGTGCCCTGGGGCGGCGGGTGAAGCGCCGCGGGTTCGCGGCGCAGGCGGCGTTCAGCACGGCCTGGCGTTTGTCCTGGATCGCGGCCGCGGTGCCGATATGCACCGAGTACGGGGTGTGCAGCCCTATCCCGGAATGCCGGTGCTCGTGGTTGTAATAGGTGAAGAACACGCCGCAGAACGCGCGGGCGTCCTGCAGCGACCCGAACGTCCCGGGAAAAACCGGGCAGTATTTAAGTGTTTTGAACTGCGCCTCGCTGTACGGGTTGTCATTGCTGACCTTCGGCCGGGAATGCGATTTAAGGATCGCCAGGTCCGACAGCAGCGCCGACACCGGCTTGGACGTCATCGAGGTACCCCGGTCCGCGTGAATGGCCAGCGGGGCGGTGCCGCCGTTAAGGCGGACCGCCTCGGTCATGAAGTCTTTCGCCAGCTCACCCAGCTCCGTGGCGTGCACCTCGAAATGCACGGCGCACCGGGAGAAGATATCAAGCATCACGTACAGGTGGTAGTACACGCCGCGCCACGGGCCCGCGAGCTTGGTAATGTCCCAGGACCACACCTCATTCGGCCCGGCAGCGATCAGCTCCGGTTTCGTGCGGGCCGGATGGGCCGCCTGCGCGCGGCGCTCGCGGACCTGCTCCGCTTCGCGGAGCAGCCGGTACATCGTGGAGACCGAGGCCAGGTAGGTGCCCTCATCGATCAGGACGGCCCAGACCTGGCGCGGGGCCTTGTCGGCGAACCGGGGGCTATCCAGGACGGCGAGCAGTTCCTCGCGCTCGCCGGCGGACAGCGCGTTCGGCGCGGCCGGCCGCCGCTCCCGGCACCCGGACCGGATGCCATTGCGCCTGCGGTAAACGGTGGCACGTGATTTCCCGGTGAGCTCGCACGCCTTCTTCACGCCGGTCACCGGTTCCAGCAGATCGAAGGTATCCTCGCTTACCTGGCGGACGGCTCCGGCGAATCCGCGCTCTCGGAGAGCAGCTCCAAAAGCGCAAACGCTTTTCCCATGATGTCCAGCGCAGCGCGGGTCTGCTCCAGTTTCACCTCAGCCTTCGCCAGCCGCTTCCGCAGCCGCTCATTTTCCGCCTCTGCGGCCTGGCGGCTCTTATGCGCCACCGCGGGAACAGCATCTGCGGCAGCGGCTGAGGACGCTAGTGACCCGGAATCCCGCGCCTTGCGCCAGTAGCTGATATGCGAGTCATACAGGCCCTCGCCGCGCAGCAGCGCGCCTTTCGCGCCCGGCTCGGTCGCCGCGTCGTATTTCTCGATTGTCGCCAGTTTGTACGCGGCGGTGAAGGTGCGCCGTTTCGGCTGGGACGACCGCGGGCCGTCCGCCCGGGCCGCCCGGCGTCCGGCCGGGGTGTCCTGCATGTCTGAGCTAGTCATGGTCACTGTCTGCTGATCCCGTCTAGCCCTCAAGTTCCACCAGTAACGGTTGCCCCTGGTGTCTCACCTGATCCTGACACAGAGGGACCGGCCAACTCGGGTCGGTAAAGGCAGGACGCCGCAGGCTGATCGCCAAACACCACCTTGAAGCATTCCTGGCGGGCGAACCATGAGGCAACAACTGCTTGCCAGGTTCTACACATCCCGAAAACGCCGCATGCACCATGCCAACGACAGATAACAGCGCAGGACCTACGGCATGGTGGGCCAACCGATTACCTGAGCATGGACCGCACCAGTCGCACCGGAGGACCTGCCCCAGGACGAAGGTCGGCCTCGAGGCACGTCAATCGACAGCGTGACGCTGAGTGACGGAGAAAGTCGAGGAGAACGCTCACAGTGCCGCCGTTAGGCGCGTCAGTCCTAGCCGAACGCCTGGTCGTTACTGCCGCGCAGATTGGGTCATTCTGTGCACCTGCAAAGTCGGTGACGAAGATCGCCGACATGGCCCGGCTGTCCGTAGGGCCAGGCGGTTGCAGCCGGCCGCACTATGCCATCGCGGGCGGTCAGATTTGTCCGGAGTTCAGTCAGATCCGGACCTCTTCGAGTCAGCCGAGCGGTGCCGCGGTCAGTCCGCGTCATCGCGTTCGAGCGCGGCGGTGGATCCGGTTGCTGCGGCTTCCCCTATCCCGGCGAACAGGATCCAGATGTCGCTGAGGGCTCTCACCAGCGCCAGCACCAGGGCGGCAGCGACGACGAAAAGGCCGCCACCGGCCCGGGCGAGCAAGCTGATGGCACCCAGTACGATCAGCGAGTGCGCGATTACCCCGAGCACGTAGCTCATCGCCGCTTCACGCGTAAGCCCGGTCCGCAGCACCGGCCACGTCCGCGCGGCCCGGTAAACCAGTACCGCACCGACGAACAACATCTCGGCCGCGACCACCGTGCGTCCTTGGCCAGGCAGGAGCAGCAGGAGCGATGCCGTCA
>DASWFT010000518.1:0-4010 GCA_036394075.1 Streptosporangiaceae bacterium
AAGACCCGGCCACCCCGGGCACGTCCCGGTGAAAGAGGAACCCGGCACCGCGACCGCGGGCCAGACCGGGACCGCCAGCAGGCAACCGCTGGCTGCGGGACAGGAGCTCACCCATGCCCACTGATCCGCAACGGGTCAGATTCACTGGACGCGTTGATGGCCTTGGCGGTGCTAGTGCTCGTTCAGGCTATTTGTGCCCCTTGCGCTCATCAGGGTCGTGTTCGTACCATGCGTCGCATCGCATCTCGCTGGTAGCAGCGGCCCGGAGGACAGATGAGGACCGGTAGCATCCCCCGAATGATCCGCCCGCTCGGCCTTTCCACGCGCGAGGCCGAGATCATGACGCTCATCGCGGACGGGCACTCCAACGGCGAGATCGCCACCCAGTTGGTCCTCGCCGAGAAGACCGTCAAGAATCATGTCAACCGGATCTACGCCAAGCTCGGTGCCGCCTCCCGGGCCGCGGCCATCTCCCGGTGGGACAATATACGGAACGAACCGCTGTGACCTCACCAGTCACTGTGACCTGGGCCGACACAGTCTGGGCCTGACTGGGATGTGATCATGAGATCAGCCTCAGCATGCTTTCAGGGAATCCTCAGGAAAGTAAGCGAAGATTCAGGCCATGACCTCCTCGTCGGACGATGGGCACAAGCAGCCGGGCGCCCGGCTGCTTGTTGTCGAGGACGAGCCGAACATCCTCGAGCTGCTCTCGGCCAGCTTGCGTTATGCCGGATTCGACGTAGTCACCGCCGCGGCGGGGACAGAGGCCGTGCAGGCAGCACAGCGGCACCGGCCCGACCTGATCGTGCTCGACGTGATGCTCCCCGACATGGATGGCTTCGATGTCATCCGGCGGCTGCGTGGCGGCGGGACCCGGATTCCCGTGGTCTTCCTCACGGCGCGGGACGCCATGGAAGACAAGGTCCGCGGCCTGACCCTCGGCGGGGATGACTATGTGACCAAGCCATTCAGCCTGGAGGAGGTCATCGCGCGGATCCGCGCGGTGCTGCGGCGCACCCGTGGCGACGGCGCCGAGCCGACACCACGGCTGAAGTTCGCTGACCTCGAACTGGACGAGGAGAGCCACGAGGTGTGGCGGGCCGGCCAGCACATCCAGCTCTCGCCGACGGAATTCAAGCTGCTCAGGTACTTCATGGGCAACGCGAACCGGGTCCTGTCCAAGATGCAGATCCTCGACCATGTCTGGGATTACGACTTCCGCGGAGACACCGGCATCGTGGAATCGTACGTGTCGGTGCTACGCCGCAAGGTGGACAGCGCCGAGCCACGGCTGATCCACACCCTGCGCGGCGTCGGCTACGTGCTCAGGCTCCCATCATCGTCCTAAGGACAGCCTGATCATGTCGTCCACGTCCGAGCGGGGCAGCTTCTGGGACGGACTCCGGCGCTTGCCCGGCCGCACTTCGCTGCGCGTCAAGATGATCACCGCACTGCTCGCGCTGGTCGCCATCGCACTCGCCGTCATCAGCGTGGCCAGCGTCACGGTGTTCAGCAATTACCAGGTGAAGCGGGCCAACCAGCAGTTGACCGCCCTGTACACCCAGGCGCAGGCCCAGCTCCAGTTCCAGGCCCAGGCCCCGCAGTCGCACTCGCTGCTGTACACCCAGGCGGGCATCGGCTACGTCATCGGCGCATGGCCGTACCTGGAGGCTCAGGTACCGACCGGGAAAACGCTGAATAGCGTGGCGGCGGCCCAGCGCCCGGACACGGTTCCCTCGTCGCTGCCCAACGTGCCCACGAGTAACAGCTCCTGGCTCAAAGCCAACGCCGCGCGGATGGTCGATGTCCCGGCCATCTCGGGCGGCGACAAGTGGCGGGTTATCACCGCTCCCTACATCGTCACCGCGCACTACATCGATGGCACATCGCAGACCGAGACCGGCACGCTCATCGTGGGCGTCGATCTGGGCGACATCAACGCCGCGATCAGCCACCTGGCTGGCATCGAGCTAATCGTAAGCGTGATCATCATGCTTGGGCTGGCGCTGGTCGGCGTTGCGATCGTCCGGGCGAGCCTGCGGCCGCTCACCGACATCGAGCACACCGCCGAAGCTATCGCCGCAGGCGACCTGTCCCGCCGGGTGCCGGACGCAGATCCGGGGACGGAGGTCGGCAGGCTCGGCCAATCGCTCAACAGCATGCTCACCCAGATCGAGACGTCCTTCCACGCCCGCGAGCAATCCGAGGCCGCCGCCCGCCGATCCGAGGAGCGCATGCGTCAGTTCGTCGCCGACGCCAGCCACGAGCTGCGTACGCCGCTCACCGCGATGCGCGGGTACGCCGAGTACTACCGGCAGCGCGGCGGCCTGGGCCAGGAGACCACCCCGGGCCAGGAGACCACCACGGGCCAGGCTGGCAGCAGGGCGCCCGCGGGCGCCGCGATCCCCGCCGGCGAGGCAGCCAGGGCCGGGGCGGCCCATGCGCAAGAGACCGCGGCAGAGCACGCAGCGGCGGACAAGCCCACCGCCCGGGAGACATCCGCGGCCTTCGCGGTCAACGGGAACGGCCCGCTGACCAGGGACGACTTGGACCGGATCATGCACCGCGTCGAGCAGGAGTCGGCCCGGATGGGGGTTCTGGTCGAGGACATGCTGCTGCTGGCCCGGCTCGACCAGCAGCGGCCTATCGAGCACCGCCCGGTAGACCTGCTCACCCTCGCCGCCGACGCCGTGCAGGATGCGCGGATGATCGCACCCGAGCGCACGATTGAGCTCACCGTCAGCTCCGGGGCGGCTTTCCTCGTGCTCGGCGACGAAGTACGGCTGCGCCAGGTCATCGGCAACCTGATGAGCAACGCTCTCACGCATACCCCGGAGGGGACCCCGGTCGAGGTGCGGATCCTCTCCGGGATGCTGCGCTCTACCCCCGGTGTGGTCCTTGAGGTGGCCGACCAGGGGCCGGGGCTTCGCGCGAGCCAGGCGGAACGCGTCTTCGAGCGGTTCTACCGGGCTGATCAGGCCCGGACCAGGAAGGCCGGCGGCGCGGGGCTCGGCCTGGCGATCGTGGCCGCCCTGGTCGCCGCGCACGGCGGCACGGTCTCCGTGGACTCCACACCGGGCCACGGCGCCACGTTCCGCATTACCCTCCCGCTGGCCCCCGAAGCCCAGGACCGCCAACCCGACCAGGATTTACCCGCACCGTGACGGCCCGGCACAGGTCAGGCGGCGAGGGCCGCGCGGGCGGCGTCCAGCACCGACAACCGGTAGGCGGCGCCGAACAGGCAGACATGCACGAGCAGCGGATGCAGCTGATGCAGTGGGACCCGGGCCCGCCAGCCGTACGCCAGCGGGGCGACCTCCTGGTAGCACGTCACGATCCGGTCCAGATACGGCGCACCGAACAGGGCGAGCATGGCCAGGTCGGTCTCCCGGTGCCCGCCCTGCGCGGCGGGGTCGATCAGCCAGGCTCGGCCTCCCGACCACAGCACATTGCCTGACCAGCAGTCGCCGTGGATGCGGCTGGGTGGCTCGGCCGGGCCGGCCAGTTCGCCCAGCCGGTCGATGACGGCCTCGACCAGCCGCGTGTCCTCTGCCGTCACCGCCCCGGTATCCGCCGCGCGGCGCAGGTAAGGCAGCAGCCGCTTGCTCGCGTACCAGTCGGACCAGGCGCCAGAGACCCCGCCCGCGCCGACATCCCCGGTGCGGTCGCCCAGCGGCAGGCTGGCGATGAACCCTTTCCACGGCGAGCCGAACCGTTCCGCTCCCGCCGCGTGCAGCAACGCGAGATCCCGCCCGAACTGCTCGGCCGCGAACTGGTCCGGCGCCGCCTCCGGAAGCCACTCCACCACGAGCGTTGCCGAGTCCCAGCCGAGCACCTGCGGAACCGCGACCGCGCCCGCGTCGGCGAGCCAACGCAGCCCGCGCGCCTCGGCCTCGAAGATGCCGCCCAGGTTGGCGGCCGCGGCCTTGGCGAACACCATCCGGCCGTCGGCGAGCGTGGCCCGGCAGTGACTCCACCGGTGCTGGGCGCCCAGCAGCCGGGCTTCG
>DASWFT010000519.1:0-14433 GCA_036394075.1 Streptosporangiaceae bacterium
GCGGCCCCCAGCAGCTGCGGCTACCCGGACGCCACCAACACCGGCATCACCCCCGGGACCACCCTCAAAACCGTCCCCGGCCAGGTCTCCTCCGGCCCCGGCTGGCACTTCGACCCCCGCGGCTGGGTCCAGGCCGACGGCGCCGGCGCGGTCCTGTCCGGGCTGTCCATCCCCTACAACATCAACGTCACCGCCCCGAACGTGATGATCAAGGACGTCCAGGTCACCACCAGCGGCCAGCCCGGCATCAGCGTCCGGCACGCCAACGGCCTCACCATCCAGGACTGCGCCATCACCGGCGTCAACGCCACCACCGGCCGGATGCTGGCCGGCGTCAAGGACATGTACGGCGACAGCACCGGCCTGGCCGTCCTGCGCACCAACATCTCCCAGGCCGAAACCGGCGTCCAGCTCGAATCCGGCCTCGTCGCCGACAACTACATCCACAACACCGGCTACCTGCCCGGCGACCACGTCAACGGCGTCACCTCCAACGGCGGCGTCACCACCCTGCTGACCATCACCCACAACACCATCTACATCGACCGCTCCCAGACCGACGCCATCGGCCTGTTCGACGACTTCGGCGTCCAGGCCAACCGCACCATCACCAGCAACCTGGTGGCCGGCGGCGGCTACCCCATCTACGGCGGCCAGAACCCCGGCACCCCCGCACCCACCGGCATCCGCGTCACCGGCAACCGCGTCGCCACCATCTACTACCCCAAAGGCGGCGCCTACGGCCCCGCCGCCGCCTACAGCTCCACCGGAACCGGCAACACCTGGACCGCCAACACCTGGGACACCACCGGCCTGGCCATCCCCGCCCCCTAACCACCACCCCCGCCCACCCACCACCCCCGCCCACCCACCACCACCACTGAACCACCGGCACCACCCACACCACCGCCAGCCAGCGTCACCTGCCATCACCGACACGCAGGTGACACTGGCCTTCACGCCCGACTGTGGGACCGCCGATATCCAGTCCGCTCCTCATGGAGCGCCGGGCTTGGTCGGGGAGCCACGGGGTATCTCCGGGATTAGCGACGGGGTTTTCGTTAAGAAATATGCATCATGCTCATCGATATGCATGACGCATATTGACGTGCAAGACGGATACGGGTGAACAGGATGCCAGCTTCCAGCGCTCTGCGTTGGACCCGGACCTTCCCGGCCCGCGCCGACCAGATCGGTGAGGCGCGCAGGTTCCTCGCCCACATCCTGGACGGCCTTCCGGGGGCCGATGACGCCATCCTGTGTGTTTCCGAGCTGGCCACAAACGCCGTGATCCACAGCAATTCACAGCGGCCCGGTGGCTCGTTCTCCGTCCGCGCCGGGATACGCCACGGTGGCTGCCTCCGCGTCGAGGTCGAAGACCAGGGCGGCCCCTGGGGCCAGCCGGTCTGCGCGGACGGTCAGCACGGGCGCGGGTTACTGATCGTCGGCCGGCTCGCCTGTGACTGGGGTGTCGCCGGCGACAGCCAGGCAGGCTGGACTATCTGGTTCGTAATCACAGCCAGCGGGCCATGCGGCCAGGATGGCCAGCACGGGCAGCACGGGCAGCACGGACAGCACGGTCAGGCGGCAAGCTCGGCGCCGTTGAAGGCCGCCCAGAGTGACGCGTAGGCGCCGCCGGCCGTGAGCAGGTCGTCGTGGCTGCCTGACTCCACGATGCGCCCCCCGTCGACGACCACGATCCGGTCAGCCCGCGCCGCGGTAGTCAGCCGGTGCGCCACGACCAGGGTGGTGCGCCTGGCGGTCAGCCGCTCGGTCGCTTCCGTCACGGCGGCCTCGGTGGCCAGGTCAAGGGCGGCCGTGGCCTCGTCAAGGAGCAGGATGTCGGGATCGACCAGGTAGGCCCGCGCCAGGGCGATCAGCTGGCGCTGCCCGGCCGACAGGTTCCGCCCGCGTTCGGCAATCTGGTGGTTGAAGTCACCAGGGAGCCGCGCGATCATGTCGATCGCGCCCACCGCCCGCGCGGCCGCTTCGACCTCGGCGTCGGCCGCCTCGGGCCTGCCGTACGCGATCGCGTCGCGTACCGTGCCGGCGAATAGGTGGGCCTCCTGCGGGACCACGCCGAGCCGCCGCCGGTAGCTTTCCAGGTCGTAATCCCGGACGTCCATGCCGTCCACGAGAACCTGGCCCGATGTCACGTCATAGAACCGGGCGACCAGCTTGACCAGGGTGGACTTGCCCGCCCCGGTCTCGCCGACCAAGGCCACGGTCTCGCCGGGCGCCACCGTGAGGTTCACGCCAGCCAGCGCCTCACGCTCGCCGCCGTAGCTGAAGTGCACGTCGCGGAACTCGATGCGGCCCGGCCCGTGGATCGCCGGGCGCGGATGCCGCGCCTGCGGGGTCGACGTGGGAGTCCGCAGCAGCTCCCGGATGCGGCGCAGCCCCACCGCCGCCTGCTGGTAGCCATCGAACACCTGGGAGAGCTGCTGGACGGGGGAGAACAGCAGGTCGATGTAGAGCAGGTAGGCGATCAGCGCGCCCGCGGTGAGCGCCCCGCTGCGCATCTGCCCGGCGGCGACCAGCAGGACCACGGCCCCGGCGATGGTCGACAGCGATTGCACGAACGGGAAGTACAGCGCGATGTAGCGCTGCGCGCGCAGCCGCGACCGGCGGTAGCCGTCACTGAGCCCCGAGAAGCGGGCCCGGTTGCGCCCCTCACGTCGGTACGCTTGCGCGACCCGGAGGCCCGCAACATTCTCTTGCAGGTTGGCGTTGACGGCGCTGACCTTTTCCCGGGCGTCGTTGTAGGCCTTCGACGACTTCGAGCGGAAGACCACCGTGACGGCGACCACCACCGGGATCAGGGCGAGCACCGTCAGGCCGAGCCGCAGGTTGATGACCAGCAGCGCGATCAAGACCCCACCGAACGTCAGGACCGAGTTGACCATGGTGATCAGCCCGGTCTGCAGGAACGAGGAGAGCGCGTCCACGTCGGTGGTCATCCGGGTCATGATCCGGCCGGACAGTTCGCGCTCGTAGTAATCGAGCCCGAGCTGCTGCAGGTGCGAGAAGATCTTCACGCGCAGCGTGTAGAGGATCCGCTCGCCGTTGCGGCCGACCACCATGGTCTGGACCGCGTTGATGACCCAGTCGATCAGCACGATCGCCAGCGCGACCGCCGATACCACGACGATCGCGTGAAATACCCGCGTCTGGACGCCGTTGTTGATGCCGTTGCGGACCAGCGCGGGCATCGCCACGCTGGCCAGCGCGTCCAGGCCGTCCAGGACCAGGCCGATAATGAGCGCGAGCGCGAACGGCCGGAGCAGCCTGCGCAGGCTAAAGTGCGGGTCGGCGGCGCGGGCCGAGTCGCTGTCGATGTCGGGTTCGTCGTCGGCCGGCGGCAGCGCATCGACCGCCGCCAGCAGCTCCGGCGAAGGCGGAACGCCGGCCAGCATGCTGGTCGCGCCGGCCCCACCGGCGGCCGCACCGCCCGCCCCACCGCCGCGGCCGGCGGTCCGGCCGGTCCGAAGCCTGCCGCCGCCGCCTGGCCCTGGGCCGGCTGGGGCGATGCCCACGCGGTGGAGCGCGTCCCAGCTCCCGGTCACCCCGAGTTTGCCGGCGTCGACGCCGTCAGCGTTGACGTCGCCGGTGTCGACGCCGGGCCCGGCGAGGAGCAGCCGGTACAGCGGGCAGCGCTCCATCAGTTCGTCGTGACTGCCGATGTCGACCAGGTGTCCCTCATCGAGGACCGCGATGCGGTCCGCGAGTTGCAGGGTCGACCGCCGGTGTGCGATGAGCAGCGTGGTCCGGCCCTGCATCACCTGGCGCAGCGTGGCATGGATCTCCGCCTCGATCCGCGGGTCGACCGCTGATGTGGCGTCGTCGAGGAGCAGGATCCGGGGGTCGGTGAGAAGGGCCCGGGCGAGCGCCACGCGCTGCCGCTGCCCGCCGGACAGCGTGAGCCCCTGCTCGCCGATTACAGTGTCATAGCCCTGCGGCAGGTCGGTGATGAACTCGTCGGCCTCGGCCTCGCGGGCCGCCGCGACGATTTGCTCCATGGAGGCATCCGGACTGCCGTACGCGATATTGGCGCTGACCGTGTCGGAGAACAGGAAGCTCTCCTCCATGACCAGCCCGATCGCGCCGCGCAGCGAGTCCCTGGTCAGATCCCTCACATCGCGCCCGCCAACGCGGAGTGCGCCCCCGGTCACGTCATAGAAGCGCGGGAGCAGCAGCGAGATCGTCGACTTGCCTGAGCCCGCGGTGCCGGCCAGGGCGAGCGTCTCGCCCGGTTCCACGCGCAGGGACAGGCCGCGCAGCACCGGTTGCCCGGGCACGTAGCTGAACTGGACATCATCGAGTTCCACCGCGGGCGTGCCCACGGGAAGGTTGGCGGGCAGATCTACGGCGCCGGGCCGGTCGGTGATGACCGGCCTGGAATCGATGATCTCGAATACCCGGATCACGCTGGCCCGCGCCTCCTGGCCGATGGTGACCAGGCTGGTCAGCGACCGGACCGGGCCGACCATCTGAATCAGGTAGGCGGAGAACGCCAGGAATGTGCCGAGCGTGATGGAGCCGCGGATGGCCAGCCAGCCGCCCAGCGCAAGCACCCCGACCTGGCCCAGCGAGGGGACGGCCTGCAGCGCCGGGTTGTACCGGGCCGTCAGCCGGACGGCGCGCACCCGGGAGGCGAACAGCCTGCTACTCGTGTCCTCCAGCCGCTCGACCTCCTGCTCCTCCTGGCCGAAGCCCTTCACGACACGCACGCCGGTCACCGCCGCGTCCACCACGCCCGCGACGGCAGCGGACTGCTGCTGGGCGTCCCAGCTCGCCGGGAACAGGGTCCGCCGGGAGGCGAGCGAGATGAACCAGAGGGCCGGCGCCACCGCCAGGGCGACCAGGGTGAGGGTGGGGGAGAGGACGGCCATGATAACCAGCGACGCCACGAACAGAACAGCGTTTCCGAACAGCATCGGCACCATGGAGAGCAACCCCTGGACCATGCTGATGTCGGAGATCGACCGGCTCACGACCTGGCCGGTGTGCAGTTGGTCCTGCCGCTCGCCATCCAGCCGGGTCAGCGCGCCGAACAGTTCTGTGCGCAGGTCGTGCTGGACGTCCAGGGACAGCTGGCCGGCCCGGTAGCGGCGCAGGTACAGGCCGCCGAAGCTCAGCAGCGCCGCGCCGATCAGCGCGAGGGCGAGCGGCCAGATCACCTGGTGCCCGGAGCCGGTCAGGTCATCCACGATCTGCCGCTGAATGAGCGGGATGCCAGCGGCGACCAGTGTCACGATCAGGGTTCCGGCTAGGGCCAGAAGCACGTTGCGCGGGTATCGCCAGCAGTACCCCCCGAGCCGTCGCAGCCAGCCCTGCTGCGGCGTGGTGTCAGTGCGCGTGTTCGTGGTTTTTCCTTTCCGTCTCGTGCCCCGTCTTCACCTCGTGCCGGGCCTGCCGCTCCCTGGTCAGCGCGGCGTCGATCAGATCCAGGGCCCGCAGCACCGTGGCTGGCTCCCCGGTATGCGCCAGCAGGGGGCCGAGCCACGCGGCATACGCGGCATCGGCGCGTTCGAGTGCCGCGCGCCCCGCCGGGGTCAGCGAGAGCCGGACGACACGCCGGTCTCCGGGTTCGGCCTCCCGGATGGCGTATCCCGCGGCGACCAGGCCGTCGGCAATGGCGGTGAGCGTCGGCTTCGCGACCGCGAGCCGCTGCGCGAGCCGCGTTGAGCGTTCCCCAGCCGCTCCAGCTAGCTTGAGCATGCGGTACTGCGGGGGAGTCAGCCCCGTCTCCGCGCACTCAAGCGCGCGCGAGAGGCGCATGATGGCCAGGACAGCCGGGGATAGGTCCACGGTGCCCGTCTCATGTCCTTGGTCCGTGATGCTCATAGTTCAGTACTCTAACAATCCCCGGCGGCTTTATTCTTCCCGTGATCCGCGGGGGGTGATCTGCCCGTGCTCGTACCCGTACACCACGGCATGCACCCGGTCACGTAGGCCAAGCTTGTCCAGGACATGACCCAAATGCGTCTTAACGGTCGTCTGCGCTACCACAAGCTCACGCGCGATCTCGGCGTTGGAACGGCCCCGCACAACCAGGTCCAGCACCTCACGTTCGCGGGGCGTGAGCCTGCTCAGCTCGGTCGGCTCACCGGCCGTGGCAGTCCCCAGACCAGCAGGCCAGCCGCGATGAGCAGGTCAACCCGCCGCGGTGCCGCCAGTCCCTCCACCGTGGCGCGCGCATGATCCGACTGTAAGGCCCGGTCACCGGGTGCCGTCATCAGCACGTGGACGAATCTGGCCTCGTCCAATGGACGAGGCCAGGCCGGTCAGCGGTGGGGCTGAACTCGCCGTTCAGCGGCGGGCCGTACCCCGTAACCGGCGGCGGCGCTGGACACGATCAGCCCGAACAGCAGGAACGTGATCACGTGGACGCTGGTGCACCACAGGCAGATGGCGTTCAGGGTGAACAGTTCGGTGTAGACGAGGTAGAGGACGAACACCATACCGATGATCACTGAGCCCAGCCGGGCCCACCGGATCGCCGGGAGCTTGGCCCGCCAGGCCCAGGGTGTGTTGACCGCCACCATGAACACGTAGAACGCGAGGCCGAGCACGGCGACCGGGAAGATGCCGAACACGATCGACTCGGGGCTCGTGGTGACCTTGGCGCAGTTGATCGTCCCCTTGTCCGAGCAGGCCAGGATCGACGACGTCGTGTAGTGCGCGATGGTCAGGTAGACCGAGACCCCGGCGCCGCCGAGCGACAGCAGCAAGGTGGTGAGCTGAAGCCACAGCGGCGCGGTCAGCGTGCCGGGGTCCGCCGCGCTGGACTCGGCGTCGCGGGCCGGCGCGGCCGCGGTGCGGGACTGGCCCCGTCCCGGCCGGGCGTCGTCACGCTGGCCCTGGCTGATGCCGGGCGGCCGGGGCGGCCCGCCGTTCGGCCGGGCGGCCTGCGCGCCGGACTTCCCCCGTGCCCCCCCTCCGCTGGGCTGCGCATCGGGCCTGCCGCCCCGGGTGTTGCTCTTCTTGGCCGAGGCCCCAGTGCCGGTTCCGCGGGCCGCCGCCCCCGGGCTGCGGGCCTGCTTGGGGCCGGCCATCAGATCTGTCCCTGCAGGCTCTTGATCGGCGCCGTGCAGACGTTCGCCGGCTGGTCGTTGGTGAGTTTGCAGATGGTGGCGGTGATCAGATTCGCGGAGCCGCCCGCCCCCTGCGCGATCGCACTCGACTTGTCATTCAGCGCGGCGGCGATCTGGGCCCAGGTCTTCCCCTGGAGCACCGCCGGGTTATAGGTCACCGCGTTGATCAGGTACTTGTTACCGAAGTTGACGAACGGGATGCTCCCGTTCGGGTCGTATTTCTGCCAGAGCTGACTCTGCGCCGCGGTGGGCTTCTGCAGCGGCGTGTTCCTGTCCTGCGTGGTCGTCTCGACCGGCGTGAAGGTCAGGTACGGACTGGTGTACGTGGAGTTGTAGAACGTCACCGTGGGAACGCTCGCGGGCGTGTCTGTGCTGCTGGAATAGATACCGTGCAAGCCCGAGAAGGTGCCGAAGCGGCTCAGCGCCACGACCATGGGCCAACGCTCCGTGGCGCAGTACGGGCAGTACTCCGCGCCGATGTACAGCACCTCGGGCTTGCCGCCGGACGTCAGCGACGAGCCAGAGATGGAGGTCACGGCCTTCGAGGCCGCGGTGCCGGCCCCGATCGATTCCAGTGTGCTGGCCGGGACCGTGGTGAGGTTCTTGACAACGCTGGCGGGCAGGGCCGTGCCGCTGGCCGAACTGGCCGAGGCCGAGCTGGACGCGGGTTTATTGGTTGCCTTGATGACGATGAAGGCGACCACCACGACGACGACAGCGAGGATGCTGCCCGCGGTGATGAAGACCCGCCTGCGCATCTCGGCTCGCTGCGCCGCTGCCCGCTGCGCCGCTATTTTCTCGCGGGCGTTCTCTCGCCTGATCCTGGTCGCCTTGCTCATCGCCTGTCCTATGAATGGTTGCCGTCGGTCACCGGCCGCAGTCCATCGTAGAGCGCTCCATCTAATGAAGGCGTCCCGTTGGTGCGTCGGAGGAGTGCAGTGATCCGTTCCCCGCAGCCCAGGCAGCGATCTGGGCCCGCGAGGTGAAACCCAGCTTCGCCAGGATATTCGCGACGTGCCGTGCCGCGGTAGCCGGGCTGATCACCAAGTCGTCCGCGATGCCCTTATTGCTGCGGCCACGGACGATGAGCGCCACGATCTCAGACTCGCGCGGCGTCAGGCCGGTCAGCCGCGACAGTTCCGGTGACGCGGCCGGCTGGCCAGCGGTTCCTTCCTCCGCGCTGCCATCCGCGCTGGCCGGCTCGCGGGCGGTGAGCGCCATGGCGACGGCGGCGTCGGCGGTCATCGCCCGGCCCTGTGCCCACAGCTGGGCCATGGCCGCCTCCCCCAGGTTCCGGGCCGAGGCCAGGGGGCGCTGCTTGCGGGCGGGCGAGAGCGGCGGGAAGCCGGCCGCTTCGCGCAGTCCCTCGGCGGCCGCGGTCAGCTGGATGGCTACGTCGGCATGGTCCTCCCTGGCGGTCAGCGCCGCGAATGCCTCCAGTGCGCGGGCCACGCCGAGGCGGGAGCCGGTGGAATGGCTCAGTCGCAGGCTCTCGGTCAGATGCAGCCGGGCCACGGCGAGCTGGCCCTGGTCAAGGGCGACGCGCCCGATGCCGGCCAGGCAGCGGGCCGTCTCCGGCCGTGAGTCGATCTCGCGCAGCGCGGGCAGCGCCGCCCGGTAGCAGTCGAGAGCGCCGGCCGGATCTCCGCGCAGCCGGGCCAGCGACCCGAGCCCCAGCAGCGTCCGGGCGACGCCCCACTGCTGGTCGATGCGGCGCATCACGCCGAGCGCGGCTTCGCCGAGTTCTTTGGCCTCACGCAACCGCCCCTGCACTGCCGCCAGCGCCGCCTGGGTACCCAGGGCATACCCCTCGTTCCAGCCGTTCCCTGCGTCCCGCGCAACCGCGAGGGCCTCGGCGGCGTCCGCCTCCGCCTCGCTGGTCTGGCCGGCCTGCAGGCCGGCCTCGGCGAGGAGGTTCAACGCGGTGGCCGTCGAGATTGCATCGCCCGCGGCCCGGCACAGGGCCAGGCCCTCCCGCGCCCACGTCACGGCCGCCGTGGACTCGTTGGCCAGAGCGAGCTGAGCCCGGCCCACCAACGCCGCGCCGCGCACCTGGCCCGGCACGGGCTGGTCGAGGGCGAGGAAGCGGCCGAGCCAATCGGCGCCCTCGGCGAACGAGCCACGGGCGATCCAGCTGGGCCGGACCGCGGTGCAGATCCTCAGCCCCGTCTCCGCGTCGCCGTCAATCAGGCAGCCGCTCAGCACCTGGCGGAGATTGCCGACGTCCACGTCGTACCTGCGGAAGACATCGACCGCCGCCGACCATGGGGCCGGGACTACCGCCATCCCGATGGCCTCCGCGCGCTGGACGAATTGCAGCGCGTAGTCCCGGAGCCGCAGGTGCACCGCCACGGCCTCGCCGGAGGAGGCCAGCCTCTCGGCCGCGTAACCGCGGATGGTGTCAAGCAGCCGGTACCGGGCCTGGCCGAGCACCTCAGGCTCCACCACGACGAGGGACTTATCCACCAGCCCGCTGGTCAGATCGAGCACCTCGGCGGCGGGCAGGTTGGCGTCCGCGCATACCTGCTCGGCCATCTCCAGCGACCAGCCCGCGAACACCGACAGCCGCCGTAGCAGCGCTTGCTCCCGCGCGTTCAGCAGGGCATGGCTCCAGTCGAGCGTCGCGCGCAGGGTGCGCTGGCGCGGCGGCGCGGTGCGGTCCCCCGAGCCGAGCAGCGCGAAGCGGTCGCCCAGTCGGGCGGCGATCTGTTCCGTGGAGAGCGCGCCGACCCGCGCCGCGGCCAGTTCGATGGCCAGCGGGACACCATCCAGTGCCCGGCAGATGGCTGAGACGGCCGGCGCGTTGCGCTCGGTGAGGGCGAAGCCGCGGCGCGCCGCCGCGGCCCGGTCCGCGAAGAGCCGGATCGCCTCGTAACGGGGCAGCCCGGCTGGATTGGCGATTGCCATCTCGGGCGGCACAGACAGCGGGGGGACCTGCCTGACCACCTCGCCCGGCATGCGGAGCGGCTCCTGGCTCGTCGCCATGATGCGCAGGGCAGGAGAGCTGGCCAGCAGCCGCTGGCACAGGCGTGCGCACGCCTCGATCAGATGCTCGCAGTTGTCGAGCGCGAGCAGCATCCGCCGCGGCCCGAGCGCGTCGGCGAGGGTGTCAACCAGCGGGCGGCCGGGTTCCCCGACCACCCCGATGGCCGATGCCACCCGCGAGACGACCAGCTGGGGCTCCCGCAGGTCGCCGAGCTCCACGAGCCAGACTCCATCCGGGAAGTCGCCGGCGACGGTGGCCAGGACCTGCAGGGCCAGCCGCGTCTTGCCGATACCGCCGGGGCCGCAGAGCGTGAGCGCGCGCGTGCCGTCGAGGACGCGGCGCAGGTCGGCCAGTTCCAGTTCCCGCCCGATGAACCGATTAGGTTCCTCGGGCAGGTGAACTGACATTTCCGTATGTGTCATTGGCCTGATGAATGATTATGCCGCCTACACCTGGCTGGCGCCATCGCCGGCTTGGGGCCGGCGTATCTCTGCCCAGTGAGAGAACTGTGATATCGGCGCCCATTGATATCGCTGATGTCAGCGCGGTCGGCGGCGGGCCAGCCACAGGCGGGTGCGGTAGGGGACCGTCATCGCGCGGCCGGGGAAATGCGCGCTGAGGACCTCGTCGATGCCGCGCAGCAGCCGGTCACGGGCAGGCGGTGGAAGCTGGGCTATATAAGACTTGCTGCGTTCCTCGGTCATCCACTGCGCTATGTCGAGCACGCGGGTCCACCGGACCATGACGGCGGTGCCGTCCTCGAAGAGCCCGGTCTGCGCGATGCCCTCTTCGCTCCAGTCGGTGTTGCGGTGATGGCGCCGGTAGCCGGGGCAGGCCGCCTCCATCAGCCGCTGGTAGGTGTCGAACCAGGGCTCGCCGTCCGCCCAGGCGTGGTTCCACCACGCCGTCCAGTGCCCGCCCGGGCGGAGCACCCGGGCCACCTCCCAGCTGGCGCGGTCCGGATCGAACCAATGCCACGACTGGGCGAAACACGCAAGGTCAATACATCCAGAACGGATCGGCAGCGCATTGCCGTCAGCCAGCAGGCAGCTCATTCCGGGGCTCCGGGCCAGGGCCCGCCGCAGCATCATCTCGCCCAGGTCCAGCGCGATGGCGCGGGCACCGCGGGCGGCAAGTTGCCTGGTGGCGATGCCCGTCCCGGCCCCCGCGTCCAGCACCAGGGCACCGGCCAGCGGGCCGGTGGCCTCCTCCAGCGCCGTGTACAGGCCGTCCGGGTAGGCAGGCCGCCCGGCATCGTAGTCCGCCGCGACGGGATCGAACGGGGACCTGGCCGCCATCACCGTCAGTGGCCTGTCTAACGACGGCCCATCGTCTTGGGCGTGGTCACCCTGTCAGCGGCGATCTTGAGGATGACCCGGCCCTGGGGGCCGATCGGGTTGCGGTAGTCGGTGCCGACGTACTTGCGTGACAGCTCGTCGATGTGCTCACGTGCCTCTTCGCCGGTGGTCGTGCCGACGACCCGGCCGCGTACCTCGGCCCAGTCGTAGGGACTATCGGCAGAGTGGATGAGCACCGTGATCCGCGGGTCCCGGCGCACGTTCTTCGCGCGCTGCCGTTGCGGCTCGGTGTTCACCAGCACGTGCTCGCCGTCCGTGTCCACCCACGTGAGCAGGGCCTGCGGCTGGCCGCTCGGCATCAAGGTCACCACCGTCGCCAGGTTCTTGCCCTTGGCCAGCCGAACGGCGTCCTCATCAAGCGACACGGTATCTCTCCCTCGTTATCAGCTCTGGCCGGTCAGTGGCCGTACACGGGAATGGCCAGCCCGCGGGCGATGGTGTGGAAGCGCAGGTTGAAGCCGGCCACGGCGGGGGAGATGTCCGAGTCGACGCCGAGGTCATCGGTGTCCAGGGCGTGCACCGCGAACACGTACCGGTGCGGCGGGTCGCCGGCGGGCGGCGCGGCGCCGCCGAAATCCTTGGAACCGTAGTCGTTCCGCACCGAGAACGCCCCCTTGGGCAGCCCGGAACCGTCCGCGCCGCCCGCGCCCGCGGCCAGCTCGGTGACGGAAGCCGGGATGCCGAGCACCAGCCAGTGCCAGAATCCGGACCCGGTCGGGGCGTCGGGGTCGTAGGCGGTCACCGCGAATCCCCTGGTCTCGGCGGGGAACCCGTGCCAGCGCAGGTGCGGGGAGATGTTGTCGCCGGTCATGCCGAACCCGTCGTACACCTGGGCTTCGCTCATCTGCTGACCGTCGGTGACATCATCACTTTCGACCGCGAACGAGGGAACCTCGGGATGGAAGTCGTAAGGCAGGGGTGCGCGTTCGCTCATGATGTCTCCTCAGTGCCCGGATGGCCGCGTCGCCATGCATACGCTATCCACGACGCAGCCGGGGAGCGTGCCGCATCCCGCGAAAATGCCCCCGCGCTTCGTAGCCCGCGGCGGTTGCTTACTATGGACCATGCCCCCAGCCATCGAGCGGTCGAACGTGTCCGCCAGCACGTCGGGGGGGCCCCGAACGGCCGGGACCCCACCTGAAGAGGTGACGTCCAGTTCGCTTCTGCTGAGGCGGGTGCGCGCCGTTGACGCGGCGGCCATTGCCGGTGCCGTCCAGGCGAGCCTGGATCACCTGCGGCCCTGGATGCCATGGGCGACAGGGGAAGCCGGCGACCCGAGAGCGCAAATAGCCCGTGTCGCTGAGGCGGATGAATTGTGGGAGTCCGGGACTGATTTCATCTACTCGGTGCTCCTGGCCGGGAGCCGCACGCTCATCGGGGAGATCGGCTTGCACCGCAGGGCCGGCGACGGCGGTATCGAGATCGGCTACTGGGTTGACGTGCGGCACTCCGGGCGGGGCCTGGGAACCGAAGCCGCTGGAGCCCTGACCCTCGTCGCGCTGGCGCTGCCAGGCGTCACCCAGGCCGAGATCCACTGCGACGAAGCGAACCAGGCGAGCGCCGCCATCCCACGCAAGCTTGGCTACCGCCTCGACCGTATCGACGATCACGAGCCCGAGGCACCGGGGGAACGCGGCCACCGGATGATCTGGGTGATGGAACAGCCGGCTTCGCCGGCGCGGGCCAGGGGCCAGGGATCGCCCCGGTGACCCGTCCCCCGGTGACCCGTCCCCCGAGGACCGTTGCGCGGGCCCTTGAGACCGCCGCCCGCAAGGCATAGAACCGATGGCAGAACGGGACTGGCGGGCCTGGCACGACGACTATGACATGCCGGGCTCTGGGCTCGCCCGCAGGCTGGCGGCCGTGCAGGACCGCATCAGGGACGCCCTGGACAGCGCGCCGCCCGGGCCGCTGCGAGCGGTCAGCATGTGCGCAGGCCAGGGCCGTGACCTGATCGGCGTGCTGGCCACCCACCCGCGCGGCCGCGACGTGACCGCCCGCCTGGTGGAACTCGACCCGCGCAACGCGGCCACGGCGCGCGAGGCGGCCGTCGCCAGCGGGCTGCCCGGCGTCGAGGTGGTGACGGGCGACGCCGCGCTGACGGATGCCTACGCCGGCCTGGTCCCCGCGGACCTCGTGCTGGCCTGCGGGGTATTCGGCAACATCACCGATGAGGACATCGAGCGCACGATCAGCTGCTGCGCCCAGCTCTGCGCCTCCGGCGGAACGGTGGTGTGGACGCGCGGCCGGTGGCAGCCCGACCTGATCCCGCAGATCTGCCGCTGGTTCGCGGAGCAGGGGTTTGACCTGCTGTGGCTGTCCGATCCGGAGGTGAGCAACGCCGTGGGCGCCCACCGGTTCTCGGGGAAGCCCACGGCGTTCGCCTCGGGCCTGCGCATGTTCAGCTTTGTCGGCTACGACGTGCTGCGAGGCCGTGAGCTATGAGGCCATGAAATTGCAGCGTTCCCGGTTGCGGATCGGCGGGCGCGTCAGTACAGCTAGTCCCGGGATCGGCGGCGCGTCCGGCTGGGTTAATGGCCGAGGATCGGCACCGGCATGCGGATCAGGTTCAGCCGGCACTGCTTGGCCTTCACGATCAACTCCGCAGCGGGTGCCTTCAAGGCCGGCCCGCATCGCTGCCCGCCGGGGGAACTGGCGCCGATGAGCAGCGCGCAGGCCATGGCGGCGAGCGCCGCGGGGAAGAACAGGATCGCCTGCGTCCACTCGGACCGCCGCCTGGCGAACCGCCGCACCGGGGCCATGCGCCAGGAGGCCCAGGCGCGGAGCCGGGTGAGCCGGGCCCTCAGTTCCTCTATGCCGGGCATCTCCTCATCCCGGGTGAGCTTCGTGAAGATCACGAACAGTGCCATCAGCCGGGGATCGGAGTCCCGCAGTCTGCCTTCGATCCTGTCCAGGACCCGCTGCTGGCTGGACGGCAGGCTCATGGTGATCTCCGATCTGCCCGGGTGCTGGTCGGCATGCTGCCATCCGG
>DASWFT010000520.1:0-3739 GCA_036394075.1 Streptosporangiaceae bacterium
GCCAAAGGCGGTTCGGGTGTGAGCACCCTGGCTGTGAACACCGCCGCGGCCCTCGCTGGACGCTTCCCCCGCCAGGTCCTGCTCATCGACCTCTCGGCGCCCTTCGGGCATGCCGCTTTGTTCGCCGACCTCGTGGCGACCGGCTCGATCGCGGGGGCATCCAAAGCCGCGCCGGCAGACTTCGAAAAAAACGTTCGGGGGGCGATCGTGTACCACAAGACCGGCCTCGGCGTGCTGCCCGGGACTCTCCGTCCGGAACAGGTCGACCTGATGACGGCTGAGCTAACCGGCCAGGCCCTTGACGTGGCGGAGACCTGGCACCGCGTGGTCCTCGCCGACCTCGGCACCTCGCTCGGCGAGGCGGCGCTGGTAGTCATCGAGCGCGCCGCGCGCCTGGTCGTGGTGGTACCGCCCGAGATCGCCGCGATGACTGACGCCAGGCGCGCGCTCGCGGTGTTCCGCGACATCATGAACGTGCCCGACAGCAAGCTCGAGCTGGTCCTCAACCACCGGGTCCCGGGAGCGCCGCTGGACCGGAACGCGGTCGAGTCGATCCTCGGCCACAAGATGTCCATGAGCATCGGTTTCGATGACTCGCGGCCCGAGGACGCGACGCTGGCGGGCAGCCTGGTACTACAGCGCGATCCCTCGTCCCAGGTCTCGCGCGGCGCGACCGAGCTTGCCCGCTTGATCGTTGGGA
Source organism: Streptosporangiaceae bacterium (assembly GCA_036394075.1). Lineage (GTDB taxonomy): Bacteria > Actinomycetota > Actinomycetes > Streptosporangiales > Streptosporangiaceae > JAWWPY01. The sequence continues at coordinate 701 of DASWFT010000520.1, forward strand.
AGTTGAAGCTCGGTGGCTAGCAAGGCACTCCCCCCACCCCCGCCGCGCGGGGGCCAAGCGCTGGTCGAGTTCGCGATCGCGCTCCCGGTTCTCATCATCCTCGTCGCCGGCGTCCTGGAGCTCGGGCGCGGTTACGCATATGCCATCGCCACGTCCGACGCCGCCCGGGACGGGGCTCGCTACGCGGCCGGCAAGACGGCGACGACCAACGGCCCGGGGCTGGCCGCCATGTGCAACCTCATCACCGCGGACCTGGCTGCGGTGTCGTCGAACGTCAGCTGCCCGACGCAGGTGGGGCACGCGCCGCCGTTCGTGAAAGGCACGGACTACGCCGCGCCCACCGGCGGCCAGGTCGTGGTTGCCGTGTACTGCGGCTCCAGCGCCAACTGCACGGGCAGCGTCCTCACCCTCTACCAGTCCGAGATCGATGTCTACGTGTACTACGGGTTCAACGACCTGAACCTGCTGGGCGGCCTGGTCACCATCTCGGGCTCGAGCAAGACGACCACGTCCTGGTGAGGCGGCACATGGGACAGGCCCTGGTCGAATTCGCGCTGCTGGCGCCGGTGCTGCTGCTCATCATCGGCGCCACCGTCGATCTCGGGCGAGGCCTCCTCCTCTACTCGCTGCTTTCCGGGGCGTCCCGAGACACCGCCCGCCAGGCGGCTCTCGTCTACTACAACGGCTCCAACACGCTGCCGCCAAGCTGCACCGCGCTCGCGACGCCGTGCGCCTTGAACCCTTTGACGTCCAGCGCCCACCTGCTCGACCCGCTCGGGGTGCAGTTCGTTTACCAGGATTCGACCGCCATCGGATCGGCGCCGGTATACGGCGCCTACACCGCCAACGCCGACCCGACGCAGCCGGGCACGATCGCCCTGACGGGCGGCACCAACTCCAACACGGTGTACGTCTTCATCTATGAGATCGACTCGACGGGCGGCAACCCCAATCCCCGCTGGAGCTGCCCTTCTTGCGCCGCCGTCAACGGCGCCTACGTGCGCACGTCCGGGCACCAGCGCGTCGTGGTCGACTTGAAGCTCAAGTGGCAGCCGGTGCTGGCGGGCCTGCTCGGCCTGCCCGGGACGATCACGTTCGACTCGCAATCGGTGGAGCGGATGGAGTTCTGATGCAAGCCGAGCACCGCGAGCAGTCGGGACAGGTGATGGTGCTGGTCGCCGTGGCGCTCGTGGCGCTGATCGGCTCGGCGGCCTTGATCCTCCTGGCGGGATCGGTCGAATGGCAGAAGAACCAGCTGCAGGAGCTGGCCGACTCGACAGCGCTGAGCTCGGCCTTGACGATCGGCATCGGCTGCGACGCCGCCAAGGCCAACGCGGTCATCACTCAGGCCGACAACTTCCTCGCCACACGGCGGACGCGGACGGGCGCGCTGGCCGTTGCCGCGGGCACATGCGCGACGCCGTACAAAGGCACCGATGCCTTCGCCGGCGGCTTGAGCGCAACCTACAACTACCCTTACCGGGCGCACCAGAAGCAGGTCGAGGTGATCCTGACGCTGACGCTCCCGATCTCCTTTGGTGCCGAGCTCGGGACCAGCAATACGACCGTGACGCGGCGCGGGGTGGCGCAGGCCTTGGCGGGGTCGATGGCGGCCATCTCGGCCACGTCGCTGACCTGCGCGGGGGGCCAGGTCAACGTCGCCGGCGATGTGGTCGCGCAGAACGCGATCGCGATCAGCGGCACATGCGCGTTGTACGCGCACAGGCGGTTCGATGCCGCGTCAGGGACGTACTCCAACGTGGGCAACGTCCAGGTCTACGCCGACGGGCAGAGCTGGGTCGGCGCCGGTGGGGCCTGCTCCGCCGGAGCCAACTCCGGTTCTACGACCGCCGTCTGCGCTGACGGTTTCGAGCTGTCCGGCCACGCTACGCCTGCTTGCGGGACCAGCGGGACCAGCCAGTTCCTGTCGGCGGGCGTGGCGGCGATCGACCCGAATCCCTGCGCGGCCGGGGTGGCGCCGCAGCCGGTCTTCGCGCGTGCGACGGGGCTGCCCCCAGAGCCCAACACGGACGCGGCTGCGATCGCGACGCTGCAGGGCACCGGTGGCGCTGCCTGCTTACCGGGCGCCGCCTACCCCAACATCGTCGTCGGCGGGGTGACGGTCGGCACCGGCCTCGGCCCGGCTCCGGTCAAGGATGTAAGCGGGTACTACCACTTCAAGCCCAGCTGCTACGGCTACATCGACCTGACGAGCATGGCGGGGGGTATCACAAACCGCCAGTCGGGAGCCGAGACAGCGGTCGCCAGGCACTTCATCAGTCCTACGCTGCCGGCCGCAAGCAAGGCTGGGACCCTGCTCGTGGCAAACATCAGCGCCCAGGACGGGAGCACCTCCGTCACAGGCCCTGCCGGCTGGTCCCTGGCGGCCAGCAGCGTTCAGGCGGGCGAGGGCCGCGACGAGATCTGGTACTACCCGAACAATCCGGGGGCCATCGCGAGCGCCACCTTCACTGTAGTCCCAGCCTCGGTCAACACCGTCGCACACATGACCGAGTGGAGCGGCGTCGTGGCCGCTTCTCCCCTGGACAAGACCGGCACCTTGGCCCTCGGAGCTGCCACCACGACGGCAACCATCTCAACCGCCGGTGCCACCGGCCAGGCCAACGAGCTGGTAATCACAAACGACGGGTTCAAGATCGCAGCCGGCCAGACATTCACCCCGGGGCCCGGGTGGGCGAGCCTGATCAACGATGCCACCAATGGTTTCAGCTCCGAATACCGGGTCGACCTGCCGGCGGGCATCGCGAGCGAGACAGTGGCGACGAGCCAGGCGACCCTGTGGTCGCTCGCGATCGCAACGTTCAAACCGGCAGCGCTGAACGCAGGCGCGGTGCTGGACCCCGGGTTCTACTACTTCAACGGGTCCGGATTCGCGGGCGGAGGCGGCATCTGCCTCAACGGGGCGACTTTGCTGGCGCGCGACGCCACCCTGGAGTTCGTGAACCAGGCCGGGTTTTCGTCCGGCACTTGCGCCGCCGGCGGGGGCGGCTCCGGAAGCGGCCAGTTCGGATCGGCGCC
>DASWFT010000521.1:0-8088 GCA_036394075.1 Streptosporangiaceae bacterium
GGAGACCTGCACCCTGATCACCACCCTCCTCGATCACCACGCCGCGCCCGCCGGCAAGGTGCGGGAAGCGTACCTGGCCCGGTGGAGCGCGTCGGAAACCACGTTCGGCGAGGACAAGACCACGATCACCGGCGCCGGGCACCGCACCTCCGGGCCGGTGCTGCGCTCGGGATCCCCGCGCCTGGTCATCCAGGGAAGCCTGGGCCTGGCTGGCCGCCACCCAGCTCGTGCGCGCCAGCGCCGCCGCCGCGCTGCACAGCGAGGCCGCCGCAGCCCGCACCCTGCGCCGCAGGCAGGACACTCCGGTCACCCCGGACGAGGAATCCTTCACCGCCGTCTGGCGCCACGCGATCCGCTCCATGACCTCTTCCCAGGTCACCACGTCATCGTCGCTGGACGCCATCGCCGCCGCGGCGGACGCCGCAGCACGCGCCGCGCTGCACACCCTGAACGTCACCGGCCGCCAGCGCCACTCACCGCGCGCCCAGAAAGCCCGCCCGAAATTCGCGCACACCTGCGCGACGAAACAGACCGTCACCGGGAAACCCCAGGTCACCGTGTTCGCGCCCGGCACCGGGTAACGCCGCGGCCAGGAAGGAACCCGCCAGGAAGGAGTAACCGCCCCGGCACCGGGGCCGCGGACCGTGGAACCGCGCGCCACCCCCGCCGCGACACGCGGGCAAAAACCACGCCTGCACCCCGGACAGCACAGCCGGGAAACGGACTGCAAGACCCACACGGAACACGAAAACCGCAACACCCCGGCACCCGACAAACACCTAAAGTCCCTGGTGTTGCGTCATGTGTCCCGCGTTAAGCACACCCGCTTCATATCCATTAGGTTAGTGAGTTCAGTTCGGGCTGCTTATGCCCAACCTTGCCGGATAGAAGCAGCGCGTCGGCTGGTGGCGGTGGCAGCCGGGCTCACCTCGGCTGCTGGGAGGCAGTGTGGTCGTTCGGGCGAAGGCACGCCTTTCTGCCGCTCCCCTACGTCGACGCTCGCTCGGGAAGCCCGATGTGATCGACGTCTGTCTCGCCGCTGCCGTCGGCCTGTCGGTGCTCCTCGTTCACGACGTGCCGTACCTGCTCAGTCACCCTTTCTGGGTCGACGAGGCGTGGCTCGCGGACACCGTCCGGGCCAGGATCGGGCTTACCCCTTCGCTGGTGGTGAGCACGCCCCTGGGGTGGACGTACCTGCTGCGGCTGGTGCCCTTCGGTGGCGCCCAGGGGTTGCGGCTCGTACCGCTCGCGTTCACGATGCTGGCCGCGGCGGCGGGGTACCTCTTCGGGCGCGAGCTTCGCCTGACCCGCTTCAGCACGGGGATCCTGACGGGTGCCGCGGTGCTGCTGTCGCCGGCGATGCTCGTCCGAGACGACCTCAAGCAATACACGGCCGAGGCATTCATGTACCTCGTCCTGTGGACCCTGGTGGCGCGCATCGAGAACGAATGGCACCTCCGGCGCCTCGTCGCCATCGCCGCGACCGCGTCCGTCGGCCTGTTTTTCGCCAACACGCTGATCTTCACCGGGGCAGCGGCCATGGCTTCCCTGGCGGTTGAGTGCCTGGTCGAGCGGCGCTATCGAAGGCTCCTCGAAGTCGCCGGCGCTTCACTGGGGATGCTAGTCGCGAGCCTGGCGATCTACGAAGCTGTCGTCCGCCCGGAGATCACTCGCAACCTCGTCGCCTATTGGGATCCTTACTACGTTCCCACCCGGAGCCCGTCCGCCGCGATTTCCTTCATCCACCTCCGGCTGCACCAGCTCGCGCCGTACATGGGCTTCCGGTCCCTGGTCATCGACGCGGCGCTGGTGCTGGCGGGCATCGCGGCGCTGCTCTGGCTCCGGCGCTTCGCCCTGGCCGTCATGTTCCCGATGACGCTGGCGATCGTCATCGTCGCGAGCGCGGCCCGCAAGTATCCGTTCGGGGATCTTCGGACCTCCGCCTTCTGGCTCGTGGCGGTTCCGCTGCTGATGGCCGTCGCGGTTGCCGCCGCCGGGCGCTGGGCGGCCGCGATCGACCGTCGGGCACCACTGGTGGCTGCCGCTGCGGCGCTTGCCGTCTGGGTGCCGGCGACGGGCACGTACATCAGATCGCACGGAATACCCAACGAGGATGCCCGCTCTGAGGTCGTGTATCTCGACGCTCACTTCCGGCCGGGGGACGTCATCATCGTCAGCTACGCAGCCAGCTATGCCTTTGCGTATTACTACCAGCTGGCGCAGCCCTCGTTCCCGGCCGGCGACGGTCCCAACGGCCACGTCGTGGCCTACCCCCGCGCGCCGTGGATCGTCGTGATGCGTCAGCGCCAGGCGGTGGACGTCGCGAACGCGCTAGCGGCGGCGCGGGCCAAGGTCGCTGCGGAACACAACCACGCTCGTGACCGGATCTGGATCATCCGCTCGCACCTGGCGCCGGTGGAGATCCAGGCGTGGCATCGTGATCTTGCCCGAGACCGGGTGACAACCATCCCCGTCGGTTCGGACCCGATTCTGCTCTACATGCCATCGTGACACCGCGGCACATCGCCGAGTCTTAAGAAGTGTGTCTCAGGCCTTGGAGCATCCGGCTCTCAGGATCGTAAGGTGTCCGGTGATCGGATACGCGGTTTCGCGGGTGGGGCAGTAGCCGAACCGCCGCAAGGTCTCCAGCGACTGCTGATGAGCCCAGCTGGGGAAGAGGTAACCCGGAAGGTTGAACTCCAGGAGGAAGACCGCCGGGCTGCCGCGGTGTGCGGCGAGAAACCGGTCGGCTGCCGCGGGCGTGACGTAGACGACCGACAGGGTGTCCCGGGCGGGGATGCGCGGCCGCGCCGCGATCGCGCCCGGCCACCCCGCGTAGCTCTCCATGTAGTACAGCCATTGCGTGCCGTACCAGACCGGCGTGGGCCGATCCGCCCGGATGATGACCAGGTCGCCGGGCACGGACGCCATGCGAGTGGCCGCGACCGCGTCCTTGACCCCGCCGAACATGGTCGTCAGGTTGGCCTGCAACTCGTTCGACTCGGCGAACGTCTTGGCCGTGGCCACGCCCCCGGCAGCCACGGTGACGGCGAACATTGCCGTGGCCACCGCGAGGGCCGCCATGCGCCACCAGGCGGGGCCCGCGGCGGCACCGTCGGCCCGCCGCGGGCCGCGCAGCGTCCGGGCCAGCCACACCGCGCCGATCCCGCCGAGCACGTAGAGCATCGGCAGGATGAGGATGTTCTGGCGGATCAGGCCGAACGGCCAGCGGTGCAGCGCGGCCCCGACGAGTTCGAAGAGCAGCGCCCCGCCGCAGGCCACGACCAGCGCTCGCCCGGCGACCTCCCGGGCCGCGGCCACGACCCCGGCGGCCAGCATGATCACCAGGCCTATGGCGAGCAGGTGATGGGCGAGGGGTGGCAGCGAGTACCTCGGGGTTGCGTTGTTCGCGCCCGCGACGCCGGTGATGACCGCGGGGACCCATGACTTCAGGCCGTCGACGGTGAAGCTCGCGAACCCGCCGATCCCGGGCGGGGGGTACTGGGCGTTGAAGTAGCTGGTGCCGACCACGCCGCTCTGCGGCGCCAGGAACAGCACGTAGTTGGCCAGCGCGATCACCCCGGCCAGCGCCTCGCCCGCGAGGCGCAGCGCGATCCGGTCCCGGGCACGGACCGTCTCGACCAGGTCCAGGGCCAGCAGGGGCACGGCCACGAACAGGTTCGGCAGCGAGAAGACGCAGGTCAGGCCCAGCGCGGCGTACAGCCCGAGCAACTGGGCCGGACGCCAGGCCGTGCGCCGCAGCAGCAGGTACAGCGCGATCGTGACCACTGCGAACAGCGCCTCGTACGGGTAGGACTTGAGCTGCAGCCCGTAGTTGATGATCCACAGGTTCACCAGCAGCAGTCCGGCCACGCAAAAGCTCACCGCCACACCGAGCCAGCGGCGGGCCAGCAGGTAGGTCGCCACCCCGAGGACGGGGAAGACCATGAACATGGGGGTGCGCAGCCCCGCCTCGGTGTCGCCGAGCAGGACGCGGGCCGCGTTCTCGATGGCGAGCCAGCCGAGGGACAGCGGGCCCACCGCCGCGTGCAACTGGCCCTGGCTCAGGAACCCGGGGCCCAGCGCAATCTCGTACGCTCGCCAGCCCTCGTCGTAGTTGAACGGCCTGGTCAGCAGGTGCCGCAGCACGAACACGATCAGCCCGGCCTCGATGACCAGGCAGCCGATGGCTATCAGGTCCCCGGCCGGGAAGCTACCCGGGCGGCGGGCGGCCTCCAGGGTGGCCGCGGATTCGGACACGCGGGCGCTGGGGATGCTCACCCGAGCGATCCTATAACCGGATGTCCGCCCTACTGGAGCGGAAATTCCGGTAGGACCCCTTCTGCTACGGTGATTGCCTTGACCGAGAACCCTTAATTTAGGGAGATTCCCGAAATAATGGTGGAGACTGCGGCCAAACCGGCCGGGTCTACGGATCGCGCGTCGTCCGGGCACCGCTGGCTCGGCCTGCTCATCCGCCTGATGAGGTCAAAGGCGGTCCGGGTCGGATTCCTGGCCCTCGTCCTTACCCTCCTGGGTATCACGCTTGTGGAACAGGCCGGCACACTGTGGCACGAGGTGCAGCGGCTGTCCGTGCCTGTGGTGCTGCTCGCGTTCGCGCTGAGCATCGCCGGGCTCGTCTGCAACCTCATGGTCTGGCGGGAGATGCTCGCCGACCTGGGCTCGCCGCTGTCGATCCCGGAGGCATGGCGAATCTATTTCATCGGCGGGCTGTCGAAGTACGTTCCCGGCGTCATCTGGCCGATGCTGGCGCAGGCAGAGCTCGGGGCCGATCGCGGCGTCCCGCGGAGCAGATCGGCGTTGTCCGTGATCTTGAACTATGCCGTGATGACCTGCTCAGGGGCGGTAGTAGCCGCGATCACGCTGCCGTTCGCCAGCGCCGGATCGATTGCTCAGTACTTCTGGATCCTGTTCCTGATCCCCGTCGGGGTCGTCCTGCTGTCGCCGCCGGTGCTGAACCGGCTGCTCCGCCTCGTGCTGCGGCTCGCGCGGCAGCCCGCGGACCAGCAAGGCGTGAGCTACCGGGGCCTGGCGCGCATGATGGTGTGGGCGATTGCCGCCTGGTCTAGCAACGGCCTCGTTATCTACGTGCTGCTGCGGCAGCTGGCCGGCCACCCGCAGGGCACGCTGCTGGTCTCGGTGGGCGCCTACTCGCTCTCGTGGGCCATCGGGTTCCTGGCGGTGTTCGCCCCGGCCGGCGCGGGGGTCAGGGAGGCCGTGATGGTGGCGGTCCTGCACACCCAGACGACCACCGCGATCGCCCTGACCGTGGCCCTGGTCAGCCGCGCGATCTCGGTTGTGTCTGACGCCCTCACCGGCGCCGCCGCCTCTGCGCTCGTCGGCCGTCGCCGCCTCCGCCAGCTTCGCGCCGCACGCCAGGTCGCGCCCGCCCGCCCCCAGGTCCCGAGCGACCGCCCGCCCGCCCCGACGCCACGCCCGCGCCCTGACCCTCGCCCACGCCCTTTACGATCGACGCCTACGAACAGCGCCGGCCGCGGTGGCTGCCGGCGGTCACCGCCTGAGGCTCCCCGCCCGGTTCCGGACCCCCCGCGCTGCCAGGGTCCGGGCGGCACCCGGCCGGGCCCGTAGCTGACGCCGGCTGCTTTGGGCTCCGCCGCCGACTGGCCACCGGGGGTTCCGGGGTTCGCCGGTTCCCCCCAGCCCGACGGCTTAGTATCGGACGATAGATCGTGTCAGTCAGGAGGACGGCCACCGCATGACTAGCACCCTGCGGCGATCTGAGGGTGCCTCGTCCGGCCGGCATGTTCGCGAGCACCTGCCCAAGCCGGCCAAGTTCCGGCCGGACATCGAGGGTTTGCGAGCTTTCGCGGTGCTCTCCGTGGTGCTGTACCACGCCGATCTGTTCGGCGTACACGGCGGGTTCGTCGGCGTCGACGTGTTCTTCGTGATCTCCGGTTTCCTGATCACGCGTTTGCTGCTGGAGTCGGTCGGCGAGCACGGCATCCGGGCGTTGCCCACCTTCTACACCCGCCGGATTCGCCGGCTGTTGCCCGCAGCTATGACGGTCGTGGTGGCGACCGTGGTGGCTGCTCGCTTCTGGGCCCCACCCCTTTCGGTCCGGCCGATCTCCATCGACGGGATCTTCACCACGTTCTATGGCCTCAACTACCGGCTCGCCGTGGAAGGCACCCAGTATCTCAATGAGGGAAATGCGGCATCCCCGCTGCAGCACTTCTGGTCGCTTGCGGTCGAGGAGCAGTTCTACCTGTGCTGGCCGATCCTGATCGTGCTCATCGTGTTCCTGGGCCGGCGCTATCGCAACGCGCTCCTCGGCCTGCTGCTGGCCGCCATCGTTCTGGTGTCGTTCTACTACTCGGTGATCGTCACCAGGGTGGATGCCCCATGGGCCTACTTCTCGCTGGCCACGCGGGCCTGGGAACTCGGCATGGGGGCGCTGGTGGCGCTCGGCGCGTCCCAGCTGGCGCGGCTGCCGGGCTCCATCGCGTTGATCGGAGGCTGGCTGGCGTTGGCCGCGGTACTCGCCGCCGCCTTCGTCTACAACGGCCGGACGCCGTATCCGGGTTCGGCCGCGGCGCTCCCGGTCGTCGGGGCCGCCGTGCTCATCGCGTGCGGTTGCGCGGTTCAGCGCGGTGTGGGGGTGCTACTGGGCGTGCGGCCATTGCAGTTCACCGGCCGCATGTCCTACTCGTGGTACCTGTGGCACTGGCCGATGCTAGTCATCGCCCCCATGATCCTCGGTCACGCTCTGGGCTGGTCGGAGCGCCTGACGGTCGTCGTGCTGTCGCTCGCCGCCGCCATGATCACCTTCAAGCTCATCGAGAACCCAGCCCGATCGCTCCGGCTACCGAACCTCCAGTGGTTCGCGGGCGGCCTCGTTTTGTCGGGCTCGGCGGTGGTCGCAGCGGTGCTGGTCCTGGGGAACCTTCCGTCGCTCGTCGGCACGGGCGCCGATGCCACCGTCGTCCACGCGTCCACGGCCACCCCCACCGTCATCCGCGAGATGAGGACCGCCGTCACCGCGGGGCTGAACACGATGAATGCGCCCAGGAACCTGACTCCAGAGCCGGCGCAGGCGCATAGCGACGTGCCCTCCTCGTCCTACGACGGGTGCCACGCCAGCATCTTCGCCGTCACCCAGGGGCCGTGCGTCTTCGGTGACCCAACGGGCAAGTACACCGCGGTGCTGTTCGGCGATTCGCACATGCAGCAGTGGCAACCGGCGTTCACCGGTGCCGGCGTCTACGCCCACTGGCGCGTCGTCAACTGGACTAAATCGGGGTGCGCGCCTCAGGAACTGACCGAATTCAACGGCCAGCTGAACCGTATCTACACCGAGTGCGACACCTGGCGAGCCCTGACGCTGCGCCGGATCGCGGCGCTCAACCCGACGGTCGTGATCGTGGCCGGCTCGGACCTTGAAGCCGCGAACGTGTCCCCAACCGCGTATGCCGACGCCACCGTGTCCACCGTGCGCACGCTCCAGCAGACGACCACCGCAAAGATCGTGTACTTGGAGGACACCCCCTACCCCGGCTACAACGTCGCCAGTTGCGTGACCGCCCATCTTGACGACGTCAAGGCCTGCAACCTACCGATGCGCCGGGCCTACACGTATCCGGCCCGGCACCAGGCCATCAACCAGGCCCTGCAGATGCTGGGCGGCGTCACGCTCGTCGACCCAGCGGGCTGGATCTGCGCCGACAACGTCTGCCCGGCCGTGGTGGGCAACCTTCTGGTCTTCAGGGACACGGCGCACCTGTCGGTCGAGTTCAGCGAATGGCTGACACCGATGATCACCTCCTTGCTGGACGAGCTACAACCGGGGCACACCGGCTGACGGGCCAGCAGGCTCGGACAACTCACGGCGCAATCAACAGCCAGAACCGTGCCCTCAGGGCACGGCCCCGGTGCTCACAGCCAAGATCACGAGTTATGCGACAGTCTCCTATGCGCTGAAGGCTTCCCCGCTAACGTAAAGAGCTCGGAGGTGGGGGTGTGGCTAGGTGATGTCGGCGGGGGTCTCGTCGGTGGTGTCGGACGGTTCCGCGGGGGCGTCGGCGGGGTCCTCGAGCAGGGAGCGGTGGA
>DASWFT010000522.1:0-14155 GCA_036394075.1 Streptosporangiaceae bacterium
ACGCCGAGCGCGATCGCCGTGCTGAGTTGCTTGATCTGGCTGGTCGCGCCGGTGATGGCGGCCGTGCCGAAGGTCGCGGCGAGGATCAGCCCGGCCGACGTCACGGTGGTGCCCGTGTGATGCGCCGCGGTGGCGACGGCCACGCCCAGGGCGAGCGCCGGGCCGAGGCCCGAGTAGAGGCCGAACGACGCGAGCAGCAGGCACAGCAGCGCGACGATGACCGTGCCCGCCGAGAACGTGATCGACTCGCCGATGTAACGCCCCGCGCGTTCGATCGCCGCGTGTGGCGCCGCACCGCCAGCCATCTCCTCGCGCACGCGCAGCATGAGGAACAGGCCATAGTCGGTTCCCGCGCCGAGCAGCAGCACGACCAGCATCGTCTGGGTCACCGTGGACACCTGGAGCCCGGCCGTGGACATCTCGGCGATGATGCGCGACGTCATCTGCAGCACAACCTCCGCCGTGCCCAGCGTCACCAGCGGCGCGAGCACGCTGCGGTACACCACGGCCAGCATGACCAGGATGACCAGCGCCGAAAGCTGCTCAGTGAGTCTTTGGGCGCTCGCCTGGGAATTCTGGTTGTCGACCGCGGTGGGCAGTTGCCCGGTGAGGTAACCGGTCACCCCCGAGGGCAGCCCGCCGCTGCTGATGGTGGCGCGGATGGCCGCGACGGTCGGCGACGCGTCGGTGCTCGACGTCAGGACGTTGACGACAACCTGTGCCTTGCTGGCTTCGCCGTCCTGGGAAAGACCCTGGTCGGACACTGATACGACATGATTGTCCTTCGTGATCTGGCCCTCGAGGCTGGTGATCGCGTTCTGGTCGCTGGTGGTCAGCGTGGACTTTCCCGCCACGACAAGAACCGCGGTCGTGGTGCCCGCCGGCTGGAACGGGTCGGCCAGGTACATCGCCTGCTGGCTCGGCGCGCTGGCCGGCAGGAAGGAACTGTTGTCGGTGTTGATGGCGCTCGCCAGCGAGGGCAGCAGTGTGACGCACAGCGCGGCGGCGACCAGCCAGCCGCCGATGATGGCGTAGCGGAACCGGATCGAGAATCGCGCGACCCCGGCCATGAAGTTTTCCATCGGCCCCCCGCGACGAGACTTCTGAGCTCGCCCTCAGAGGAACTACATTACGTGACTTATCCGATACGGAACGTAGTGGGGGGGCAGGGGCCGTCAGGTCAGGCCGGGTCGCTGGAGTTCCCGTCGCCCGTCACGGGTTCGAGGCTGAGCGAGACCGAGTTGATGCACCAGCGCTGGTCCGTCGGCACCGGGTAGCCTTCACCCTCGAAGACGTGCCCCAGATGGGAGTCGCAGCGGGCGCACCTGACCTCGGTCCGCGTCGCGCCCAGCATGCGGTCCTCGATCAGCACGACGGCGTCGTCGCTGGATGGCTGGTAGAAACTGGGCCACCCGCAGTGCGATTCGAACTTCTCCGCCGACCGGAAAAGCTCTGCCCCGCAGGCCCGGCACCGGTAGACGCCCTCGGTCTTGGTCGCGGTGTACTCACCCGTCCACGGCGCCTCGGTGCCCGCCTGGCGCAGCACCCGGTACTCCTGGGGAGTGAGATGCTGCCGCCATTCCGCGTCCGTCCGCTGCACCTTCTCCATGCCGGTGAGACTACCCAGCCCGGTTACCGCTACCCTCTAGTCGGCGAGATCACCGGAGGCGGCGGACATGCAGTGGCTCAACGAACCTGCCAGCTGGCAGCGGACCGACGACGTGCTGCAGGTGAACGCTGATCCGGGTACCGACTTCTGGCGGGTCACCGGCTACGGGTACATTCGGGACAGCGGTCACGTGTACGGCGAGGTGGTGGCGGGCGACCTGGACGTCGCGGTGCGTGTGCGCGGAAACTACGCCACCCAGTACGACCAGGCGGGCGTCATGCTCCGGGCGGACGAGCGCACCTGGCTGAAGACCGGGGTGGAGTTCTTCGAAGGCCGCCGCCGGCTGAGCACGGTGCTGACCCTGGGGCTGTCCAGCTGGGCGGTGGCCGACCTGCCGGAGGGCGCGGACGAACTCTCGCTGCGGGTCTCCCGCCGCAACGACGCAGTGGAGATCCGCTACAGCACGGACGGCGGCACGCCGGAACTCGCCGCGCTGGTCTTCCTGCCACCGGACCGGGAACTGCTGGCCGGCGCCATGTGCGCGGCGCCGGACGGTCCCGGGTTCAGCGTGTCCTTCCACGAACTCCGCATCGCCGCACGGGACTAGACACGCCTTAGTGGCCGGTAAGGGTTAGTGGCCGGTAGAGGTTAGTGGCCGGTAGGGGTTAGTAGCCGGCAAGGGTCCGCCGGCACCGCGCGGGAGTGTCACAGCGTCACCTGGTGCACCGGCCTGGCGCTGGCGGACGGGCGGACCACGATCTGTTCCACCTGGCCGGCGGCCTGCACGTCACGCAGCACCGCCCGGACGGCGGTGATGTCGTCTTCCCCGGCCGACACGACCAGCTTGCGGACCGGGGCCCGCATGGACAGCCGGGCCGCCGACTTGGCCCCGCGGACCGCGGCGATCGCGGCCGAGGCGGCGTCGAGCACCCTGGCCGCCTCCGCGCCGGCTGTCACGGCGTGGATCCGGCCAGGGTCCGCGCCGACTGCCGCGGTATGCAGCTCACCGGGATCCGGCCAGGGGGCCCGGTGGATGGAACCCTCCTGCCACCATGACCACGCCTCCTCCGCGACGAACGGCAGGAAGGGCGCGAACAGCCGCAGCACCGCGGACAGGGCGAGGCGCAGCGCGCTGATCGCGGACCATGCGGCCTGGCTGCCCTGCTCGCCATAGCCGCGGGCCTTGACGAGTTCCACGTAGTCGTCGCAGAAGAACCAGAAGAACTCCTCGGTGGCCTCCAGCGCCCGCGCGTGGTCGAAGGCATCGAACGCCTCCGTGCACCTGGCCACCACGTCGCCGAGCCTGCGCAGCATCGCGCGGTCCAGCGGCTCGATGACGGCGGCGGCGGGCGGCGGTTCCTGGCCCGGCTCCGGGGCCGGGAGGGTGAGCACGAAGCGGGACACGTTAAGAATCTTGATGGCGAGCCGGCGGCCGACTCTCAGCTGGCCAGGGTCGAATGTCATATCGGCGCCCAGGCGGCCGCTGGCCGCCCAGTAGCGCACCGCGTCAGACCCGTACTGGCGGAGCGGGTCCATGGGAGTCACCACGTTCCCCACGGACTTCGACATTTTCTTGCGGTCCGGGTCGAGTATCCAGCCGGAGATCGCCGCGTGCCGCCACGGCAGCGCACCGTGCTCCAGGTGAGAGCGGAGCACCGTGTAGAACAGCCAGGTGCGGATGATCTCGTGCGCCTGCGGCCGGAGGTCCATCGGGAACACGCGGGCCATCAGGTCACCATCACCCGTCCAGCGGCCGGCGATCTGCGGGGTGAGCGAGGACGTGGCCCAGGTGTCCATCACGTCCGGGTCGCCGGTGAACCCGCCCGGCCGGCCGCGCTGGTCCTCGGTGTAGCCGGGCGCCGGGTCGGTGGCGGGATCGACCGGGAGCTGCGCCTCGCCTGCCGCGATGGGAGTGTCATAGCGCGGCTGGCCGTCGGCGTTGAGGGGGTACCAGACCGGGACCGGCACGCCGAAGAAGCGCTGCCTGCTGACCAGCCAGTCCCCGGTCAGGCCGGTCACCCAGTTCTCGTAGCGGGCCCGCATGTGCGGCGGATGCCAGGTGAGCTCGCGGCCGCGGGCGATCAGGGCGTCCCGCAGGGATTCGTCGCGACCGCCGTTGCGCAGGTACCACTGACGGGTGCTGATGATCTCCAGCGGCCGGTCACCCCGCTCGTAAAACTTCACCGGGTGCGTGATCGGCTCCGGGTCGCCGAGCAGGTCTCCCGAGGCCCGCAGCAGCGCGTTGATCCGCTGCCGGGCGGCCTTGCTGGTGGCCCCGGCGAGCTCCTGGTAGGCGGCGCGGCCGTCCCGGCTGGTGATCCCGGGCGGCGGGCAGGCCATGAACCGGCCGTCCGGGCCGAGCACGGGCCTGGTGTCCAGGTGCAGGTCCCGCCACCAGGTGACGTCGGCCGTGTCGCCGAACGTGCAGATCATCGCGATGCCGGTGCCCTTGGCCGGGTCGGCCAGGTGGTGTGCCCGGACGGGCACCTCGGTGCCGAACAGCGGCGTGAGCACTGTCGTCCCGATCAGTGCCGCGTACCGCGCGTCGTCGGGATGGGCGACCAGGGCCACGCAGGCGGGCAGCAGTTCGGGCCGGGTGGTGGCCACCGGCACCGGCTCGCCGCTGGGCCCGCGGAAAGCGATCCGGTAGTAGGCGCCGGGGATCTCCCGGTCCTCGAGTTCCGCCTGAGCGACCGCGGTGCGGTACGTCACGTCCCACATGGCCGGGCCTTCGGCCAGGTACGCCTCGTCCCGGGCCAGGTTGCGCAGGAACCCGCGCTGCGCGGTGGCCCGGGACTTCTCGTCGATGGTCTGGTACGTCGTGGACCAGTCCACGGACAGCCCGATCCGCCGCCAGACCTGCTCGAACGCCTGCTCGTCCAGGTCGGTCAGGCGCTGGCACAGCGCGACGAAGTTGCGCCGGGAAGCGCTGACCGGCTCCCCTTCGTGCCGCCCGGGCGGCACGAAGTCAGGGTCGTAGGGGAGCGACGGGTCGCAGCGGACGTGGAAGTAGTTCTGCACCCGCCGTTCGGTCGGCAGGCCGTTGTCGTCCCAGCCGATGGGGTAGAAGACCTCTTTGCCCCGCATGCGCTGGAACCGAGCGACCGTGTCGGTGTGCGTGAACGAGCAGACGTGACCGATGTGCAGTGCGCCGCTGACCGTCAGCGGGGGAGTGTCGATGGAGAAAACATCGCCCCGCGGCTTGGTCCGGTCA
Source organism: Streptosporangiaceae bacterium (assembly GCA_036394075.1). Classification (GTDB taxonomy): domain Bacteria; phylum Actinomycetota; class Actinomycetes; order Streptosporangiales; family Streptosporangiaceae; genus JAWWPY01. The sequence goes on from DASWFT010000522.1 coordinate 4,824, forward strand.
AACTTGTACTACGGCCGCCTCTTCCCACCGGCGCGACCATTTCTCCTCGATGCCGTCAAGCGATGGCTTGCCCGGCACCAGGCTGGCTTGCCGCGTGTCCGCGGCGCTGGGGCGGGAATCGGTGCTCATGCCCGCCAGCGTAGCGCACGCCGAACAGGCCTGTGGCGCAGGCTAGGGCGTCTGCCGCCTAGGCCGGCCGGTACACCCGGACGCCGCCGGCCTGGTAGTCGAACCGGAACCCGGTCTCGTGCAGGTACTTCACGATGGCCGGGGTCTGGACCCCCGTACTCCATACCACTACCCAGCCGATGCCCAGGTGACGGGCATCCAGCCGGGCCGCGGCCAGTTCCGCCGGCGTGTTCCGCTGCCAGCCCTGGATGGCCATCAGCCGGGCGAAGAACGCGTGCTGGTTTATCCCGGCCATGGTCGGGGCGGGCACCCGGGAGATGAAGCCGACCGCGCGCGGGTGACCATCGGCGGTCGACAGCACCTGCGCGTCGGGATCGAACCCGCTGCCGGTGAAGTTCGTTCCGCCCCGGATGCCGTAGGGAATGTCAACGACGATGGAATCGGAATGGTCGGCCGCGATCGGACGGTCAAGGGCGGGCAACGCGGTCGGCATGGTACCGATCGAGGCGTTGCCAGACCAGCCGGCCTCGAGGAGCCCGAGCGCTGCGACCACGACGATGGCCTGGGGCGCGTGATAGCGCAGCCAGTCCACCGCGGCCCCGGCGAGCAGGGAAGCGGGCACGATGCCGAGCATCATGATCCGGCTCGCCTCCCTGAAGCCGGACAGCAGCGGGAGCCGGACAAACCAGGTGAAGGGCATGACGGCCGACACCCGCTGGCCGTCGAGCGCTTGCGCGGCCGGGATGAAGATATGCGTGCCGATCTTCAGCACCGAGCCGAGCGCTAGCGCGGAACACCCCAGCCACAGCAGGGCCAGCAACCACACGCCCGGCCGGCGCCACGCCAGGACCAGGCCAAGCACCGCGAACACGGTCAACGCCAGGCCGAACGTCTGGATCCCGTCGCCGGTCGGGCCGTGGTAGATGATCCCGAGGCCGTTGAACCCGAGGCGGGTCACCCCGGGGGACACCGCGAACATGTCGTTGAGGTGCACGCCGCTCACCACGTATGAGGTGGCCAGGGGACGCAACGGGGACGTGGCCCCGCCGGACCTGGTCTGCTGCATGACGGCGATGATCTGCGGGCTGGCGAACAACCCGGCGACCAGCGCAGCCAGCGCAGCCGGCCACAGCTTGGCCACCGCCGGGCGGCGCAGCAGCCATGGCAGGAGGGCCGCGCTGGTCAAGATGATCACCAGGACGGCCATCTCCTGGTCGGTCAGCAGGGCACCCCCCACGACCAGCCCGAGCACCAGTGCCTGGCGCCAGCCGGGCCGCCGCCTCAGCCGCACCGCGGCTTCCAGCGCCAGCGGGAAGAACAGCACGCCGGCCGCCAGGTTCAGGTGGTACCAGGCCCGCCAGGTCAGCATCGCCGAGAGGCCGAAGAACGCGCCCGCGGCGATCGCGCCCGCCTGCGAGGGCAGCCACAGCCGGGCGACCCGGTACATCGCGTAGGCCAGCAGGCCGGGCAGCGTTATGCACAGCAGGTTGTAGGAGGCGCTCGGGCCGAAGACGATGGTGACCGGCACCATCAGCAGACTCGGCAGGGGCATCAGGGCATGCAGGCCGAGCTGAGTCCCCGTCGGAGCGGCCATGAAGCGGGTGAACCACGGATTGCCGAGGTGCTCGACCTGGTGGGCGACCCACCAGAATCCCCAGACGTAGCTGCCCGAGTCGCGGCTGGCCGGCAGGCGGCCGGTCAAGTCGGTGGCCAGTGGCCAGGTCACCGCGACACCGGCGGCGATGAAGCCGATCAGAACCGCAAGGTGGACGGCGACAGGACGACGGATCAGTGCGCGGACCCATCGAGACCGGGCCGGTCTCGGGTCATCCGATCCCGCGGTCCCTACGGTCCCTACGGGCCCCGCGGGCCCTCGGGCCGCCTCGGCCGAACCATCGCCATCAAGTACCAGGGCCGTGCATGGCGCCGGCTCCCCCTGCCGGTCAAGGTCCGTCTGCTCCATCCGCTCCCCTCGCCTAGGCTCGTCACACGGCAGGCGAGCCGTCAGGCTGAGTGCTCGCGCCACAAAAGTGATCCCCCGCCACGACATGTGGCACAATCCAGCCGCGAACCAGAACGATCCGGGCTATCAAAGCGAAAGGCCAGTTAGCCTTGGGTGGGACATACCCGGATGCGGGGGACCAACAATCGCACCAGGGTAGCTGTTGAAGTCCTGTTTGCTCCACCTTGGGGCGGCCGTTACCATCGGCATCAAGCTGGTGTCACGGGGTGACGGCCCTACTCCCTGGTCCAGTGCGGGCGGTGGAACATCCGGCCGAGGCGCTCGTGCAGCGAGTCGCCGATCTCCTCGAGCACGTTCACCCGGTACACCGGTGACCCGTCGGGCGGCGGCAGCCTGGCTGCCTCGGCGTCGTCGATCCGGCACCGGACGTGCCGGATGGTGATCACCTCGACCTGATCCGCGTCGATGAACCGCAACCCCCAGTCGGTAGCGATCACGATGCCGTCGAACAGGTCGAGTTCCGCCACCTCGAGAACGTGCTCCAGGGTACCGATCTCGTTGCCGGCGCGGCTGAGCACGGGCGTGCCGGGCACGGCGCCTTGGTAGGAGACGGCCGGGTCATCGTCATGCCGGCCCGCGGCTCCGCTGCCGGCGTAGCCTCCGCTGCCAGCGTGGCCTCCGCTGACGTTCTGCATGCGGCTCCTGCCTTTCCCCCGTTGTCGGTGGACTACCGGTGGTCCCCCCTGAGTTATCCCCAAGCTGCCGCGATCCATGAATGTCCGATAGTCCTGAGATACTTGACAAGTGCTGCAGGCGCCCCATGAACGGCTGGTCGGCAGGGACGGTGAACTCCGTCGCCTGCTCGGCCTGCTCGACGACGCCGCGGCCGGCCAGCCCGCGCACGCGCTGATCAGCGGAGATGCCGGGGTGGGCAAGACCCGCCTGGTCGCGGAGCTCGCCGTGCGGGCCGCCGATCGCGGCTTCATGGTGCTCTCCGGCCGCTGCGCCGAGCTCGGCGACAGCATCCCCTACCTGCCGCTCGCCGATGCCCTGCGGGACGGCACCACCGGCCCATCGGCGGCCGGGCCGCTACTCGACGCGCTTGCCACCCGGCCGGTTCTCGGCCGCCTCCTGCCGGACCGTGGCGCCAGCACGGGCGAAGGCGGTGACCTGGCCGGGCTCGCGCAGCAGCAGTTGTTCGGCGCGGTCCTCGGCATGCTCGCCGAGCTCGCCGCCGCCCGGCCCGTGCTGCTCATCCTCGAGGACCTGCACTGGGCCGACCGGTCCACCCGTGACCTGGTGACGTTCCTGAGCCGGGTGCTGCACAGGGAACGGGTCGCCGTCGTCGCCACCTACCGCACGGACGACCTGCACCGGCGCCATCCGCTCCGCCCGGTGGTGGCGGAGTTGCTCCGGCTGCCCAGCGTCGCCTCGATCGAGCTGGGCCCGCTCGGCTACTCGGACATGGCACAGCATCTGAGCGCGCTGGCCGAGGCCCCGCTCGACGCCACCGTGCTGCACCGCATGGTGTCCCGCGCGGAGGGCAACCCGTACTACGCCGAGGAACTGCTGGCCGCGGCCGGTTCTGCCGCCAGAGGGCGCGCCGCGCAAGGAAACGGCGCCGGTGACGCGCTGCCCACCGGACTCGCCGCCCTGCTCCTCGCGCGGGTCGAGCAGCTCTCGGCCGCGGCCCAGCAGGTGCTGCGCGCCGCCGCCGTGGCGGGCCGCAGGATGGAGGACGACATCGTCCGGGAGGCTTCCGGCCTCGCGGTGGCCGAGTACGAGGAGGCGGTCAGGGAGTCCGTCACGCACCAGTTGCTGGTCCCTGACGGCGATCACGGGTATGCCTTCCGGCATGCCCTGATCCGCGAGGCTGTCTACGCGGATCTGCTGCCCGGCGAGCGCACCAGGCTGCACGCCAGGCTGGCCGAGCTGCTGGCCGATGAGGAGCGGCTGGCCGCCGTCCCCGGCTCGGCGGCCGAGCTCGCTCACCACAGCCTGGCCAGCCACGACATTCCCGCGGCCTTCACTGCTTCGGTCCGGGCGGCACAGGAGGCAGAACGGCTCGCCGCGCCGGCAGAGGCACACCGGCATTACGACGCCGCGCTCGCCCTCTGGGAACGGGTGGCCGAGCCGGAGAAACTGGCCGGGCTGGACCGTGGCACCCTGGCCTTCCATTCCGCGACCGCGGCCGCGCACAGTGGCGACGTGCCCCGCGCCGTGCATCAACTGCGGCGGCTGCGCGGCTTGCTCAAGGATCACGACGACCCCGGGCTGGCCAGCCGGGTCAATGAGCGGCTCGCCTACTTCCTGCTGGAGATAGACGAGGTCGCCGACGCCGAGAAGGCCGCCAGGGCCGCGGTCGAGTCACTTCCCGAGGATCCGCCCCGATGGGAGTATGCCCGGGCACTGGCGACGCATGCCCAGACCCTCTTCTACCACAGAGACGATGCCGCCGCCGCCAGCCGCGCGGAGCAGGCACGCTCGGCGGCACTGGCCGCCGAGGCCGCCTGGGTCGACGCCGACGCCCTGGTGACCCTGGGCCTGCTCGCCGAGCGCGCGGGCCAGCCTGCGGCCGCCATCGAGCTGTTCACCATGGCCTATCTTCAGGCCAGCGGCGCGCAGGTGCTCGGCGTCGAGCTGCGCGCCGCGTTCCAGCTGGCCCGCGCGCGGCTGGAGCGCGGGGACATAGCTGGCGCGTCCGAGACCGCGCATCAGGGGGTGCAGCGCGCAGAATCAGCCGGGCTTGGCCTCGCCCCCTACGGCCTTGACCTGCAATACATGCACTACCTGGCGCACTTCGCGGACGGCTGCTGGGACCACGCCCAGGAACTCGCGAACGGTTTCGGGATCCGGGTGACGACGGTGGCCGAGGCCCGGCTGTCGGCCATGGCCCTGTTCATGGACGTCGCCCGGGGCAGCGCGTCCATCGCGGAACGCCGCGCCTGGCTGGAGCCGTTCTGGTCGTCGGACTGGTTGACCGGTTACATCGCCCGCGGGCTGCTCGCCGAGCACGCGCTGTGGCGCGGCGACACCGCCGCCGCCCTGGCCGACGTCACGGCCACCATCAGCGGGCTTGAGGACAAGGGCGGCTACGGCCCGCCGGTGATCCGGGTCGCCGCCATGGGACTGGCGGCCCACGCGGACCGGGCCGCCGCCGCGCGCGCGGCGGGGGAGAAGGAGGCCGCGCAGGCGGAGGTGGACGCGGCGGGGGTCCTGATCGAGGCCGCCCGCGAGGGTGCCGCCTATTCCAGCAGGCCCAGGTTCGTGCTCGGCGTGGAAGGCCGGGGCTGGCTGGCCCGCGCCGAGGCGGAATGGCGGCGGGCGCAGGGCGACAATGATCCGCAGACGTGGCGGGCCGTGGCGGAAACCTTCGGTCCGGTCTTCGTGTACGAGACCGCCCGGACCCGGTGGCGGCTGGCCGAGGCCCTGGCCGAGGCGGGCGAGCGCGACCAGGCCGAGCAGGAGTGGCGGCTGGCCGTCGAGGCCGCGGACCAGCTTGGCGCAGCGCCGCTGCGAGCCGCGCTCGCCGACCTTGGCCGGCGGGCCAGACTGGGCCGGCAGCCGGGCGGCTACCAGGGCCCGGGCCCGCTGGGCGGGCTGACCAGCCGGGAGCGCGAAGTGCTGCGCCTGCTCGTGGAGGGCCGCAGCAACAAGGAGATCGCCGGAGCGCTGTTCATCTCGCCCAAGACAGCCAGCGTGCACGTGTCCAACATCCTCGGCAAGCTCGGCGCGTCCAGCCGGACCGAGGCGGCCGCCATCGCGCATCGCGAGATGTCCCGCGATTAGGGAGGGTTTCTAGCGCGGAGCGAGGGCGTCGAGGATCTCCGACGCGCGGGCGGTTGCCCCCAGCGGGTCGGCATCTGGCGCGCCGACCAGGGGATCCCAGTTCAGGTCGTAGAAGACTTCGGTGACTCCCTGCTGCGAGAGCCACTCGGTGTCGCCGCGGATGTCGTCGTAACTTCCCGACAGCAGCACCCTCCCGCCGCCCTCGGGCACGATCACCGGGGCGCCCGCACGCACCACGCCGCGGCAGATGATCCGGATCGCGCCGGGATCACGGCCTGCCTTGTCGGCCGCGGTCCTGATCACCTCGATGCCCTCGCCAATCCGGGACAGGTCGATCCTGCTGGAGGTGACCCAGCCATCCGCGAGGCGGCCCGCCCGCTCCAGGGCTCGCGGGGCCATCCCGCCCAGGATCACCGGGGGACCGGGGCGCTGGACGGGATGGGGTGCCATCCGGGCCGCGGGCACGGAGTAGAACTCGCCGCTGAACTCGGTGACGGGGTCGGCCCACAAGTGGCGGAGCACCGCGATGAACTCCTCGGCACGGGCGCCGCGGCGCGCCATGCTGGCGCCGGTCAGGGCGAACTCCTCGGGCATCCAGCCGACGCCCAGGCCCAGGTCGAACCGCCCGCCGGAGAGCACGTCCAGGCTGGCCGCCTGCTTGGCGACGATGGCGGGGGACAGATACGGCACGTTCAGCACCGCGACGCCGAGCCGGATCTGGGAGGTGACCGCGGCGGTGTAGCCGAGGGCCGCGATGGGGTCAAGCACGCTGTGGTACACGGGGTCCATGGCCGACCCCTCGGGGACGATCAACCGCTGGAAGGTCCACAGGGACGCGTACCCGGCCTGTTCGGCCCGGGCAGCGAAGGAAGCCAGGTTGTCCGGGGTCGCCCAAGCGCCCGACACGGGAGCACCGAAACCGATCTGCATTCCCCTCACCCTAGGTCACTAGTACCCAGGCCGGAGTTCGTGCGTGCATCGGACCGGCGCTGGAGATAGCGGGCGATCTTCGCTGCCTTACCGCAGTCCTCCATGCTGCACCACCGCCGGCTGCCGTTCTTGCTGTGGTCGATGAACAAGAACCGGCACGCGTGGCAGGGCTTGATGTGGCCGGCCGGCCCGTTCGTTAGCAGTTCGACCGCCGCCGCGACGATGGGCCAGAGCGGGGCGAGGAGACCGCCGCCTGAATCCCACCGCCACGCACAGCCATCCGTGTCGCTGGCGAGTTGCCCGTGCGCGAGCGCCTCAAGGTAGGCGAGTTGCATGCGCCGCAGGGCAGGATTTGCTCGCCCAGCCGGTGCGTGCCCTTCGCCGTCGGCCCACCCCAACCCCGTCAGCCCGGCCAGCGTGTGTGCCAACCGGTACCGGCGGGTAGTACGGCAGCCCATCCTTCTGCCGCTGCTACTCTCACACCGTCACTTCAGCATGCGCGCCTAGAGCTGACAGACCACCCCTCTTGCCTAACGGAGAACCCATGGCCACTGACCCCCGCCCTTGGATCGCCGCATTGCGCAACTCGCACGAGCGGCTCGCCTCGCTGGCCGGGCCGTTGACCGCCGAGCAGTTGCGCGCGCAGTCGTACTGCACGGACTGGAGCATCGCTCAGGTGCTGTCGCATCTGGGCAGCGGGGCCGAGATCGGCACGCTGACGCTGGCCTCCGCGCTGGCGGGCACGCCGCTGGACCGGGAGGCGTTCCCGGCGATCTGGGACACCTGGAACAACCGGAGTCCCGAGGCTCAGGCCGCGGACAGCCTGACCTGGGACGAGGAGAATGTCCACCGGTTTGAGGCGCTCACCGACGCTGAACTGGACAGCATTCATTTCGACTTCTTCGGCATGGAACTTGACGCGGCGGGCCTGATCGGTCTCAGGCTCTCCGAGCACGTGATGCACACCTGGGACGTGGCCGTCAGTCTCGACCCGGCCGCGGTCGTCGCCCCCGACGCCGCGCGGCTCGTAGTCACGCAGCTGGCGCGGGTCCTCCGCTTCGCGGGCAAGCCGTCGGGTGACTCCTTCCGGGTGCGGGTCCGCACCGTGGATCCCGATGGTGATTACCTGCTTGAGGTCGCAGACCCAGTGACCATGTCCGATTGGGTGCCAGGGACCGATGCCGATGGCGAGATCCGGATGCCCACCGAGGCGCTGCTGCGCCTGGCTTACGGACGGCTTGACGCCAGGCACACGCCCGCTGGGGTGTCTGCCGACGGCATCGACCTGGCCCGGGTCCGTGCGGTGTTCCCGGGCTTCTGACGTTCTTGCGCTCGGTCAGCCGTTCTGGGTCAGGCGTTCTGGGGTCAGGCATTCTCGGGTCAGGCATTCTCGGGTCAGGCGTTCTGGCGGATCAGTTCCGCGACTTCGTAGGCGCAACCCCAGGACAGGGTGATGCCCGCGCCGCCGTGGCCGTAGTTGTGCACCAGGAGCCGGCTGTCGAGGGGCTCGGCCTCCAGGCGGACCTGCGCCCGGACGGGACGCAGGCCGACACGGTGCGTAATGATCTGAGTCGTGCGCAGGCGGGGATCGATGGCGGCACAGTCGCGCAGGATTCGTTCGGCTGTATGTGGGTCTGGATCCAGCGACCAGTTCCCGCGCAGCTCGGTTCCGCCGAGAAGGATCCTGTCGCCGTGCGGGAACAGGTAGGCCAGTTCCGCGGTGTCGTCGCTGGGCGCGATGAAGAATTCGGTGATACCGGGGTTGGCCGCGACGACAACCTGGCCGCGGACGGGGGTGACCGCCGGGTCGGGCACGAGGTCGTGCGCGCCGATCCCGGAGCAGTTCACGATCACCCGGGCGGTGGTATCGCGCACCGCTTCGGCCAGCGAGGTCACGGCGGACGTGTGCACCTGGCCGGCGGCGCGCCGGAACCTGGTGAGCAGGTACTCAAGATAGACCGGCATGGCTGCGACGGGCGCGGTGTACCGCCAGCCGGCCACGAAGCCGTCCGGCAGGCTGGCCGGGTCGCACGGGCTGAGGTTGCCGAGCAGGTGGCCCCAGTGCGGGAAGCCGCGAGGTGCCCGTGTGGCCTCGACGCCGCTGAGCAGGCGGACGCCGCTGGCGACGTCCCCGGCCAGATCCGTCAGCGTGGTGAGGGTCTGGTGGCTCCACCGGGAGACCCGGTCGCTCCTTTCCACCAGGTGAGGGCCCCAGATGGCACCGGCCACCGAAGAGGTCGTCTCCTGCGGTAGCCGTTCGGCGCGGATGGCAACGCTGCGGCCTGCCTCGGCCAGGCAGACAGCGGTCGTAAGACCCGATACCCCGGCCCCGATCACCAGGACATCAAGCTCAGGATTCGTCACCGTTGCGGATCAGTGGGCATGGGTGAGCTCCTGTCCCGCAGCCAGCGGTTGCCTGCTGGCGGTCCCGGTCTGGCCCGCGGTCGCGGTGCCGGGTTCCTCTTTCACCGGGACGTGCCCGGGGTGGCCGGGTCTTACTGTCCCTCCGGAGGCGTTTTGG
>DASWFT010000523.1:0-2064 GCA_036394075.1 Streptosporangiaceae bacterium
CGGTCGGGATCGACGCCTGTGATCGCCTGCCAGGTTTCAGTTCGCCTGCGCCCGGGGAGTGCCGGCCGGCCAGTCGCCGCTCGATCGCATCGGGCTTGCCGGGCCAGCCAGCCTCACGGGCAAGCAGCCGCGGCCCGATACTGCGCCGTCCCGCGTGAATGGGATGCGTGCCCAGCTCACGCAGGACTAGGACCTGCCTGCGGTTCCCCTGGTCGATCATCGGGCGCGGCAACCCGGTCGCCTCGCGCTGCCAGGCGCAGCTCCTACACGTCCCGGCAGGACTGGATCGACCGGTCCAGGTCGCAAACATTCAGCAGGGAGGCCCGAAGGCTTAGTGGTCCTCGCTGGAAGTTCGTCGGGGGTGGGTTAGGTTATGCGGCCTCCAAGAGGATGGGCTGCGAGGCGGGGACCGGCACGGTGGGTGGCTCGGGAATGCGGGCGAGGTGGCGTTCCAGGTCAGCGGTGGTGTAGCGCCAGTTGAACGGTCGGGCTGTGGCGTTGTATCGGTCGGCGAAGGACATCAGGGTGGCGGCCAGCTGGCCGGTGTCAGCGAAGTCGTTGGGGGTGAGGACTTTCCGCTGGATGATGGAGAAGAAGATTTCGACTTGGTTCAGCCAGGACGCGTGCACTGGCGTGTGGATCAAGATGCAGTTCGGATAGGCCCCGGTGAGCCGGTCGATGGATGCCTGGCCGCGGTGGTCGGAGCCGTTGTCCACGATGATGAACACCCGGTTCGCATCCGCGTAGGCGTCTTGGCTCATGACCTCGCCGATGAGGGCCATAAACGGCACGATCCCGACGGTGGGCGGGGTGCGGGCCGCAGCAATCGTGCCGTCACGGGTATCGAGTGCGGCCAGCAACGCCAGCGCGCCCCTCCGCTCGTATTCATGCTCGACGCGCATCGGGGTGCCGAAGCCGGACGGGCTGATCGGATGCAGGCGGTGGCGGGCCTGAATGGAGGGTTTGGCATCGATGGAGATGATCCGGTCGCCCGGCCCGAGCGGCAGGCCCTGATAAAACCCCGCATACAGGTCGAGGATGACGCTGGCTTTAGCCACGAAATCCGGATCGCGGGGGAAAATCCACGATTCGTATTGCCACGGCTTGATCGGATGTTCGGCCAGGATACGGCGAATGCTGGAGTATGAGATGCCGGTGATGATGCCCGCCGCCAGGATCTCTTTTTGCAGCTCAGCGGTACTCCAACGAGACAGCGGCACCCCGGTGACGGCCGGGAGGTGACAGGCCAGCGCGCAGATCTCCGCACGCTGCAGCGCTGTGATGATCCGCGGCCGGCCCGAGCGGGGACGGTCGTTCAGGCCGTCCATCCCCTCGTTGGCGAACCGGTCCCGCCAGGTGCGAACCGTGTCGATAGTGACGTGGGTACGCCGGGCGATCCCGGCGTTGGAATAGCCGCGGGCGGCAAGCAGCACGATGTGCGCCCGCTGCCAGTCCCGAAGCGGGGTCTTGTGCCCGCGATCTCGTGCTTTCAGTGTCCTGCGCTGGCTTGTCGTCACCGTGATCGGTGCAGCACGCCGGGCGGGGCAGGAAATACCTCCAGGGAGACAATAAATCACATACGTGTAATTCCGTTGCAAACACGGTCATTCCGCCCCCGGGCACGGCCGGCCGCACCCAGCGCATAAGGCAGACTCAAGGGGTCATGGCGGCGATCCCCGACTCAACGAAGACCTCCATCAGACTGCGGCTACGCCAGCACGCCCGGGACCACTGGCCGCAGATCACCGACCTGGACGTCACCTACCACGGCGCGTTCATCTACGTCAGCGCCGCCATTGATGACAGCGACGAACCGATCCCGCTGTTCCGGTTGCGCTACGGCGGCTCAGCCCACTCCTTCGGCTTCGCGATCTATTCCCCTGCCCGCGACCGCTACGAGCGTTCCCTGCTGCTGACAGGCCTGCCCGCCGGCACCCCGCAAGAGGCCCTCGACACCACCGCCATCGCCCACGCCCTTACCCGCACCTGACCCGACCGGCCGACAACGCGCCCTCGACACCGCCGAGGCACCCCCCGAGGAACTTCCAGCGAGGACCACTTAGG
>DASWFT010000524.1:0-1728 GCA_036394075.1 Streptosporangiaceae bacterium
GCTAAGTGGTCATGCCCGGAAGTCTTTCGGGGGTTGACGTGATCGTGTCGGGTGTGGTTGGGCCTGGTCAGGTGCCGGACTCGCTGAGGTAGAGGCCGGCGGCGCAGTCGAGAGCGTCTTCGGGGGTGCCCGCGAAGGCGCCGGTGGGCAGGATCTGGTCTTCGTAACGGTCGCTGCTGGCCAGGTAGAGCGCGAATCCCCAGGTGCGGGCGGTTCCGCCGTAGCGCAGCCGGCACAGCGGGATGACCTCGCCGCCGGGCAGCTGGCCGTCGATGTAGGCGAAGCCGGCCCGGTAGCGCACGGTCACGCCGGCGAGCGCCGGCCAGCGGGCCCTGGCGTGGGCGCGCAGCCGCTGGGCCAGGGAGGTCCTGGTGGATTCGGGGATGGCGGGCATGAGGTTCATCGTGCCCGCCCGGCCGGGGTGCCGGGTATGATCGCGGCATCTCCGGGGGGAATTACACAGATGTAATTCACCTGGGAGGGCCGATGCCCCGTGCCCGTGCCGTCGTGATCGAGCTGACCGCCGCCGAGCGGCGCGTGCTGAAACAGCGGGACCGAGGCGGCAAGACACCCTGGCAGGACCGGGTACGGGCCCGGATCGTGCGGCGGGCCGCGCGCGGCCAGGCCAATGAGCGGATCGCCCGGGAGCTGGGCATCACCGTGGACACGGTCCGGTGCTGGCGGGGCCGGTTCGCGGCGGAGCGGCTGGAGGGGCTGCAGGACCGGCCGCGCAGCGGCCGGCCAGCCCGGTTCACGCCGGTGCAGGTGGCCCAGGTCCGGGCGCTGGCCTGCCAGCTTCCCGCCGAGACCGGGGTGCCGCTGTCGTGCTGGTCATGCCCGGAACTGGCAGCCGAGCTCATCAAGCGGAAGATGGTGCCGGCGATCTCAGCCTCTACCGTGCGGCGCATCCTGGCCGACGACCCGATCAAGCCCTGGCAGCACCAGTCGTGGATTTCCATCCGCGACCCCGGCTTCACCGAGAAGGCATCCCGGGTGCTCGAGCTCTACCAGCGCAGGTGGGACGGGGAGCCGCTGGCCGAGGATGAGTACGTGATCTCCAGTGACGCCAAGCCCTCGATCCAGGCCCGCTGCCGCTGCCACCCCACCCTGGCACCGGGCGTCTCCCGCACGATGCGCGTTGAGCACGAGTACGAGCGCAAAGGAGCGCTGGCCTACCTCGCCGCCCTCGACGTACACCGCGCGAAGGTGTTCGGGCACTGCGCCCCCACCACCGGCATCATCCCGTTCATGACCCTCGCCGGCCAGGTCATGACCCAGGAACCCTACGCCTCCGCCAGGCGGGTGTTCTGGGTCGTCGATAACGGCTCCGATCACCGCGGCGAGGCCGCCGCGAAACGCCTCGCCAAGGCCCACCCCAACGCGGTCCTGGTGCACACCCCGGTACATGCCTCATGGCTGAACCAGGTTGAGTGCTTCTTCTCTATCGTCCAGCGGAAGGTCCTGACCCCGAATGATTTCACCGACCTCAGCCAGGTGGAGCAGCGGCTGCTGGACTTCCAGGACCGCTACAACGCCACCGCGACCCCGTTCAGGTGGAAGTTCACCGCCGGCGACCTGGCGGAGGTGATCGCCCGGATCGACCGGCACGAACCCACGCCACCACCACCGGCCCCAAAGAAAACACGCACCGCCAGGAAGAAGAAGCCCGTTACCACCCCACAGGCAGCTTGATCAACCCCCGAAAGACTTCCAGGCGAGACCACTAAG
>DASWFT010000525.1:0-4925 GCA_036394075.1 Streptosporangiaceae bacterium
TAAGGCAGCACCTGGCACGGTCGGCAGAGGATGCCTGCCGCGGGGACCCGCGCGGCAGGCATCACCTGCCGGCGGCATACGCGTAGCGGCCCGCGGCGGCAGCCTCCAGCGTGCGAAGCGGTGAACGGCACCAGCCGCGGACGTCTGACTCAACGTCCCGCAAGGCGTGCAGGAAGGTCAGCAGCTCCTGGCTGACCGCGTCAGTGCCGACACCACACCCCACGCCGAACAGGACGATCTGCACCGAGTCCACCATCCAGCGGCACACCCCAAACTCCATAAATATTCGGCAGGGATCTGGCCGCCAGGGGAGCACCCTAAGCGTCGCGATGGTGCTCACACTGGGTAATGGGCAGAGTGGTGCGCGACCATCTGTAGCGCCGTGCGGGGCCGGCTGATCCTGAGCCACGAACGCACCCCGAGCAGCTCGCCTGGTTCCCGTCGAGACCTTATCCTGTGGGCGGAGGCTCTGGGCTGTGCTGCCCGCAGGCGCCGGGCCTCGTGAAGGCCTGTCGGCGCTGGGTGATGTGGCCTCCAGCCTGCTCGATTCCGGCGCAGTGGCCGGCGCGCCGAAGGCGGCCACCACCGCTGCCGCGGACGGCACCCGGGCCGACGCCTTCTGCGGCAATCTCATTGGTCCCCATCCCTCCCAGGTGTCCGGGTTCAAGGCCTGGACACGAGCGTGCCCTTTGTCAGTGATCAGGTGTCGCTGATCAGGTGTCGTTCCGGTTAGGAGGCCTGCTGCGTCTGGAGCAGCCCGACCGGGCTGGGCGCGGCGAACTCGATGCTCAGGACCGACGAACCTCCGGCACCCCGGATGATGGCCGCCTGCGCCGGGAGATACGGCGCGCGCTGCGCGCGCACGAAGGCGAGCATGCTCCGCAAGCCAGCCGCGCGGTCGGCGGCGCCGGCGGGCACGGCCACCTCGACGGCCCGCAGCGGCATGCCCGCGCTGGCGCCGGGACCGGAGTCCCCGAAGGCCGTGACCTGCACGGGCTCGGCTGCGGTCACCGCGGCCAGCGTACTCAGCAGGCGGGAGTCCACCTGGCCAGCGATGAGTTCGCTCCGGGCAGCCGCCGAGACGCTGATCCGCGGGTTCTGCAGCAATTGGGTCCCGGCTTCCCGGCGGGCAGCCAGGTCCGAGGCGAGCGCGCCCCGGTAGGCGGCTGCCCCGTCCAGCGCGACGGCGCGCACGTCGATCCGCAGCCCGCCGGAGCCGAAGCTCGCGAGGATCCCCGGCGCATACACGCTCGCCAGACGGCCGCCGAACTGGCTGCGCACCGCAGCCGTCGCCATCACCACGTCAGAGCCGAGTGGATCGGCCGTCGCCGCTCGCAGCACCAGCAGGTTCTCCGCCGCGATCCCGTGCGCCTGCAACGCGGAGCACATCGCCGGGTCGCAGGCCACAATCACGTTCCCGCCGATTTGCCGGGCAACCCATGCCGCTGCGTGACCGCGCACGGCCACCGCCTGGCTGGCTGGTGCATCGGCGCGGGGGCGCGCGAGGTGCCGCGTGGAGAATGCCCCGGTCGCCCCCGCGGCCAGGAATGCCGTCACTGCCACCGCTACGGTCGCCAGACCGAGCAGGCGCGCGCGCCGCCTCACAGTCCTGACCGCGTGCCCGGCTTCTGGCTGATCCTGGCCGGTCAGGCCGCGAGCCTGGAGCAGGTGGTAGCTGGCTTCAAGCGGGGCGTGCCGGTCTTGGGGCCAGGCGGTGATACGGCGCCGCCAGTATTCGGCGGCCCGATGGTGCGCGTCGGTCACCTCGTCGCTGCGCTGCGCCTCGGCTAGGCGGCGGTGGAGTTCGCAGGCGGTCCATCGGTGCACGAATACCGACGGCGGCTCGCAGCTGGGATCAACCGCCAGCAGGCCAGTGGCCTCGCATTCAGCGACCAGGCCAGCGAGTCCGGCGGCCCGACGGTACTGACTGCCCGGGAGCAGCAGGACGTCACGGCCGACGGGCGCGCGATAGACCGATGTGCCGATGAGCAGATCCTGTGCGTCGGCACTGAGGCGCCCGAAAAGATCGCCGAGCAGCAGGTCGCCGGCGACTAGGGCGGTCTTCTCTGCGGTCGCCGTGGAGAGCTCGGTGGGATCATCCGGGCCCTTGCGCAGCACTGGCTGGCCGGTCCTGGCCTGGATCGCCCCGGCCAGGCGGCGGGTCAGGTCTGGGAAATGGTCCTGGCCGGTTGAGAGTAAAGCGTCCAGGTATTCGAAGGCGCGGGGATGGCCGCCAAGCAGCCGCCACGCGCTGTCTAGCTCGCGATCGCCAAGCAGCCCGAGCGCGGGCAGCGACATGGCCAGCCCGAGGGCACCGAAGCGTGACAGGGGGCCGAGGTGCCGGAACCCTAGGGCTGGCCCGGTGGGCCCGGGCAGCGTGAAGGGATGGCGGCAGGTAATCAGCAGCCTGCCCAGATGGGGTTCGCCGGCCCAGCTCGCCAGCAGGCCTGCCAGGGCCGGGTCACGAACAGTCCACCGGCCGGATTCCGCAGACAGGTTGTCATCAAAGTTGTCCAGGACGACCAGGACCGGCACTTGGCCGAGGACGTACTCGCGGAGCAGCGCCAGTCTTTGGGCCCACGACAGGTCGATACGGTCAGCCGCCTCCACCGCCTCCGCTGGGACACTGCCCCGGGCCGCAACCATCGGGTGACGGCGTAGGGTTGCGGCGAGCCCGGCGAGGAACCCGTCGGCCGACACTTCGCCGCTGATGACCGTGGTCATGCGCTCGGGCTCGAGGCGGCCGACCCGCGCAGCGACCTCGGCAGCTAGCGTGGACTTGCCGATTCCCCCGACGCCGTGCAGCACCAGCCCGGCCGTTGCGGAGCCCACCAGGTCCGCCGACCAGCGCCGCCGCTCGATGGACCGGATCGGCAGAGACGCGGGCCGAGGCGGCTCCCCCTCAGCCACTCTGGCGTGCCGGGCGGAGTGCGACCCGGCAACCGGTTCTTCGCCCCGCGTTTCCTTCGCTTCGGACGGTGTGGCTATTACCGGCGTCGGCTTCGCCGGTAATACTAAGCTACTTAACCGCAAGTGGAGCATCTTCCCGCCATAATGCCTCATCCTCCAGGGCGATCTCGGGTGGCCGCAATAGCAACGATATATAGCATACTAAACGCCCTCCGCAGGTTCTTTCCGGATTTGCTTGTGCTTGCCCACGGAGAACGCCATCAGCGCACGCGGCAATCGAATGGTCTAGGTTTTCATAAACTATGCCGATAAGAGGTTTTTAGTAGCGATTGTCCGCTCGGGCGGCAGCGGCGACGCACGGTGGCGAATACCCGTGACGGCCCCATGAACCGCCAAGAGCATCGCCACTGGTCCGCGCGCCGAACGGCAGATCCAGCCGATGCCAAGCGCGCATAGCTACCTGATCCGCACGCGTCAGCTGAAAATGTCGAGAGCCTCGCCGGAGTGCAGATCGGCGGCGATGTGCGCTACCGACCTGCGGCTGTAACCACGCTGTGTGACCATGTCTAGGGCCTGTGCGCGGACTCTCGCCAACCCGCGCTCCGGGCGAGACGATGGTGCGGCCGGTAATAAGTGGTTGGTGAAAGCACGCAAGACCCGCTGAGATGGGCTCCGTGATCCTGTTCCAGGCGCACACCGTGAATGGCACGTGCCGGCGTTTGCGGCATTAACGGCCAAGGATCACCAGGTGCACCCGGCATGCCGCATTGTAGTACTTCAAGGTCAGCTTTCCCCGGGAATACGCCCACGAGCATATACAGGAATTAGGCACGCGATCAGAAGTTATGACCTCGGCAGGCACGCCGCTGCGCCGCTCGGCGCGACCTGGCTGGTACGGCAGCGGCTCTCCGACGAGGGCAAGAACAAGCCCCTCGGTCTTGGCCTCCTGGACAGCTCCGTCAGCTAGCGCCAGCCACTCCCGCGGCCTGGCACCTGATGAGGGCTGGGCTGGTACGTGTCGTTTGACGCGCACCCTGGCTCCGGGGATTTTGTCACTCGCCCGGCTGTCCACGTCATTCAGAATATCCGCCGACCGGGGAGAGGGATGGTTCTCGTGGCCTGTGGCCAGCGGGTCCTGATGCCGGGTGTTCCAGGTTCTCCAGGTCGCACGAGGCGGGTTTGGTCACCGTCGGCGGGGCCGGGTCGTCTGTGGCAGGTGAGATAGCTGGCGGCTATCGCCTTGCGGGTGACTTGCAGCCACCACCGTTCCCATCTATGGACAGTGCAGCAAAAGGAGTATCCGGCAGGAGCCGACTGGAGGCTTCAGCTCGCCTGAAATGCTATGTGGTCGGCCAGTGGTGGCCGAGGTAGGGCTCTGGGTGATCCTGTGCCCAGCGGTCGAGGATCTTCGCCAGGGCAGCGGCCTGCCCACCTCCGGCAGGCAGATTCTTCTTCAGCACGAATGCCAGGACGATGTCGCGCTCGGCCGCGAAGTCCGCAACATTCTCGGCGGCGACCGCCCGGCCTTCGGCCCGGGCGGTCGCCGCCACATGCGCATCCTCGGCACCGCGAAGACCGATCTCGGCGACGTGGACTGCGTCATGACCGTATGTCTCGCGCAGCATCACCGCTGTGGCTGTGGGGAACATCTCGTCGAGCAGGAAGGCAGTCATGCCAGCAGAGCGTCACGCTGCTGGGACATGCCGCGGCTTCGCTCTGCCACGGCCCGGTTCCGCTCGATTCGCTCCCGGATCTCGGCGGAGTGCTCGGCGGCGTAGTCGAGGGCGGTCCTGATCAGCCGGGGATGCAGATCCGACTCCGCGCTCAGCAGGCTGATCCGCTGTTCCTCACTGCCGTCCAGCTCTTGAAGGCGTGCGATGGCGGGGGCCTTCAGCGCGGTGATCCACTCCATCCCGTCCAGCTTGCGCAGGTCGCTGATCCGGGTGCCGGTGATCATCCCCCGGTCGCCGGCCATGATCAGGCGCTCGATGCCGAAGTCGCGGCGCACCCGGGTG
>DASWFT010000526.1:0-8255 GCA_036394075.1 Streptosporangiaceae bacterium
AGGCGGTTATCCGCGCGCAACACGTCGGTCCGCTGCGAGCGTCCGTAACGGCAATCTTGGGGATGTCGCCGGCTCCCCACGACCGCCACCAACGTGAGCATCCCGGTGCCAGCGCGATCGTGGCATGAACGCCCACCACGCCGTTGCAGATGCCGAGGTACGACAAGCGAGCTCACTGACCATACGATCGCGTTGATGAGGGCTTAACGAAATCGCCGGGCAGTGCCCGGAGAGGTGGGAGGACCTGGTGGAGGCAGAGTCGGAGCGTCAGTTGGCTGACCCGCCGGCCACCTGGCAGGAGCACTGGTTCGACCACCGCCAGTTGCTCCGGCTGTACCACAGCGACGAGCACTGCGCGATATACGTGGACCCCGGCGTGCGCCGGGCTGAGGTCCGGTGGCTGCCCCGGTTCATCAATGTGACGTGGCAGTACTCCAAGGCAACCTACGGCGACGCGTTCGGGTTCGACCCGCGCATCTACTCGATCCACCACGCCGGGCGGCACGGCGGCGGCCACGCGGGCTACTACGTCAGCCCGGTCCACGACTACCACAACGTCAGCGACTGCGGGCTGGACACCTGGCGGGAGGGCAACGCCCTCGCTCGCGAGCTGCCCGCTCATGAGATCGGGCATTCCGTGGAGAGCGCCAGCAACGGCGTCCACGGCTCACCGGCGTATGAGATCTGGGGCGACAGCAAGTGGGCCGAGTTCTACATTTATGACCTCTACACGGCGCTGGGCATGGATCGCGAAGCCAAGGGCGTCTACCGCCGGTTCACCGGCAGCACGGACGATTTCCCTCGTCGGGGGGCCCGCTGGTTCCGCGACTGGTTCTACCCGCTATGGCGGGACTGCGGGCGGGCAGAGGTCATGAACAGGTTCTTCCGGGAGCTGGCCAGGCGTTTCCCACGCGACTCCGGCGGCACCTACACGCGGCGGATGAACTGGGGCGAGTACGTCCACTTCACCAGCGGTGCTGCGGCCGCCGACATGAGCGGCCAGGCCGCCCGCGCTTTCGGCTGGCCCCGCGAGTGGGCCGAGCAACTGGAGCACGCCCGCGAGCAGTTCCCCGGCATCACGTACTGAAATACTGGGCCGTGCTACCGGGCCGTGGCCAATCGAGAGAGTTGGCCGGGTGCCGGGATTCGTCCGGGCGGCAGACGGACTATCGCTGGGAGCGGCGCGGGCGGAACTTGATCCAGGCCACGATGGCGATGAAGGCAAGGGAGATGATCCAGGGCATGGTGATCGGTCTCCGTTCAGGTTGAGCTGGTCGCGGTTGCCGCGCCCATGCCTCAAGGCTGCCGCCGACGGTGGCCGCCGTCGATCGGGATCGGCCCCGGTTCACACCCTGATGCGCCCCTGACGGCATCGGTGCCATGCCTGACCGCAGTCCCGGGATGCGATCGTGCGCCCAGCGGAATGGGAGGTGACACCGTGGCGTAGTCCACGGTGACTTCGTGTTCGCAACTCTCGTCGTCGCCTGCCGGTATGGGGCCGGTCCGGGCATCTGCCAGGAGGCCCGGTAGCAGGCTGGCGACTTCGCTTGAAACGGGCCGCGCGCTGCGCTGCGCATTACCGCCAGTGCTGCGCCGTCAGCTAAAGTCCACTACCGGCAGGCAATCATCCACTTTCCCGATAGGCGCGATACAGCCAACTCTGAACGCGATTAATGTGGCAACGTCGAACTCTCTCGGACGCGCAGAGCGGCGGTTCGCGTTCGTCCTGGGGTCGCCATGCGTGATGGCCGTGTTATTTGGGCAGCTTCGCCCGGCCGCTGCTACTGCCGGACGAAGCTGCGCCAGTGCCCTGCTGGAGCTGTGCGTGGTCTGGGCCTCGTGCTGGGTCAGGGCAGTGCGGCGGGCAGCCCGAAGGGCGCGAAGTGGCCGGGGTCAAGGAATGAGGGTGATGTCGGCGATGTGCTTGCCGCGCAGGGCCCCGAGGGCAACCTCATCGGACTGCTCAGCCGCTGACGACCGGGAACACCCGCACACATGACGACCCGGCTGCTCCGCGCCAGGTGCAGCGACGGCTACGACCCCACGACAGGAGACCGGCTGACATGACCGAACTGGAATCGAAAACAACCCTCCACCACGCGACCGCCATCTGGCCGCTCGTCCACGCCGAGCGGGCGGCCCTGGCGGCCGATCTCGCGGACCTGACCGGCGAGCAGTGGGCGACACCGTCGCTGTGCACCGGTTTGACGGTGCGCGAGGTGCTCGCGCACCTCACCGCGGGGGCGAGCCTTAACCCCGTCCGCTGGCTAGGCGGCGTGATCCGCTGCCGGTTCGACTTCGACAAGCAGGTGGCCATGCGGCTGGCCGAGCAGCTGGGCGCAACCCCGGCCGAGACCATCGACAGGTTCCGTTCTGTCCTCACGAGCACGACCAAACCACCCCTCCCGACGCTGGCGATGCTCGGCGAAACGATCGTGCACGCGCAGGACATCCGGCCGCCGCTGGGCATCCGCCACGACTACCCGATCGAGACCCTCACGCGGGTAGCCGAGTACTACCAGGGCTCTGACCTCGCCGTCCTCACCAAAGGACGGATCAGGGGCCTACGCCTCGTCGCGACCGACGGACCCTTCAACACCGGCTCCGGGCCGCTCGTGTCCGGCACCACCCTGGCGCTGACCATGGCAATGACCGGCCGCAGGGCATACTGCGACGCACTCCAAGGCGACGGTGCCGCGACCCTGCGGGAGCGCTGCGAGCCCCCGTGACCCGGCGCACGAACGCCGTATGGCAGGAACAGTCCGGGCGACTTGAGCCTGTGTCAACGGCAAATAAGCCAAGCGGACGTCGCATCCATTCATCGTCTACGCAAGTGATCGAGGCGCAGAGCGCCCGGTCCTGGAGTCTGGCAATCACCTCCATAACCAGCAGCGGCAGTCGTCTGGTCAGCCTTGCGCCTGGCCGCACACAGATCACCCGTTCGGACGCCGCACAGTCGGTCGCTCCGGCGACCAGGTTTCCGCCCAGATCGGCTCGGGGGTGTCAAGTACGCGGAGCACTCGTGACCGAGCGTGGCGGGTCCTGTCGGGATCGGCTCGGCTGGCCTCCGCCGGCGGGCCGGGTTCATGCAGTCCCCGGAGAACTGCGCCGCGGTTGGGGGAGCGGGCTGGGGTCACGGCGCGCGTGGGATTCCTGCCGGGCCGCCGTTGTTCTTCCCGCTGAGGCTGGCCTGCCTGACCACAGCCCGGGAAGCGATGAACTTTAGGGCACGACTACCAGGGGCACCGGTGAGTGGCGGGCCAGGCTGACGGCGACCGAGCCGACGACACGGTGCGTGACAAGAGACGAACTCCCGACCACGACCACAACGGTGGCGTGGGGGTGGGCAGCGTGGATGTCGTTGGCTGCCGCGACCAGTTCTTCTGCGATCAGGCCCTGACGCCGCTCGAAGCCCCAGCTCTGCAAGTGGCCGCGCAGTTGCTCGCCAGCCGTGGTGCGGAGCTCCTGCTCGATCTCGTCGAATCCTGTTTCCAGTTCGGATACGGCACCGGGCGACAGCGCGGCCATGCCGGGCAAGTGAGCCACATACACCACCTCAATCCGGCCGGTCCGGCCCTGCAGCAGGCGCACCGCGGCGTCGAGCGCCCGGCTGGCGGGAGGAGATCCGTCGTAGCCGACGACAAGGCGCAGATCCGTCGCGGGCGGCGTGGTAGTGCTCATCGAGAGGGAGGATAGCCCCTGCGCCCTTGCACGGGCGTACCGGGGCATCGGGCCTGCGGGAAGGCTGGCCGCGTGGTTCCCTCGATGAGTGGCGTTCGGCGAGTTTTGACCCGATCGTGGCGGAGTTCGGGCACGTGCACCCAGGCCTTCCGCGAGACGCCCTGCCGGATACCTGGCCCGCTGTCACTGTTAGCGGCCCGGCGTGGCCGCCGATCGGGGAACCGGAGTCACTACGGGCGAGCAACTGCACAGGGCCACGGGAATCGCTTCGAACGCTGGTTGCGGGGCGGGAGCGGCGTGCGATGGGGCGGGGACGGCGGCAGCCGGGGCGGTGGCGGCGGCGGTCCTGAGTTCGGTAAGCCGGCGCTTCGACGGCAGCAGGACGATCGCGAGGATGAACCCAAGCCCGAGCAGCGCTGCTGACACGGTGAAGGCGACATTGTAGCCGTGGGTGGCCGCGATCGCCGGTGCCAGCGGGCTGGTGTGGTGGGTGATCAGATAGCTGGCCGCCGTACTGAGCGCGATCGTGCTGAGAGCCGATGTCCCGACCGAGCCGCCGACCTGCTGCATTGTGTTGACCAGTGCGGAGGCAACGCCGGAGTCCCGGCGGGCGACGCCGAAGGTAGCGGTGTTGATGGCCGGCGCGAAGATCATGCCGAAGCCCAGGCCCAGGATCAGCAGGGCGGGCAGCACGGCGCTGGCGTAGCTGGAGGTCACAGTCACCTGGGTCAGGTACGCCATCACGCCGGCGCCCAGTAGCATGCCGGTTGCGATCAGGACCCGCGGCCCGAGCCGGGCCAGGCCCACGATGCTGGAGAGGTTGGAACTGATCAGGATGCAGCCGATCATCGGCAGGAACAGCAACCCGGTGGCCAGCGGGCTTTCTCCTTTAACCACCTGCAAGTAGTAGGTGAGGAACAGAAAGGTCCCGAAGATAGCGATTCCCGATATGAAGACCGCGACGTAGGAACCGCCCCGGGTTCGGTCCAGGATCACCCGCAGCGGCAGCAGAGGATGACTGGCACGCTGCTCGGCGACAACGAACCCGGCGAGCAGCACCACGCCCCCTGCCAGAGAGCCGATGGTCAGCGGGGCCGTCCACCCGGCGGTTTCGGCATGGGAGAAGCCGAAAACGATCAGGAATAGGCCGGCGCACGCCAGCACGGTGCCTGGCCAGTCCATCCGCGGCCTGACGTCCGGGCGGCTGGGGCGGATCCAGGCCAGCGCGCCGGCCACCGCGATCGCTGCGAACACCAGGTTGACATACAGCGTCCAGCGCCACGACAGGTACTGAGTGAGCACGCCGCCGAGGATCAGGCCCACGGCACCGCCGCCGGCGGCGACCGAGCCGAACACGCCAAAGGCCCTGCCCCGCTCCCGTGGTTCGCGGAACGTGCTGACCAGCGTGCCCAGGGCAGAGGGCGCGAGAACAGCGCCGAACGCGCCCTGCAGCGCCCGGGCCGTTACCAGCATCGTGAACGAGACGGCGGCGCCGCCGATGGCCGAGGCGACGGCGAACCCGATCAAGCCGGTGATGAACACCCGCTTGCGGCTGAACATGTCCCCGAGGCGGCCGCCTACCAGCAGCAGGCTGCCGAAGGCCAGGGCATACGCCGTCACCACCCACTGCCGGTCACTGTTCGGGAACCCCAGCGCACGTTGCGCCGACGGCAGCGCGATGTTCACGATCGTGGAATCCAGGACCACCATGAGCTGAGCGATGGCGACCACGACCAGAATCAGCCAGCGCCGGTCACCAGGCGCGGCTTGGCTGTCTCTGATGGCAGGAGGCGTGGCAGAAGACATAGACCTAATATTCCTCGTCCGGCGCGCGGCGACTTCAGGCCGCCTGGGCTCAGGCTCGATCGGATGGTTCAACGCCCGGCTGCGCCACGCGTTGAACGCCCGCCGCCACTTTCCGATCTGAGCAGGCCCCGCTCAAGTGCCTGTAGCGCCTGCATGACGCCTCCAACCCAAGTACCCAGTGGGTGGACGGTCACCGCGCCCTGCCGGTTGCATGCCGCATGGCTCGTCCGGGAAACTACCGATCCGGCCGGCCAACCAGCTAACCACCCCGCCGCGCAGAAATGCCAGTTCGGGGCGCTGCAGAAGCAGCCGCACCAATGGTCAATTGGCGACCATATCGGCGGCTAATTGCGCGCCTGCCGCCGGATTATTGATCGCGCACTGCAACTGGCATGAGCCCCCTGCAGGTTGCCGAGCCTGCCAGCCAGGCACTTCCGGGCGACGTGCAGGTGCGGTAGCTTCCAGCTCATGCCGAATGCCGCCCTGAATGGGACTGAGGTCAGCTACGCCGACACGGGTGGCGGCGGGCCGGTCGTCGTGCTCAGCCACGGGATCTTGATGGACCAGTCGATGTTCGCGCCGCAGGTACAGGCGTTGGCGCCGGAGTTCCGGGTAATCACATGGGATCAACGCGGCCACGGCTGGGATCAACGCGGCCACGGCGGAACCCCGGCGCACGGACCTTTCAGCTACTGGGACTCGGCGCGAGACCTGCTGGCGCTGCTGGACCATCTTGGCATCCAGCACGCCGTGCTCGGCGGAATGTCCCAGGGTGGGTTCGTCAGCCTGCGCGCCGCGCTGCTCGCGCCGGGCCGGGTGCGCGGGCTGATCTTGATCGACAGCCAGGCAGGCCAGGAGGACCCGGCCATCGCACCGGCCTACGAGCAGATGCATGAGGTCTGGCGCGAGCAGGGTCCCGGGCCCGTCCAGGAAGTTGTCTCGTCGATCATCTTGGGCCCTGGCCAGTGGGACGACTGGTATGCCAAGTGGGCCGCCACCGGCATCGAACAGGTCACCCCCGCGTTCCGCTGCCTGATGGACCGCGACGACATCACCAGGCGCCTCGGCGAGATCGACTGCCCGGCGTTGATCGTGCACGGCAGCGCCGATGCCGCCATCCCGCTCGCCAAGGCCGAGGAACTGCGCGGCGGGCTCACCGGACCCGCGCGGCTCGCAGTCATCGAAGGCGGAACCCACGCCTCGAACATGAGCCATCCGGCCAAGGTCAGCGCCGAGATGCTGACCTTCCTGCGAGAGCTTGACCGGCCCTGAACAACCGGGCCGGACCTCCAGCGACACGTCTCCTCCTTCGGTAGCCCGATACGCCGGTGCGTCGGAGGATGCTCCAGCGAGCAAGATCATCCGGCTCTGTGGCGATCCAGCGTGAAGCCGTCGAACCTCAGTGATCGCGTAGATCGGCGGTTACACGCGCGGCTTGCCACCGGCGGTTAGTTACGTTCTGCGATCAGAGCGCTGGTCCGGGATGCGCGGGCGCGTCTGCATCGCCGACGTCCGCGACGCCGTGCCTGGTGCGGGACAGGCTGGATCCGCACCTGTAATCGCTGAACTTGACCGGTAGGCGCTCGGTGTTCTGACGCAACTCATCGCGGCAAGAGCGGACATTCAGCTGGTGTCTTTCATGCATAGTCATGCAGCGGAGCACGGTGCCGGTCGCCGCCCGAAGGATCGATGGAGGCGGCTCTTGGTGGCTTTTCGGGTCGGCCTGTCCTGCTCACCAAGTGCTGTGGCCCTGGGCGGCGGGTCGTCCGGTGTATCGGGTGTCCGCACCGTGATGTGAGGCGTCGCGTGTTCCGCAGGCGCGCGTCACGCTGAACCACTGCGCGTCGCGTCACGTGTTAAATGCGATAGCCCGGTGGCCGCCGTTCCATATGATCGTCAACTCGCAAGGGATCAGAAATGCCGGTGACCCTCATCCGATCGGCGGCCGGGTTCGCGCTGCTCACGGTAATTGCCGCGGGCTGCGGCACCGCCGGGGCAACGCATTCCGCTGGCGTGCAAGGGCAGCCAGCCTCCTCCGCTGGCCGCGGCACTGCCGTTGGCCAAGTACCCTCATCTGCCCCGGGCACGGCATCGGCAGCCGCCCTTTCAGCGTGCTCCTTGCTGACGCCGGCCGACATCATGGCCGTGGCCGCGGCCTTCCCCAGTGACACTGTCACCATCGATCGCAACCAGCAGCACAACACGCCACCGGCCAGCGAATGCGGCTTCAACCAAAAGGGCGTCTACACCGGCAACGGCATGACGAACACTTCATCCGGGGATCACTGGGCCCAGCTGACGGTCATCACGGGCGGGGCGTCCTACGCGTTCAACCCGGCCGGCAACGACACGATCAGCGGCCTCGGCGATGGCGCCTACTGGGACGCCGGCACCCACACCGTAGTGATCCGCAAGGGCCAGAACGTCCTCCAAGTCATCGACGAAGTGCCCGTCAACCTCAGCGCCTCCCCCGACCTGGCGACCGCCTACCGGCACGCCGCACAAGCCCTCGCCACCAAGATCCTCACCCATGTGTAGCGTTGCCAGGAGTGCAGCCCGGGCCATCCGATGGCCGGCGCCCGGCTAACGGCGCCCCAGCCCACGCTGGCGTATGCCTCTGCCAGTCCGCCATCGTCTGCGTGGCCACGGCAGCCATACAGGCTCATCAGGCAACGTGCAGGGACTGCCGCTGCCAGACCCGCCTTGACACCCAAGCTCCCAGCAACCTCCATGTCACCGGCCAGGATGCCGGCATCGATGACGTACTG
>DASWFT010000527.1:0-16325 GCA_036394075.1 Streptosporangiaceae bacterium
CGGGACCTCGACGCGGTGCAGCGCGGCCAGCGACTGATCCACGGCGGCGTTGTTGCGGTCCACGACCTCGTGGCCACGCCGACCGTAGGTCTTGGCGATCGCCGCCTTGATCGCCCCGATCGCCTCGCCGGCGGCCAGCACCCCGGAGATGGCGAAGAAACACGTCTGCAAGACGGTGTTGGTCCGCCCTTCCAGGCCAGCTTCCCGGGCGACCTGGCCTGCGTCGATGACGTAGAGGTCGATTCCCTTGGCCAGGATCTGCTCCTGCACCGGGCGGGACAGCGAGTCCCAGACCCGCTCCGCCGGATGCGGGCTGTTCAGCAGCAGCGTCGCGCCGGGCGCGGCCAGGCCCAGCACATCGGCCCGCTCCAGCAGGCCCGCCTGGTGGCAGCCGACGAAGCCGGCCTGCTGGACGAGGTAGGGCGCCTTGATGGGGGACGGGCCGAAGCGAAGGTGCGAGACGGTCTGCGAGCCCGACTTCTTGGAGTCGTACACGAAATAGCCCTGGGCGTTCAGCCGCTCGTCCGCGCCGAGGATCTTGATGGTGTTCTTGTTCGCGCCGACCGTCCCGTCCGAGCCGAGTCCGAAGAAGACCGCACGGACGGTGTCCGGCGGCTCGATGTCCAGCGCCCGGTCATAGGGAAGGCTCGTGCCACTGACATCGTCGGTGATCCCGATGGTGAACCGCGGCCGCGGCTTGTCACCCGCCAGCTCGGCCAGCACGCCGGCGACCATGCCCGGGGTGAACTCCTTGGAAGACAGCCCGTAGCGGCCGCCGAGGACGGCCGGCCTGATCTCCCGGCCGCCCGCCGCGTGCGACTCGGCCAGGGCGGCCAGCACGTCAAGGAACAGCGGCTCGCCCAGCGAACCCGGCTCCTTGGTGCGGTCAAGCACCGCGACGGCGCGCGCGCTGGTCGGCAGTGCGGCCAACAGTGCCTCGGCCGGGAACGGGTGGAACAGCCGGACCGTCACCACGCCGACCCGTTCCCCGCGGGCGGTGAGGTGCGCCACCGTCTCGGCGGCGGTCTGCGCGCCGGAGCCCATCAGCACGAGCACCCGCTCAGCGTCCGGGTGGCCGGTGTAGTCGACGAGGTGGTACTGCCGTCCCGTGCGTGGGCCGAGCACGTTCATGGCGCTGGTCACCGCGTCGGGGATGCGCGCGTAGAACGGGTTGACCGTCTCCCGGGCCTGGAAGTAGATGTCCGGGTTCTGCGCGGTGCCGCGGATGAACGGCCGGTCGGGCGACAGCCCTCGCGCCCGGTGGGCCCTGACCAGGTCAGTCGGCACCAGCGCCCGCAGGTCGTCGTCGGAAAGCATCTCGATCGTGTTCAGCTCGTGCGAGGTGCGGAACCCGTCGAAGAAATGCACGAAAGGCACCCGGGTGACCAGGGTCGCGGCCTGCGCCACCAGCGCCAGGTCATGCGCCTCCTGGACCGAGGAGGAGGCGAGCAGCGCGAAACCCGTCTGCCGCACCGCCATCACGTCGGAGTGGTCGCCGAAGATGGACAGGCCTTGCGCGGCCAGCGACCTGGCCGCCACGTGCAGTACCGCCGGGGTGAGCTCGCCGGCGATCTTGTACATGTTCGGGATCATCAGCAGCAGGCCCTGGGAGGCGGTGAACGTCGTGGTCAGCGCCCCGCTCTGCAAGGCGCCGTGCAAGGCGCCCGCCGCGCCGCCCTCGCTCTGCATCTCCATGACGGCCGGCACGGTGCCCCACACGTTGGTGCGGCCCTGGCTGGACCACTCGTCGGCCAGTTCCGCCATGGGCGAGGACGGCGTGATCGGGTAGATGCAGCACACCTCGTTCAGCCGGTAGGCCACCGAGGCCGCCGCCTCGTTGCCGTCAACGGTCGTGCGCATCAGTCAGCCTCCGGGACCATCTCGATGGCGTGTACTGGGCACTGGTCATGACATGTGCCGCAACCGGTGCATCGGTCGTAGTCGAACCGGTACCTGTTTCCTTCGCCCAGCTTGATCACCGCGTCCTCGGGGCACGCGCCCAGGCAGCCATCGCACTCGAAGCAGTTGCCGCAAGACAGGCACCGGCCGGCCTCGTAGGCCGCCTGCTGCCCGGTCAGCCCCCCGACCACCTCGGTAAAGTCGCTGACCCGTTCCTGCGGGTCGAGCTCGGGCTGGCGGCGCTGCTCGGCGTCGCCGAAATACCAGGGGTGGAGCATGTCGAAGGTGGCCAGCTGATGCTTATCGGGCTGCACCGGCTCGGCCCCGCGCAGGTAGGCGTCGATGTGCCGGGCGGCCTTCTTGCCGTGCCCGACACCCACCGTGACGGTCCGCTCCGCGGGCACCATGTCGCCGCCCGCGAACATCCCCAGGCAGCCGGTCATCATCGACGGTGAGACCAGCACCGTGCCGTCGGCGGCGAACTCGACCCCGGGCACCGGGCGCAGGAACGCGGTATCGGTCTCCTGGCCCACGGCCAGGATGACAGTGTCCGCGGCCAGGGTTTCGAACTGTCCGGTCGGCTGCGGCTTTCCGGACGGGTCCAGTTCCATCACCTCGACGGTCAGCTCAGGACCGTCAAAGGCCGTGATCGTGTGCAGCCAGTTGATGCGGATGCCTTCGCGCTCTGCATCCTGGGCCTCTTCTTCGTGAGCGGGCATCTGGGCCCGAGTGCGCCGGTACACGATCAGCGCGTCCTCCGCCCCGAGCCGGCGGGCCACCCGTGCCGCGTCCATCGCGGTGTTACCGCCACCGTAGACCGCGACCCGCCTGCCGATCACCGGGTGCCCGCCGGAGGCGACCTCACGCAGGAACGACACGGCGTCCACGATCCGCGCGGCTTCCCTGGCCGGGATGTCCACCCGCTTCGACAGGTGCGCCCCCACCGCCACGAAGACCGCGTCGAACGCGCCGTCCCGCCGCTCGGCGGCGAGGTCCTCGACCCGGTGGCCGCACGTGATCGTGACGCCGAGCGCCTCGATCCGGGCCAGTTCGCCGGCCAGCACATCGCGCGGGAGCCGGTAGGCGGGGATGCCGTAGCGCATCATCCCGCCCGGCTCGGGGCTGAGATCCCGGATCTCCACCTCGTGGCCGACCCGCGCCAGGTGGTAAGCGGCCGACAGGCCGCTCGGCCCGGCGCCCACGATCAGCACCCGCTGGCCGGTCCGCGCGGGCGGCGGGTCGAACCGCCACCCCCGCTCAAGCGCCAGGTCGCCGAGGAACCGCTCGACGCCGTGGATGGACACGGCGCTGTCGAGTTCCGCCCGGTTGCAGGCGCTTTCGCACGGGTGGTAGCAGACCCGGCCATGGATGGCGGGCATCGGGTTGTCGGCGGTCAGCTGCCGCCAGGCGTCCTCGTGCTGGCCAGCCTGCATATGCGCCAGCCAGGCCTGGATGTTCTCACCCGCCGGGCACCCGGCGTTGCAGGGCGGCAGCAGGTCCAGGTACACAGGGCGGCGGGCGCGCACCGGGCCGGCCCGGGCCGACCCGTGCAGCAGGTCAGGCAGCACCGCGATGTCGCGCACCGGGCGGTTCACGCTGTGTCTCGCGCTCGCCTGCGGGGCGCTTTGAGACGCCGCCTTCCCTCGTCGCTCGTCCCTCGCTCCTCAGTCCAGGCGCCGCCGCGCTCCTCCGGCTCGCTCACTGCCTGACCGTCCAGCTGCATGGCGAATTCGAGCATCCTGCGCCTGGTTGCCTGCAGGCGCTTGGCGACGACCGCGACCAGCCGCCGGGTGATCTGGTAGCCGAGTTCCGGATCTTCGTCGCAACGCTGCCGGACCGCTGCGGCGTCGAGTTCGAACGCCTCGGTGGGCTGCACGGCCACGGCACCGAACTGCCACTGGAACGGCGGGAAGAACCAGGACACGCCGATCAGGTCGCCGCGGCCGAGGGTCTCGACGACGATCCGTCCCTGACCAGGCACGTCCACGTCAATGGCGACCTGGCCGGCCCGGATGAGCCAGAATTGCCTGGCCGCCGTGCCTGTCGTGAACAAGCGGTGCCCGGCCGGCACGGTTGTCAGCGAGGTCACCTCCGCCAGCCGGGCGAGATGATCATCTGACACGCCGCGCAGGAAAAGGCTGCCGGCCAGCGCCGACGGCGCGACCGCCGATGACACGATAGCGGTCATGTGAGTCTCCTTCCCACTCGCCTGCAACGCGTTCAGAGCTGACGGCCCACGATCGCGGTCAGGTCAACGAGCCGGCATGCATAGCCCCACTCGTTGTCGTACCAGCCGAAGACCTTGGCCAGGTCGGCCGAGGCCTGGGTCAGGCCGGAGTCGAATACGCAGGACGCGCTGTCGCCGATGATGTCGCGAGAGACGAGCGGATCGGTGCTGTAGCGCAGGACGCCGGCCATGCTCCCCTCCGCCGCCTCGCGGAAGGCGGAGTTGATCTCATCCGCGGTCACCTCGCGGCCGAGCACGACCGTGAGGTCGGTCAGTGACCCGTCTTCGACCGGGACGCGCAGGGCCACGCCGTCGAGCTGGCCGGCCAGCTCGGGAATGACCAGGCCGGTGCTGCGGGCGGCGCCGGTCGTGGTCGGCACGATGCTCACCGCTGCGCTGCGCGCGCGGCGCGGGTCCTTGTGCGGGCCGTCGAGCAGCATCTGGTCGCCTGTGTAGGCGTGCACGGTGGTCATCAGCCCGCGAACCAGGCCGAACGCATCGTGCAGCACCTTCGCCATCGGCGCCACGCAGTTCGTGGTGCAGGACGCGTTCGAGATCACATCGTGGCGCTGCGGATCGTAGGCGGACTCGTTGACGCCCAGCACCACGGTCAGGTCGGCGCCCTTGCCCGGCGAGGAGAGCAGCACCTTACGGGCGCCGCCCTTGAGGTGCACCGCCGCGTCGTCGCGCGCCCGGAACCGCCCCGTGGATTCGATGACGACGTCCACGCCGAGCCCGCCCCAGTCGATCGCGGCCGGGTCGGCGTGCGACAGCACCTTGATCGGGTGACCCGCCACATATATCGGGTGACCCGTCACGAGCAGGGAATCGCCGGTGTGGCTGACGGTCTGCGGAAGCCGTCCGTAGGTCGAATCAAAAGCCAGCAGGTGCGCCAGGATAGCCGCATCGGTGATGTCGTTGACCGCCACCACCTCGATGTCTTCACGTTCCAGGGTCCTGCGGACGAACGCCCGGCCGATCCGGCCGAAGCCGTTGATGCCAACTCTGATGCTCATGGAGGGCCTCCCGCGCGATCCCGCTCGTGTCGAGCCGGACGGGCGGTTCTGCCCCGGCTCCCCAGCCAGGCTGCCGCGCCCGCTGGCGCGCCGCCAAAGGCGTTGGGCACGATCACCCGGGACCATTGGCCCCGCCCTCGGAACCCACCTCACCGGGCCGCCCATGGGGACCACCGCTGGGTTTGATGGGACCTTGGCCCCTAGTGGCGCAGGGTCCCCGCCGTGTCACAGTTGGCCTGAACCGAGCGCACGGATGCTCTCACCAGTGATACGAGGCCGCCACAGCGCGGCCCGCAAGGAGGTGTGATGATCACCGGCGTCCGACTACTCAAGGCACTGCCGCGGGAGGAGTCTCTCCGGCTGCTGGGCAGCACGTCCCTGGGCCGGGTGGTCTTCACGCACTTCGCGCTCCCGGCCATCCGGCCGGTCAACCACATCGTCGAGGGTGACACAATCATCATCCGGACACATCTGGGCGCCGCGATCGCCTCCGCCGTGGACGGCACCGGCACCGTGGTCGCCTATGAGGCCGACATGATCGACCCCGACGATCATCTCGGCTGGAGCGTGATCGTCATCGGCAAGGCCAACCGTCTGACAGACCCCGGCGAGATCGCCCGCTACCGGCAGGTCCTGCAGCCGTGGGTGTCCGGGGCCATGGACGAGATCATCGTGATCACATCGGACATGGTGGACGGGTTCCGGTTGGTCCGCGACCCGGCCTGATACCCGGCTCCGCCACTCACATCCGCCCATGGCGGCAGTCGGCCCGCAGGTAGGGGCCGGAGGGCCCTTACCGGGAGGACCTCAGACCACTGACCCGTGCCACCCGGGCCGCGACAGGCTGATGGGGCACCGCCTCGCTGACGGCGGCACGGCAGGAGAGGGCGCCATGAAAGCCTGCGTGGGTGACCGGTTGACCACGGAGGGATCTGACGGCCAGCGTGCCTGCGTGATCATCGGCCTGCACAATGCGGATGGATCGCCGCCCTATGTGGTGCGCTGGCAGGCCGACGGCCATATCGCACTCATGTTTCCCGGCCCGTTCACCAAACTCGTCCATGGCGAGGGCAGCATAGAACACAGCCGGATAGAACACAGCCGGCCGCACGGCCAGGCTCCGGGCGAGTGAAAGGCGGCACAGTGACCGAATCGGCGGCCGATGTGCGTTCTTATGCCCTGCTTGCCGACGGGGCCACCGTCGAGATCAGGCCGGCAGGCCCGTCCGACTTCGACCGGGTCCTGACGTTTCATCAGGAAATGTCGCCCGACAATCTCTACTTGCGTTTCTTCAGCCTGAGCAAGCGCGCGGCCGAGATGGAGGCACGGCGGGTGTGCCGGCCGCCGGGGCCCGATCACGCGGCGCTGCTGGCCTTGCTCGATGACGAGGTGGCCGGGGTCGCCAGCTACGAGCCCACGGCCCGCACCGGGGCCGCCGAGGTCGCCTTCGCGGTCGCCGACCAGATGCACGGGCGGGGTGTCGCCACCCTGCTCCTTGAGCACCTGGTCTCGTTCGCCCGCTCCCACGGCGTGACGTGCCTCACCGCCGAGACGCTGCCGGAGAACGCCGCGATGCTCCGCGTGTTCGCCGATGCCGGGCTGAGCGCCACGCGCCAGATGGCCGATGGGGTGGTCGAGCTGACCATGCCGGTCCCGCGCGGCGTGGCGCTGAGCGAGGCCAGCCCCTACCTGGACGCGGTGGAGGCCAGGGAACAGCGCGCCGACGTCGCCAGCCTGGTGCCCCTGCTGGCGCCGCGGTCCGTCGCGGTGATCGGCGCTGGTCACCGGCCCGGGTCGATCGGCCGGGCGATCCTGCTCAACATCCGCGATGCCGGGTTCGCGGGCACCCTGCACGCCGTGAACCCACAGCCGGGAGACATCGAGGGCATCCCGTGCGTCGGCTCGGTCTCCGCGCTACCCAGGTCGCCGGACCTCGCGATCGTGGCGGTGCCCGCGCCAAGCGTCCTCGACGTAGCGCAAGAATGCGGCAAGAGCCAGGTCAAGGCGCTGGTCGTGATCACCTCCGGACTCACCGTGCCGCAGCAGGCCGGCCTGCTCGAAGCCAGCCGACACTGGGGCATGCGGCTGGTGGGCCCGAACTGCTTCGGCGTCGCGGTCCCGGGGATCGGGCTGGACGCCACGTTTGCCGTGCACCACCCGGCCGCGGGCACGGCCGGCCTGGCCGTGCAGTCCGGCGGCGTGGGCGTCGCGCTGCTCGAGCACCTCTCCCGGCTCGGCATCGGCATCTCCTCGTTCGCCTCTCTCGGCGACAAGCTGGACGTGTCCGGGGACGACATGCTGATGTGGTGGGAAAAGGACGGCACCACCAAGCTCGCCGTGCTGTACCTGGAGTCGTTCGGCAGCCCGCGCAAGTTCGCCCGTACCGCACGCCGGGTCAGCGCCACCCTGCCGGTCCTCACCGTGCATGCGGGACGGTCAGCCCCTGGGCAACGGGCCGCCGCCTCGCACACGGCGGCCGTGGCGGCCCCGCTCATCACCCGTGAAGCCCTGTTCGAGCAGGCCGGGATCATCGCCACTACCAGCCTCGGCGAACTGCTCGACGCGGCCGTGCTCCTCGCCTGCCAGCCCGTCCCTGAGGGCAGCCGGCTATCTGTCGTGTCCAACGCCGGGGGGGCGGGCGTGCTGGCCGCCGACGCCGCCACGGAGGCGGGCCTGACCGTGGTCACATTGAGCCCGGCGAGCCAGGACCGACTGCGCCGGATCCTGCCGCCCGGCGCGTCGGTCAGCGGGCCGGTGGACACCACCGCCGCGGTCACCGCCGAGGCGTTCCGCGACTGCCTGGCCGAGCTGGCCAGCGACGGCGAGGCGGACGCGATGATCGCGCTCGTGGTCCCGACCGCCGCCTCCGACCTGGTCCCCGCGCTCACCGAGGGCCGGCTGGACGTTCCGGTCGCCGCAGTCATCCTCGACCAGCCCGACGCGGTCCGGGTGCTCCCCGGCCACGCCGGCGGACCGGACGTGCCCTGCTACGCTTACCCGGAGAGCGCGGCCCGGGCGCTGGGCCGGGCGGCCAAGTACGGCGCATGGCGGTCCAGGCCGGCCGGGACGATCCCAGAGATCGACGGCCTGCTGGTGGCCGAGGCGCGGGCGCTGATCGGCTCGTTCCTCCGCCGGGTGCCCGGCGGTGGCTGGCTGCCGGACGCGGAGGCCCAGCAACTGCTGCGCTGCTACGGCGTGCCGCTGGTCGAGACGGTCCCGGCGCGTGACGCGGCCAGCGCGGTGGCCGCGGCCGCCTCGCTCGGCCAGCACGTGGTGGTCAAGGCCGACGTGCCCGGCCTGGTCCACAAGAGTGATGCGGGCGCGGTCGAACTGGACCTGCGCGGTGCCCGCGAGGTGCGGAGCGCGATGCGCAGGCTGGAGGCGCGATTCCCGGGACGGCTCTCCGGGGTGATCGTTCAGCCGATGATCGCCGGGGGCGTCGAGCTCATCATCGGGGTGGTGCAGGAGCCGGTGTTCGGCCCGCTGGTGGTCTTCGGGCTCGGCGGGGTGGCCACCGAGGTGCTCGGTGACCATGCGGCCCGGCTCGCCCCGCTCACCAGCGCCGACGCCGATGACCTGATCCACTCGATCCGCACCACCCCGCTCCTGCTCGGCTACCGCGGCCAGCCCGCCGCCGACCTCGACGCGCTGCGTGACACGCTGCTGCGGATCTCCCGGCTCGCCGACGACCTGCCACAGGTCGCCGAACTCGACCTGAACCCGGTGATCGCCCGCCCGGACGGCGTCGTCGCCGTGGACGCCCGCATCCGGGTCACCAGCCATGGGTCAGCCGACCCGTTCCTGCGCCAACTGCGGTCAGCCCCGCGCCCCCAATCGTGACCAGAAGCCACCCCCTGACCGGGTCACCCACCCATGAGGAGCACAACGGAATGACCACGACCACGCAACCGGCGCTGACCGAGGCCGGGCTGCAGGCGCTCGACGGGTACTGGCGGGCCGCCAACTACCTGGCGGTAGGCCAGATCTACCTGATGGCCAACCCGCTGCTCACCGAGCCGCTGCGGCCGGAGCACGTGAAGCCGAGGCTGCTCGGCCACTGGGGAACCACCCCGGGGCTGAACTTCCTTTGGGCTCACCTCGACCGCGCGATCATCACACACGACCTGGACATGATGATCGTCATCGGCCCGGGCCACGGCGGCCCGGCCGCGCTCGCCAACACCTGGCTGGAGGGCAGCTACAGCGACGTGTACCCGAGCGTGCCGCGCGACGCCGCGGGCATGGCCGCCCTGTTCCGCCAGTTCTCCTTCCCCGGCGGGGTACCGAGCCACGTCGCACCGGAGACGCCCGGCTCGATCCACGAGGGCGGCGAGCTCGGCTACTCCCTCTCGCACGCCTACGGGGCCGCGTTCGACAACCCCGGGCTGATCGTCGCCTGTGTCATCGGCGATGGCGAGGCCGAAACCGGGCCGCTGGCCACGAGCTGGCACTCCAACAAGTTCACTGACCCCGCGCGGGACGGCGCCGTACTCCCGATCTTGCACCTTAACGGATGGAAGATCGCTAATCCCACCGTCCTGTCGCGCATCCCCGAACCGGAACTCGAAGAGCTGCTGCGAGGTTACGGGTATGCCCCCGTCTTCGTGTCCGGCGCCGATCCCCAGGCCATGCACCGGGAGATGGCGGCCGTGCTTGACTCGGTCATCGCCGGCATCCGGGACATCCAGGACCGCGCACGTTCCGGCGAGGGCCGTGATAACCACCCCGGCCGGCCGCGCTGGCCGCTGATCGTGCTGCGCAGCCCGAAGGGCTGGACCGGGCCCGCCGAAGTCGACGGCCTCCCGGTGGAGGGAACCTGGCGCTCCCATCAGGTGCCGCTGGCCGCGGTCCGGACCAACCCGGCGCACCTGCGCCAGCTCGAAGAATGGATGCGCTCCTACCGCCCGGCCGAGTTGTTCGACGCCGACGGCCGGCCCCGCCCGGCGATCCTCGGCTTCGTCCCCGCTGGCGAGCGGCGGATGGGCGGCAACCCGCACGCCAACGGCGGCCTGCTGCTGCGTGACCTGGTGCTGCCGGATTTCCGTGACTACGCGGTGCCGGTGACCCAGCCCGGCGCGGGCACCTCTGAGCCCACCCGGGTGATGGGCTCGCTGCTGCGCGACGCGATGCGGCTGAACTCCGACGCGCGGAACTTCCGGGTGTTCGGCCCCGACGAGACGGAGTCGAACCGGCTCGGCGCGCTGCTCGAGGTGACCGGGAAGACCTGGGAAGAGGCCACGCTGCCGGTCGACGAGCACCTGGACCCGGCGGGCCGGGTCATGGAGATCCTTTCCGAGCACACCTGCCAGGGCTGGCTTGAGGGCTATCTGCTGACCGGGCGGCACGGCCTGTTCTCCTGCTATGAGGCGTTCATCCACATCGTCGACTCGATGTTCAACCAGCACGCGAAGTGGCTCAAGACCAGCCGCGGGCTGGCCTGGCGGCGTCCGGTCGCCTCGCTGAACTACCTGCTCACCTCGCATGTGTGGCGGCAGGACCACAACGGGTTCTCGCACCAGGATCCGGGCTTCATCGACCACGTGATCAACAAGAAGGCCGCGGTGGTCCGGGTCTACCTGCCGCCGGACGCGAATACCCTGCTGTCGGTCACCGACCACTGCCTGCGCAGCCGGGACTACGTGAACGTGATCGTCGCCGGCAAGCAGCCCAGCCTGGACTGGCTGGACATGGACTCCGCCGTGCTGCACTGCACCAGGGGCGCGGGGATCTTCG
Organism: Streptosporangiaceae bacterium; assembly: GCA_036394075.1. GTDB lineage: Bacteria > Actinomycetota > Actinomycetes > Streptosporangiales > Streptosporangiaceae > JAWWPY01. Next base: position 10,876 of record DASWFT010000527.1, read on the forward strand.
AGTGGGCCAGCTCCGACACCGACGGCGAGCCCCCGGATGTGGTGCTGGGCTGCGCCGGCGATGTGCCGACCCTTGAGGTGCTGGCCGCCACCGACATCCTCCGCCAGCACCTGCCCGAGCTGAGGGTCAGGGTGGTCAACGTGGTGGACCTGATGCGGCTGGAACCGGAGACCGAGCACCCGCACGGGATGAGCGACGCCGAGTTCGACGCGCTGTTCACCCGCGACCGGCCGGTCATCTTCGCCTACCACGGCTACCCGTGGCTGATCCACCGGCTCACCTACCGGCGGGCCGGGCACCCCAACATCCATGTCCGCGGGTACAAGGAGGAGGGGACCACGACCACCCCATTCGACATGGTGGTAATGAACGACATGGACCGGTTCCATCTCGTTATGGATGTCATTGACCGGGTTCCCGGCCTCGGCGCCCGTGCCGCGCGACTGCGCCAGCAGATGACCGACAGCCGGGCCAGGCACCGGGCCTGGACCCGGGAGTACGGGGAGGACATGCCCGAGGTCCAGGACTGGACCTGGCCCGCGGAGCAGGGATGACACGCGTCCTGGTGGTCAACACCGGATCCAGCAGCATCAAGCTGAGCCTGCTCGACGCCGGTGACCAGGTGGTGGCGGCCACCGAACTCCAGTGGCGGGATGGCGCGGAACCCCCCGGCGAGCTCACCAGCTTCGTCGCCGGGCTGGACGGCATCGGCGCGGTCGGCCACCGGGTGGTGCACGGCGGACGCACGCTGCACACGGCGACGGTGATCGACGGTGCGGTGCGGCAGGCGATCGTCGAGGCCACCGACCTGGCGCCGCTGCACCAGCCGCGGGCGCTGGCCGCCATCGACGCGGTGACCGCGCTGCTGACCGGCGTCCCCGCGGTGGCCTGCTTCGACACCGCGTTCCACCATGACATGCCGGCCGCGGCCGCCACCTACGCCCTGCCCGCCGCCTGGCGTGACCGGTTCGGGCTGCGCCGGTACGGCTTCCACGGGCTGTCCCATGGATACGCGGCGCGGCGCGGGGCGGCACTGCTTGGCACCACGCCCGACAAGCTCAGGATGATCACCTGCCATCTCGGCGCCGGGGCCTCGCTGGCCGCCGTCAGCTACGGCCGCAGCGTGGACACCACGATGGGCTTCACGCCGCTCGACGGGCTCGTGATGGCCACCAGGCCGGGCAACACCGACCCGGGCCTGCTGGTCTGGCTGCTGCGTGACGGCGGGATTCCGGTGACCGAACTGGCCTCCGGGCTTGAGCATGAGTCGGGGCTCTACGGGCTGGCCGGCTCGGCCGACATGCGCGATGTCATCCGGTCCGCGCAGGCCGGCGAGCCGGCCGCCGTGCTCGCCCGGGACGTTTACACCCACCGGCTGCGCCAGCAGATCGCGGCCATGGCCGCCGCCATGGACGGCCTGGACGCGCTGGTCTTCGCGGGCGGCGTCGGCGAGCACTCAGCGCCCATCCGGGCCAGCGCGGCCCTCGGTTTCCTCGGCATCGCCGTGGACGACGAGCGCAACCACTCTGCCCACAGCGACGCCGACATCTCCGCCGACGGCGCCGCGGTGCGCACGCTCGTCGTCACGGCACGGGAGGACATCGAGATCGCGCACCAGGTCCGTGCGCTGCTGACGTCGGCCTTGGCCGCCCGGTAGCAGCCAGCTAGGCGGGTCTGCGGGACACGCCTTAGCCGGCGCGGCTCCGCGGGCGGCTAGCTGGCTGGGGGCAGGGCCAGCCGGCCCGGGGTCAGCGCCCGCCGGGAGAACACCCGGCCGCCCAGCCGGTGCGCCGCCTCCCGGGCCAGGTCGGAGGGCGGGACGGCGACGACCGGGCAGTGGGCGTGCGCCAGGCAGTAGCGGCTCACCCGGCTGCCGATCAGGTGCCGCAGCGGGCCGCGGCGGCCGGCGCCCACGACGAGCAGGTCCCGGGTCCGGCAGGCGACATCGACGAGTACCGGGCCGGCCTCGCCGCGCTGCACGGCAGGTGCGGCCCGAAGATCCGCGGGCACGCCGCCCCAGGCTCGGTCGAGGGCCTCCCAGAGCCGCTGCCAGGCGGCCTCTTTCCAGACCTCACGCAGGTAGAGGCAGGGCTGACGGCGGTCGGCCAGGTCACCCCCGGGGGGCAGCCAGGCGAGAACAGGGATCAGCGGGGCATCGCGGTCGCGGGCCAGGTCCGCCGCGAAACGCAGCGCCTGCAGGCTTCCGGGCGATCCGCTCGCACCGACGATGATCCGACGTGCGCCGGACACGGTAACGCTCCTTATGGGTACGGACGGCTGTCACCATCCAGATAACCTCGCCGGCGCCGCGCCGACAAATGCGCTAGCGGCATCCAGGCGGCCACAGGTGCGATTCATACGAATTTCTCACCATCCGGGAAGCCGGCCCTCAGGGAGGGGCACCACGCGGCCGGGTACAGCGACGCTCATCCTGGCTCTTGACAGTCACATCTTTATGAGAGTAACTTTCTCTTACGAGAGACTCTGGAAAGAGGGTGAACGTCATGAACGTATCCGACAGGCGCCGGTGGTGGGCGCTGGTCGCCATCGCGGCCAGCGTGCTGGTCGTCGGCCTTGATCTGACCGTGCTTAACCTGGCGCTGCCCACGCTCTCCGCGCAACTGCACGCCTCCACGAGCGACCTGCAGTGGTTCTCCGCCGCGTACAGCCTGGTACTGGCCGCCGCGCTGCTGCCGGCCGGCCTGCTCGGTGACCGGTTCGGGCGTAAGCGGCTCTTGCTGATCGCGCTGGTGGTGTTCGGGGCCAGCTCGGCGGCCTGTGCCTTCGCCACGTCCTCCGGCGGGCTGATCGCGGCCCGCGCCGTACTCGGGCTCGGCGCCGCGGCCGTCCTGCCGATGTCGATCGCCGTCCTGCCGGTGCTCTTCACCGCGCAAGAGCGGCCGCGGGCGATCGCGATCGTGATGGGCGCGACCTTCATCGGCTATCCGGTTGGCCCGCTGCTGGGCGGCTGGCTGCTGGACAACTTCTGGTGGGGCTCGGTCTTCCTGATCAACGTGCCGGTCGTAGTGCTGGCCCTGACCGCAGTCGTCCTGCTGATGCCCGAGTCGCATGGTGAGCGGGGCCGCCCGATCGATGTCACCGGAATCGGGCTCTCCAGCCTGGGCCTCGCCGGGCTGACCTTCGGCTTCATCAAGGCCGGGCAGAACGGCTGGAGCGACGCCGTCACGCTGACGGGCATCCTCGGCGGCGCCGCCCTGATCGTCGTCTTCGTGGCCTGGGAGCGCTACGTGACCCGGCGCAGTGTCGCCGGCGCACGGCGGCAGCCTCTGATCGAGCTGGCGCTGTTCCGCTCGGCCTCCTTCACCTGGGGAACGATCCTGACCACCATGGTCTCCTTCGCGCTGTTCGGCATCCTCTTCGCCATGCCGCAGTACTTCCAGGAGGTCAAGGGCGTCAACGCGTTCGGCAGCGGGCTCAGGCTGCTGCCGATGATCGGCGGGATGGTGCTCGGCATGCTCGTCGGCACCCGGCTGCAGACCGCGCCCAAGAGCCGGGATGGCGCACCGCCAGCCGCTCCCCGGGTCAGCGCCCGGGCTCTGGTGGCGGTCGGCTTCGCCGTAATGGGCGTCGCGCTGGCGGTCGGCGCGACCACGAGCACCCACAGCGGAACGTTCTTCGCCGCGGCCTGGTTCGCGGCGGCGGGGGTCGGGCTTGGCTTCGCGATGCCCGCGGCCATGAACGCGGCTCTCGGCGCGCTCTCGGCGCAGCGCAGCGGCGCGGGCTCGGCCCTCATCTCCGCGATGCGCCAGGTCGGGGCCACGATCGGAGTGGCCGTCCTCGGCACCGTGCTGCTGTCCGCTTACCGCAGCCGGCTCGGCCTGACCCGGCGTGCCGGCGGCGGTCAGCCAGGCTGTGCGCGGTAGCGCGGCGGCCGGCGTCGAGGTGGCGCGGAAGCTCGATTCGGCCCCGCTGCTCGACTCGGTGCGCGCCGCCTTCGTGCACGGGATGGACGTCATGCTGTGGGCCTGCGGCGGGATCGCGCTCACCAGCGCGCTGCTCGCGCTGGCCTTCCTGCCCCGGAAGGCCAGCCCGGGCCCGGTGGATCCGACCGAGGCCAGCCTGCCGGTCGCGGCCGCAGGTCCAGGCGAGGAGAATCGGGAAGATGAACGGCCCGTTCGACGCTGACCGGCCCATTGGGCTGCGCGAGCGCAAGAAGGCCAGGACGCGTGCTGCCATCCGGGAGCACGCGTTGCGGCTGTTCCGCGAGCATGGGTACGGCGCCACCACCGTGGAGCAGATCGCTGAGGCGGCCGAGGTCTCCCCGGCCACGTTCTACCGCTACTTCCCCACCAAGGAAGACGTGGTCCTCCAGGACGACTTCGACGTGCTCACGATGGATGCCTTCGAGGCGCAGCCACGCACCCTCGGCCCCATCGCGGCCGTGCGCGCCGCTATGGCCGAGACGCTTGCCTCGCTGACACCTGAGGACCTTGACCGGTTCCGGGAGTCCACCGAGCTGACCCTGGCGATACCTGAGGTGCGGGCCCGCGCGATAGATGAGTTCAGCCGCACGATCCAGGTGATGGCCGAGGCAGTGGCGCGGCGGGCCGGACGGCCTGCGGATGACTTCGCGGCCCGGAACCTCGCGGGCGCGATTACCGGCGTGATCATGTCAGCGACGCTGGCGGCGCTGCCGATGAGGTCAGAGCCGGCGGACGTGTTCGCCGCCATCGACGCTGCCCTGGCCCACCTGGAGGCGGGGCTGCCGCTGTAACCCTGCTGCCTCAGCGCTTACGCGCGACTCCGCCGTACCAGTTGACCTCCGAGGCCAGCGGCCGCGGGCCGGTTTCCTCCGGCCGCCACTCCGACACGAGCACCAGGCCCGGATCGATCATCTCCAGGCCACGGAAAGCCAGCCCGGCGAAATCGTCCGCGGTGCGGGCCTGCGCGGGCACCCCGCCCTGCCGGTAGGCGCGCTCCAGCCCGGCCACTCCCGCGGGGTCGTGCTCGGGCGTGACGTGCGAAGCGACCAGGTAGCTACCCGGCGGCAGCGCGTCGAGCAGGGCGGCCACGAGCGCGGCCGGGTTGTACTCGTCGGTCACGAAGTGCAGGATCGCGACGAGCATGAGCGCGACCGGCTGGGTCAGGTCGAGCGTGTCCTTGACCTCGGGACTGGCCAGGATCGTCGCTGGCTGGCGCAGGTCCGCGTCGATGTAGGCGGTACGGCCCGCCGGAGCGCTGTTGAGCAGCGAGCGGGCGTGCGCCAGGACGACCGGATCATTGTCGACGTAGACGACCCGGGACTCCGGCGCGATCGCCTGGGCGACCTCGTGCACGTTGTTCGCGCTGGGCAGGCCGACGGGTACCGCAAACTGCGCGTGGTCTCAATTCGTGTGAAGCTGGGGATTCTTTCGTCACTGTGACGCATCCGTTTCATCCGCTGTCGGGGCGGCGGCTGCAGGTGCTGTTTGAGCGGAAGCTGCCCAGCG
>DASWFT010000528.1:0-16996 GCA_036394075.1 Streptosporangiaceae bacterium
TGATCCGGTCGATCTCGTACAGCCGGTACTTCAGGATCGCCACGCCCATGCTGACCGGCAGCGCGGCGATGCCGAACCAGGCGAAGGGGATTACCGAAGGCAGGGCCGCGCACACGAGGCTGACCACGGCGCCGCTCATCAACCACTTCAGCTGCTGACGCCGCTCACCGGAGGACCGCCGCCAGTTCAGCACCTGGCGGCCGACGAAGCACAGCCAGAACACCCCGGCCAGAGGAACGGTCGTGCCCTGGACGGCCCCGTACCAGCCGACCGGGTTGTCGGTGGCGGGCAGGCCGCCGCTGGAATCGATGTTGATGCGGTGCCCGATGAGCGCTCCCGCGGTCGCCACGCCCAACGCGACGACGGAGAATACGTAGAGCGCGAGGTAACCCCACAGCACCCGCCGCCACCGCGCGGAGAGCCTGCCGTCCGGGAAGAGCAGGATCACCAGCCCGAACAGCAAGAGGCCAGGGCCCCAGACTTGGTTGAGCAGCACCCCCACAAGACCGAGGGGCAGGCCGCGCCCGAGGCGGTAGTCGAGGAATGCGTAGAGCCCGCCGTCGGCGCCGAGCAGGAGGCACGCGGTGATCGTGAGCAGGAGCCAGCCGAGCGGGTTGCGCGGCTGGCGGCTGGCCACGATCAGCCCCACCGCCGCGGTCGGCAGGCCGATCACCAACGGCGTCACCACGTCGGTGCGCCCGTGGCTCATGATGGACAGCGGCAGCAGGGCCGCGGCGGACAGCGCGACCAGGCCGCCCAGCACCGCCGCCCAGGTCGCTGGCGGCGGCAGGTGGAAGCGCCCGGCCGCCGCAGGAGAACCCATCACTCGTGCCCCCTGACCCAGACGGAGACGTGCGCGGGCTCCAGCGCCTGGTGCACGACGGCGGCCAGATCATCACCGACCGCGTCCAGGTCGACCGCATCCTTCAGACGGGCCGCGAACGCCGCCACCGTCCGGTCCGCGTCGTAGCGGGCCCGGTTGAACCGCCGGTCCACGGCCCGCTGCACCCGCCGCCGCAGCGGATTGAACAACGCCACCGCGGCCAGCGTCGAGGCGGCCACCGCCACCTGCGAGTGCAGCGAGAGTACCCGGGTCGCCAGCAGCACCAGCCCCGCGTACAGGCCCAGCAGCAGACCCGTCACGATCGCATAGGCCAGCGTCCGGGAGATCAGCCGGTCGACGTCGTAGAGCCGGTACTTCAGGATCCCGACGCCGATCCCCACCGGCAGCGCCACAGTCCCAAAGGCGCCGACCGCATTCGGGGCGACCTCCCCGGTCACTGCCCTCCTCCCCGGATCCACACCGAGACATGGGCGGGCTCCAGCGCCGCGGACACCACGCCGGCCAGGTCATCACGGACCGAGTCCAGGTCGACGGCGTCCTTCAGCCGGGCCGCGAACGCCGCCACGGTCAGCTCGGCGTCGTACCGGGCCCGGTTGAACCGCCGGTCCACCGCCCGCTGCACCCGGCGCCGCAGCGGATTGAACAACGCCACCGCGGCCAGCGTCGCCGCGGCCACCGCCACCTGCGAGTGCACCGACAGCACCCGCGTCGCCAGCAGCACCAGCCCCGCGTACAGGCCTAGCAGCAGGCCGGTGACGATCGTGTAGGCCACCGTCCGGGAGATCAGCCGGTCGACGTCGTACAGCCGGTACTTCAGGATCCCCACGCCGATCCCCGCGGGCAGCGCCACAATCCCGACAATGACTACGTTGAGCAAGACCTGCACGATGGGCGGGGGATTCCGGTAGAGGATGCCCCCCACGATCCCCACCGTGAGGGCGGCCATGAAGATGGCCGCCCCGCTCACCAGCCACTTCATCTGCTGCCGCCGCTCGCCGGACGAGCGCCGGTAGCTGGCCGCCTGGTGGCCGAGGAATGCCAGCCAGAAGACCACGAGGAGCACGAGGGATGTACCCCCTATAAGACCCACCCAGGCGGCGGGGTGGGACGGTTGATCGACGGCGGCGAGATCTCCGTTGGCCAGGACACGGATTCTGTTCGCGACGACGGTCCTTACCGTGATCACGTAGATACCCACCGGCAGGAGGGCGCCGACAGCCAGGTAGGACCACATCACCCAGCGCCAGCGCCGCGATGGCAGCCGGCCATCCGGGAAGAGCAAGATCACCAGCGGGTACGACAGGAAAGCAGGCGCCCACAGCGGTTGCAGCAGCACCGCCACCCAGCCGAGTGGCAGGTCCCCGTGCCGCAGCCGGTAGTCGGCCGCCGCATAGAGACCGGCGTCATTGCTGAGTACCAGGCCCGCGCCAACGGCGAGCATGAACCAGCCGAGCGGGTTGCGCGGCTTCCGCCAGGCCACCACGAAGCCCACCGCCGCGCACGGCACCCCGAACGCGATCGAGGACCCGACGGCACCGACCGGGCTCTGACGGGCCAGGATGGCCAGCGGCACCACGGCGGCGACCAGCAGGAGGAGCGCAATTCCGCACACCCCGGCCACTACGGCCGCACGCGACGTCGTGCGCGACCGGGCCGCGGCGGCGGCGCCCGTCACCGTCCGCCTCCCTTGACCCAGACCGAGACGTGGGCGGGCTCCAGAGCCTGGTGCACGACACCAGCCAGGTCGGCCCGGACCGAGTCCAGGTCGACGGCGTCCTTCAGCCGCGCCGCGAACGCCGCCACCGTGCGGTCAGCGTCATAGCGGGCTCGGTTGAACCGCCGGTCCACGCCCCGCTGCACCCGCCGCCGCAGCGGATTGAACAACGCGGCCGCGGCCAGCGTCGAGGCGGCCACCGCCACCTGCGAACCGGCCGACAGCGCCCGCGTGGCCAGCAGCACCAGCCCCGCGTACACCCTGACCAGCAACCCGGTCACGATCGCGTAGGCCAGCGTCCGCGAGATCAGCCGGTCGATGTCGAACAGGCGGTACTTAAGGATCCCGACCCCGATACAGACTGGCAGCGCGGCAATCCCGGCAAAGCCGACGCCGGCCAGCACTTTCGGGATCCCATGAGTTTCCGAACCAAACGAGACGCTAACCGCTAGGCCGATCACAGCGACGACGGCGCCGCTCATCAGCCACTTCAGCTGCTGGCGGCGCTCCCCGGCCGAGCGCCGGTAGCTGACCGCCTGGCTACCCAGCGATGCCAGCCAGAACACCCCGAGCAGTAGGAAGAACAGGTTCTGGACCACGCCCCACCACGCCGCGCCGCCGGTCGGATGAGCAAGAACCAAGAGGTTTCCGCCGGAATCGACGTGAACATCGCGGGAGATGATGGCGCCAGCCGAGAAGACAACGGTGCCTGCCATCCACAGGACGCCCACGGCCAGGTAGACCGCCAGCACCCAGTGCCAGCGCGGTGAGGGGGCCCGGCCATCGGGGAACAACAGGACGGCCAGCCCGAACAGCACGATCGCCGGCGCCCAGCTGGGTTGCACGAGCACCGCCACCGGGCCGAGGGGAAGCTTATGACCGAGCCGGTAGACGAGCGCCGTGTAGAACGAGGCGTCGTTGTTGAGGGCTATGAACCCGGCACTGCCCAGCAGTATCCAGCCCATGAGGTTACGCGGCTGGCGCCCGGCCACCACCGCCCCAAGCGCCCCGAGCGCCACGGCGACCAAGGACGAAACCACAGTGGAGCCGGTGTCCGCCCGCGCCATGGCACCCAGCGGCCACCCGGCCGCCAGCAGCGTCAGCACCAGTCCACCGAGGACCAGCGCTGTGGCGGGGGACGCCAGCCAGAACCGGCGGGCCGGGACCTCGGTCGTCACCGCCGGCCGGTCTTTCGCCGCCGAGGGGACCGTCATGGCGCCCTCGGGGCGGCCACGGCCGCCGCCAGCGGCGGCGTGACGCCGATGTCGGGCGGGCGGCGCACCCCGAAGATGTCCCGCAGCGCGGTCAGCGCCGCGAGTTCACCGCAGCGGCCGTGCACGCCGGGGCCGGGCGGGGTCGACGCCGAGCACAGGTACACGCCGCGGATGGGCGTGCGGTAGGGATTCCAGCGGGCGGCCGGGCGCAGCGGCGTCTGCCGGACGGTCTGCATGCCGGACGAGATGTCCCCGCCGACGTAATTGGGGTTGTCGGCCTCCTCGTCCGCCGCGGTGCGGGTGGCGCGGGCCAGCACCAGGTCGCGGAACCCGGGCGCGAACCGCTCGATCTGCGCCTCGATCCGCGCGGTCATGTCCACCGTCGACCCCGACGGCACATGGCAGTACGCCCACAGTGTCTGCTGGCCCTCGGGTGCGCGGGTCGGATCGGCCACGTCCGGCTGGACGACGAGCACATAGGGGAAGTCCGGGTGCCCCCCCGCGGCTACCTGCTCTTCGCTGGCGGCCACCTCGGCGAAGGTACCGCCGAGGTGCACTGTGCCTGCGCGGCGGCAGGCATCGCTGGCCCACGGGACGGGTCCGGAGAGGGCAAAGTCAACCTTGCACACCCCCGCTCCATAACGGAACCTTTCCAGCGCTCTGCGATACCCAGCCGGCAGCCTCTCGCCGGCCATCGCCAGCAGCCCGCGCGGCGTGACGTCCAGCAGCACGGCCCGGGCCGGCGGGAGATCATCGAGACAGCGCACCCACCGGCCGGTCTCGACCTCTCCCCCGGCGGCGGCGATGGCCGCGATCATGGCATCGGTTACCCGGCCGCTGCCGCCTTCTACCACCGGCCAGCCGACCGCGTGCGCCAGCGCGCCGAACATCAGCGCTACCCCGGCGGTCGGCGACGAGGTCAGCGGCATCATCGCGTGCGCGGCGACCCCGGCGAAGAGCCCGCGCGCCTCCGGCGTGCGGAACCGTCGCGCCACGCCAGCAGCGGGCCGGAGCCCGTGCCGGGCGAACACGGCGAGCCCGACCGAGTACTGGGACGGTGGCCTGCGCATCGATGACAGGATCGCGTCGACCAGCGCCTCACTCCCGTCGGCCAGCGGCCGGAATAGCCGACGGTACGCCGCGCCGTCGGGGCCCAGCCGCTCCGCCGTGTCCGCGACCGAGCGGGTCACCGCGGCGGCCCGGCCAGCGTCGAGAGGATGCGCGAACACCACCTCCGGATGGGCGAACCGGACTCCGCGCGCCGCCAGATCGAACCGCCGGAAGAACGGCGAGGCGAGCGCTAGTGGATGCGCGGCCGCGCACACGTCGTGCTGGAAGCCGGGCAGCGTGAGTTCCTCGGTCCGGCAGCCGCCGCCGGGCATGACGGCACCCTCGATGACGTGCACGCGCAGCCCGGCGGCACTCAGCGTGACGGCGGCAGCCAGGCCATTCGGGCCGCTGCCGACGATGACCGCGTCGACATCACCGGACATCGACGTCACCAGACATGGTCCCCCCTGGGCCCCGTGCTTTGGGCGCCGTGCTTTGGGCGCCGTGCTTCAGTCGGCGCGCTGTGCCCGCCTGCGGCGCGCCGTGAATGGCGCCGCGAGGGTCTGCAGCACGCTGCGCACCATGGAGTTGTGCCAGATGTTGCGGGCGTTACGCCACTGACGCTTGGAGTCGACGCAGACGGTACGCGTCTGCACTTCCGTGCCTGGCACGCCCAGCTTCCCGCCGAGCGCGGTCAGCGTCTGCGCCCAGAACTGATCTTCCTTGCGATGGCCGCCGAAGGTCATCGCCACCTCGTACAACGGGTCGTTCGCCCTCATCAGCACCTGCGCCTGGACGGCAGTCGCTGATGGTGTTCGTTCGGCGGAAAAGGTTATCCAGCCGGCGAACATGTGCCCTTGCGGGGTCATCAGCGTGAACGAGTCATCGTCGGCGTAGAGGACGAAGACGCCGGTGGACAGCTTGACACCGCCGCCGATGGCGAGGTCGAGCAGCGCCACGTCACCGGGGCTGATGCCGGTGAGCGCGCCCGCGAACCGGTTCCCCTTCGGCCACAACTCGGGGAAATGCGCCTTCCAGGTCGCGATCGCCGCCTCAGGCGTGACCGTGTCGCCGACCGTCATCCGGTAGGTCTTCTGCCACATCTTGCCGAAGCCCTGGACCGGCCCGGTCAGCCGCCGGCCCGCCACGTTGGTGCCGCGCATGCCGGCCCGCTGCTCCACCTCAAGTCGGTCCACCTTGGCCGCCCAGCGGCCAGTGTCTCTCGGCACCACGTCTGATTGCGCCTCCCGGACACTCACTTCGATCTGCTCGGCCGAGGTGACGCGCTCCGGCCCCGCTGCCTCTGGTCTTGCTGGCTCTGCCATGACGGCCTCCTCAGGTCGCTACACCGACCAGCGCCGATGCTTCGTTGTCGTAGATGGTGATCGCCTCGTCGAGGCGGGTGAGCTCGAAGATCTCGCGGTAGTGGTCGCTCAGGCCGTAGGCCGCCAGTTTCTGCCGCTGCCGGTTGGCGCGGACGAGCAGCGTCACGAGCATGCCGATCCCGCCGCTGTTCATGTATTCCAGGCCGCCGAAGTTGAGCACCAGCCGGCTTGTCTCCGGCCCGCCGGCCTCCTCGTACGCCGACATCAGGATGGGTTCGCAGGCCGAGGTGACCTCGCCCTTGATATCCACCACCGCCACCGCGTCGCCGACATGCCGGACGTCCATCGTGACCACCGGTCCGTCCATCTCAGTCCCTCCCCTTGCGCTGCTGACCCTGTTGGTGTGCCGCTGACCCCGCCCCTTGTGTCCCTGACCCCGCGGGCGTCAGTCGGTTAATCCCGTGAGCTGGCTCACGGCCGCGTCGAGGTCTCCGAAGAGCTCGATGAAGTCCGAGAGCCTGGTGATATCGAAGATCTCCCGGTAGTGCTCCGACAGGCCGCTCGCGACCACCTTGCGGCGCTGCGACCTGGCCCGGGCGAGCACGCTCACGATCAGCGCGATCCCGGTGGAGTTGATGTAGCCGACGTGGGCGAAATCGAGCACCACCGTGCCCGGGTCGCCATCGGCGATCGCGCGTTCATACGCGGCCGTGAGCACTCCCGCCGCGCCGCCGTCCACCTCACCGGTCAGCTCGATGACCGCCGCTCCGGGCAGCGCGCGGACGTTCGCCTCACAGGTCTTCTTCATGGCCGCCTCCTTCAGTCGCGGGCACGCTCGCGGCACCGGTCCGCATGGTGAGCCGGACCGTATGGCGCGGGCCGTCGGTCGTCACATCCATGCCGTCGACCATGTGCCGGATGAGGAACAGCCCCCAGCCGCGGGCCCGCTGCTCGCCCTCCAGCTTCAGGGCGAGGTCCGGGTCTTCCACCGGCCCGGCGGAGGCGTGCTCACCGCCGAGGTCGCTGATGGTGACGACGATGTCGTCGCCGTCCTGGATCACCTCGACGTCCACGGGAATCTCCGGACGGCCCTGGTTGCCGTGCTCGATGGCGTTCATGGTGGCCTCGGCCACGGCAGTCTTGAGCCGCTCCAGCCGGGCGGCGGGCAGCCCGTGGCCGGCCACCGCCTCCGCGACCCGCGCCAGCGCCATCCGCTCGTTGCCAGGTTCGCTGGCGACGGCGAACGCGGCGAGCCGGCGTCCGTCCGGATGGGTCACCGATGTCATGTATCGCCTCCCGCGTACACGGCCGACATGGTCCGCTCCAGGCTCACGAGCGTGATGTCGTCCTCCTGCTCGGCGTCCGGGCCGACGAATGCGCCGAGTTCGGTGAGGCACAGGTCGATGAGTGCCTCACCCGACGCGCCCCGGCCGGCCAGTTCGGCCACCCGCGGGAAGCCGAACATCTCCCGGTCGGGCGCGTGTGCCTCGGCCAGCCCGTCGCTGTGCAGCAGCGCGCAGTCGCCCGGCTGGAACCGGAAGCTCTTCTCCTCGTAGTCCATGCCCGGCATGAGCCCGAGTGGCATGCCCCTGGCGCGCAGTTCGGCGACGCCGCCAGCGGTGCGGACGTAGGGCACATCGTGCCCGGCGTTGGCGAACTCGACCTGGCCGGTGGCCGGGTCGAGGACCAGGGCCAGGCAGGTGACGAACATGTGCGCCGGGATGTCCACGCAGAGCAGGTCGTTGACGTGGGCGAGCACCGCACCGGGCGAGATCAGCCGGGGGGCGGCGCTGCGCAGCAGGGCGTGCGTGCTCGCCATGACCAGGGCGGCCGGGATGCCCTTGTCGGTGACGTCGCCGACCACGAACATGACCCGCCCGTCCGGCAACTGGATGAAATCGTAGAAGTCCCCGCCGACGGTCCGGGCCGGCCGGTAGAACGCGGCCACGTGCCAGCTCGGCAGGTCAGGCACGGATTTGGGGAGGAACTGCTGCTGGATGATCTGGGCGATCTTGAGTTCCTGCTGGAGGCGTTCCCGGTGGCGGGCCTCGGCCTGCTGCTGGCGGACCAGTTGGCCGACCCGCAGGGCCGGGGCCGCGTACCCGGCCAGGGCGTTGAGCAACCGCCGGTCCTCGGAGGAGTAGTCCCGCTCCGAGAGCCGGGGCCCCAGGTTGACCAGGCCGATCAGGTCGCCCGAGGAGATCAGCGGCACGACCAGTGCGACGCCCGCGGCCTTGAGCCGATCCAGCGCGGGTGAGTCCAGATCGAGCGCGGTGATGTCCACCACGCCGGCCTCGCTGAGCAGGTAGCCGACCAACGGGTCGTTGGACGCCAGGTCGAGCTCAGGCCCTTGGTCCACGCGGCCGGTCACCGCGACGGCGGGCACGGCCGGGCTGGGCGCCTGGCGCCGCCGCCAGCTCCTGTGCCCGTTCGCAGCAGTCGCGACGGCGGCAGCCGCGGCAGTCTCGGTCCCCGCAGTCTCGGTCCCCGCAGTCTCGGTCCCCGCGGCCCCGGTCACGGTCCCCGCGGCCCCGGTCACGGTCCCGGCGGCCTCAGCCTCGGTACCGGCGGCATCAGCCCCGGTCCCGGCGGCATCAGTCCCGACGGCATCAGCGCCGGCGGCGGCCCCGTTGCCGCCGGCGGTGTCCCTCCCCAGCCGTTGAGCCATGGCACACTCCGCATCCCCCGCGCTACTTCATCAGGCGTAACACCACCCTATGGAGCCGACGATACGAGATCGTTACGGCAAGTCCACCTGGCCGGGCGAATTTCACGTTGCTGCGTTACGGTGAGGCTCGACGGCCAGACAAAGCAGGCAGGAGGGGCAGTGGCGGGACTGGGCCTGGCCCTGCTCGGGCCGCCGGTGATCACCTGGGACGGCAGGCCGGTCAGCTTCGACACCAAGAAGGCGACCGCCGTGCTGGCGCTGCTCGCGGTGGAGGGCCGTGAGCTCAGCCGGGAACGGCTGGCCGCGCTGCTCTGGCCGGAGACCGACACCAGCCGGGCGCGGGCCTCATTGCGCCGCACGCTCTCGGTCACCACGACGGCCGTGGGCGGCGGCCTGAAGGTCACTCGGACAGCGGTAGCGCTCGCGCCCAGCCGGGTGCGGGTGGATGTCACCGACTTCGAGATGCTTTCCGCCCGGCCCGGGGCCGATCCGCTCAACCGCGCTGTCCGGCTTTACCGCGATGACTTTCTCGCCGGATTCGCCCTGCGCGGGTGCCCGGAGTTCGACGACTGGCAGACCGCCACCGCGGACCGGCTCCGCCAGGAACTCGCCGGGGCACTTGAGCGCCTGGTCGCGGCCTGCGTCGCCGACGGGGACCTGGCCCACGCGGTCGATCACGCCCGGCGCTGGCTGAGCCTCGACCAGTTGCACGAGCCAGCCCATCAGGCGCTGATCAGGCTGCAGGCGTGGACCGGGCAACGATCGGCCGCGGTACGCCAGTACCGCACCCTGGTGGGGATTCTGGACAGCGAACTGGCCGTGCGGCCGCTGCCCGAGACCACGCGGCTCTATGACGACGTGCGGGCCGGCCGGCTCACGCCGCCTCCCACCCAGCAGGCCGCCCCGCCGCCCGCCAGCCCGAGCCGCGCCGCCACCTGGCCGCTCGTCGGCCGGGACGCCGAGTTGCGCGCGCTGCATGCCGCGTGGCGCGAGGTGGCCCAGGCCGGACGGGTCGTGGCCGTGGTCGGCGAGGCCGGCTGCGGTAAGAGCCGCCTGGTCGATGAGTTCCGATCGGGCGTCCAGGCGGCGGGTGGGGTGGTGCTGGCCGCCCGGTGCCACGACGGCGAGAGCACACTGCCGTTCGCCGCCGCCGATCTACTGCGCGCTGCCCTCTCGGTCTGTCCCGACCTGCCCGCCCGGCTGCCGGGGCACGCGGCCGCGATGGCCGGCCGGTTGGCTCCCGAACTAGCCGTCGCCTACCGGGACACACCGGCGCCGCCGCTGGACAGCCCGGTGGCGCTGACCCGGCTGTACGGGGCGATCGGGCAGGCCCTGCAGGCCGCCACCCGGAGCCTGCCCGGGCCAGGCGCACCTCCCGGGGTGGTGCTGGTCGAAGACGTGCACTGGGCGGATGGCCCGTCCCTGGATCTGCTGGCCTACCTGGTGCGCCGCCTGGTGGACTGGCCACTGCTGCTGGTGGTCAGCTGGGCGTCCGAGCATGTGGAACGCCTCCGCGGGCTCCGGTCTGCCCTCAGCGAGGCGTCCGCCGCGGCCCAGGGCGAGGTGATCAAGCCAGCCCCGCTTGGCGCGGTGGACATTGACACGCTGCTCGTGCACTCCGGCGTGCAGGACGTGGATGTGGCCCGGCTGCTCGCGCAGACGCGTGGGCTGCCGATGCTGGTCCGCGAGTACGTGGAAGCGCTGCGCTCGGTGGCTGGCCGCGGCGGAGCAGGCGAGAGCAGGTGGCCGCCCGCTTCCGTCCGGGATCTGCTGCGCAGGCGGCTGGAGGCCGCCAGCGAGCCGACCCTGCAGATGCTGTCCACGGCGGCCGTGGCGGGCAGCGGCTGCGACGCGGATCTGCTCCGGGTGGTGAGCGGCCGGGGCGAGGCGGAGACCGTAGAAGCGCTTGACGAGGCGGTGCGGCGGTTCCTGATCACTGAGGTGCCCCCCGCCGGGGAACGCGGCGTGCCGACCTACCACTTCCCCTACGAAGCAATGCGCGACGTCGTCTACGAGTCCTCGACCCTGGCCCGGCGCAGGCTGCTGCACGGCCGCGCCGCTGACGCGCTGGCCCGCAGGTACGAGCGGGATCCGGTGACCACCCGGGCGGCCACCATCGCTGAACATCTGCAGCGCGCCGGGCGTGACGCTGAATCGGCGCAGTGGTGGTGGAAGGCCGCCGAGCGTGCCCGCGAGCTGTATGCGCACACCGAAGCCAACGCGTACCTGCGCCGGGCCGTCGCGCTCGGCTACCCCGCGGTACCTGGTTCCATCGCGCTCGGTGAGGTGCTCACCGTCCTCGGCCGCTACCGCGAGGCGCTCGCCGAGTTCGAGACGGCCGCGGCGGGCAGCGGCCACGACGACGCCACGCTGGCGATCATCGAGCACAAGCTCGCCGAGGTACACCACCGGCTCGGCGACTGGGCGCTCGCCGACGCCCATCTCGGCGTTGCCCTGGACCTGCTGGCCGCCGAAGACCTGGGCCGGCGAGCCCGGGTGCAGGCCGACCGGGCCGTCGTCGCCTACCGCCGCGGCACCAGCGACACGGCCCGCCAGCTGGGCGTGGCGGCGCTGGACGCCGCCCGGCGGGCCGGGGATACCGCGGCCACGGCCCAGGCGCTCAACGTGCTCGGCATGCTGGCCGCCCGGACCGGCGACGACCGTGCCGCCGAGGATCGGCTCAGGGAAAGCCTGGACCAGGCCCGGCTGCTGCCCGACCGTAGTGCCGCAGTCGCGGCGCTGAACAATCTGGCCCGGCTGCTGGCCGACGCGAAGCGCACCGGCGAAGCGCTCGAATTCGCCACCGAGGCGCTCGCGCTCGGCAGCCAACTCGGCGACCAGCACCGGGTTGCGGCGCTGCATACCAACCTCGCCGACCTGCTGCACGCCAGCGGCCAGCGCGAAGCAGCGCTTCAGCACCTGAAGGAGGCCGCCCGCGGCTTCGCCGCCGTCGACCCCGGCGGCCCGCCGCGACCGGAGATCTGGACCCTGGTCGAATGGTGAGCGCCAGGCTGAGATGGCTAATGGCGCGCCTTCCGGGCGAAGCGCACGTGCATGACAGCCGACGACGCGACGAACTCGAAGGCACGCCGATGAGCGGTGCCACGCTCGCCCTGGCCGAACGGCTTGGCACCGAGCCCGTGGTGTTCCCCGGCGACCACGGGGCTTCGCCGTCCAGCCCGAGGCGTTCGCCGCCAAGCTCCATGAGGTGCTGGCACGCTTGTGAACCACGGCGCCCCGGTGTCGAAGCAGCGAACAGCACGTGCGTGGTCGGGCGTTCAGCCGCGGCCGATGAACGGCATCTTCGTCGCGGTGATGGTGAGGAACTGGACATTGGTGTCGAGCGGCAGTTCCGCCATAAAGAGGACGGCCCGGGCGACGTGTTCCGGGTCGAAGGTCGGTTCCGGCAGAATCCGGCCATCGGCTTGCGGGACTCCATGGGCCATGCGGCTGGTGATGTCGGTCGCGGCGTTGCCGATGTCGATCTGCCCGCAGGCGATGTCATGGGCCCGGCCGTCGAGGGCAACCGACTTGGTCAGACCCGTGATCGCGTGCTTGCTCGCGGTGTACGCGGCGCTGCCCGGACGGGGACTGTGCGCCGAGATCGAGCCGTTGTTGATGATCCGGCCGCCGCGCGGCCGCTGTGCTCTCATGATCGAGACGGCGTGGTGCGCGCACAGGAACGCGCCGGTCACGTTGGTGGCGATGGCCTGCGACCAGTCGTGATAGCTGATCTCGTCGACTGGCCCCTGCGGCCCGACCGTGCCGGCGTTGTTGATCAGCAGGTCGAGCCGCCCGAACGTCGTCGTTACCGCCTCGAAGAGGCCACGGACCGAGTCCGGATCGGTGACGTCGGCCGGCACCGTGAGCGCGAGATCAGACTCCCCCGCCGTCTCCCGCAGCGAGTCACGAGTGCGGCCGGCGAGCGCGACCCGCCATCCGTGCGCGAGCAGGATCCTGGCGACGCTTCGCCCGATCCCCGAGCCCGCGCCAGTGACCACAGCGGACGGAGCCGATGTCATCAAGGGCTACCTCTCTCCCCCGCGGGCCGATGGCCGGATAGCGCGCCCAAGAGACCTTACGCGCTGGCGGCGGCAGGTGTCACGTTCGAACCGACGTAGCTGACGGTTTTACAGGGAGCCCCCGATGAAGATCGCAAATGCTGCTTAACCTGCGGTATCGCACTCCTGGGCGGCCCATCGGCGCAAGCTCAACCACTCCTCAACCGAGCTGGCCAACCGCCTGCCTGAGGTCGCTGTCCAGGCTAGATCCGGCCGCCTAGAGCGGCAGGCGACGACCGCCGCCCGCTCTAGGCAAGTTCTGTTTAGAGCTAAACACTTGAAGTGTTTAGCTGATAATCTATACTGGTGACACCAAGGGACGTCATCCGGATCATCGAGCGTAACGGTGCGGTCCTGCTACGCCAGCGAGGCTCTCACCGCCAGTACGAGGCCAGGATGAAGGACGCAAACGGCACCGAGTTAGTCGCCCGGACCACCATCGCCCAGCACCCGGGAGACATCCGGCCCGGAACCCTGCGAGCGATCGAGCGCGACCTTGAACCGGTCTTCGGGAAGGGATGGCTGAGGAAGAAATGACCTACCACATAGTGGTGACCCGGGACGGCGATGGCTGGATGGCCGACGTCCCGGCCCTTCCCGGCACCCACACCTGGGCAAAGACCCTGCGCGCACTGGACCGCAATATCCGCGAGGTCATCGGCATGGTCGAAGACCTCCCGCGCAGCGCCGAAGCCAGCCTCGACCTCGACCTCGAATACCGCACCGGCGACCCGGACCTCGACGCCCGCTCAAGCGAGCTGCGCACCCGGCGCAAGGAAATCGAGCGTAACGCCGCTGAGATAGCCAGCCAGACCCGCGAGCTCGCCGGGCAGCTCGCCGGGCAGCTGCCAGTCAGCGACACCGCCATTCTCCTTGGCGTGTCCAAGGGCAGGGTCACCCAGCTCCAGGTTCCCCATCCACGGGACTCGCGCGATACCACAGCGGCGACAAGCACCGGTCGCTAGTCCTCGGATACCGCGGCACCGCGAAATTACAGACCGCCTGACCTGATACGGCCATATGCATCCTGACCTGCGAATACGCGGCTTGCGGCGATCTTCGTGGCCCGCCCTGTCCGTCATGTGTCCGTGCGCGCGCGAGCACTTCGAGCAGTTGCGCAAGGACCTGAGGCTACTTGGACAACGCCCTTTCACGCGCGCCGCGGGCGACGAAGGGACCTTCGGTGCGATTCCGCAGGTGGCCGCGGACCGTATCCGGTCCGCGGCCTCCTGCTCTGTGCGGGCTCAGCGAGTCATTGACGGGTCAGCTGTACGGGGTTCAGGTGCCCGAGACCTGGAACTCCCACAGTGAATAGCCCCATTGGGTGGCCCGCTGCGTGCCGTACATGCGCACGTAGCGGCCGCTGCCGTTCACCGGAAGGGTCTGCACCCCGCCAGTGCCGGTCGTCGTCGAATAGATCGTCGTCCAGGTCGAGCCGTCGTTGGACGGCTGGATCTGGAAGGCCGTGGCGTAAGCCGTTTCCCAGTTCAGCACGACCTGGCTGATCGTGTGCGTCGCCCCGAGATCGACCTGCAGCCACTGCGGGTCGCTGAACGCACTGCTCGATGGTGGCCGCGAGCAGCGTGGTGATCGCCGCGTTGTCGACCAGCGAGCCGTCCCAGATGGTGGTCAGCCTGCTGATGCGGGCCTGCCTGTCGAGCTCGAGCGCGATCACCCCGTGGACCTCGGCATAGGCTGGTCCGTCCGCGGAGTGACGGGATGCCGTGGCCATCTTTACCGGACGTTTGTCGCAGGTTGCGAGCCGATCAGCTTTGGTTTGAACGTGAGACGATTGGCTGGCTTGGGCCTGCTGATGAAATTCCCCTGGCCGAGGTCGCAGCCGAGGTCCGATAGCAATTCCAGGGTGGCGCAGTCCTCGATTCCTTCGGCCACGATACGCAGGCCAAGGGCGTGGCCGAGGTCGATGGTCGCCCGAACGAGGTCGAGGGCGCGTCCACTGTCGCCGCCGGTGAGCCCGGCGATGAAGATTCGATCGAGTTTGAGTTCCTTCACCGCCAGGCTACTGAGGTGGGCGAGCGAGGTGAAGCCGGCGCCGAAGTCGTCGATCGACACCACGATGCCATGGTCCCGGAGTTCCTGTGTGACACTTTGGGCTCGATCAAAGTGAGAGATGACGGTGGTCTCGGTGATCTCCAGAACGAGGGCTTCGGCGGGCACCTGATGACTGTCGAGGAGGTCGCGGACGACCTCTGTGAACCGAGGGTCGAGAAGGTTGGCCGGCGAGATGTTGACCGAGACCGACAGGGGGTTTCCGGCACTCCTCCAGGCCGCGCACTGCGCGAGGGCGTCGGTGAGCACGAGAGTCGTGATCGATCCCATGAGGCCGGCTTCTTCGGCAAGAGAAAGGAACTCAAGCGGTGGGACGATCCCAAGCCTGGGATGGGCCCAGCGAAGCAGGCTCTCGACGGCGACGATCTCGCCGGTCCGCAGATCGAGCTGTGGCTGGTAGTGCGACACGAGTTGACGTTCGTCGATTGCTGTGCGCAATTCGTCCAGTAGCAGCAGCCGGTTCCCGCTTTTGTCGAGGTCCGGCTGGTAGATCGCGAAGGGGACGCCGGCCAGCTTGGCCCGGTACATCGCGACGTCCGCGCACCACAGGAGACCGGCCGAGTCGGTGGCGTCCGTAGGCGCCAGCGCGATGCCGATGCTCGCGCTGATGTGCACCCGCACCGTGCCAAGGATAAATGGTTCGGCCAGCCTGTTCGTCAGTCGCTGGGCGACCGAGGTCGCATAGTCGGCGTCTCCGTCCACGAGCACGACGACAAACTCGTCACCCCCGAGCCGAATAGGCAGGTCGGCCTCGCGCAGGCAGGCAGACAAGCGTGGGCCCAACTGCTTGAGGAGCTTGTCGCCGACCGGGTGGCCGAAGGTGTCGTTGATCTCCTTGAAATGGTTGAGGTCAAGGAAGAGGAAGGCAATGGATCGCGGCCGAGCTGCCGTTACGTCGTAATCTGCGAAGAATGCGTCGAGCACAGTGTGGAGGCAACGACGGTTGCCAAGACCAGTGAGCTCATCGGTGACCGACTGGTGGCGGCGCTCCTGGCTGAGGGATCTCATCCCACGCACAGACACGACCAACCGGATGCCGACAAGCAGGAGAGTGGCAGTCGCAAGGCCGAGCGCAAGTCGGCTCGTTGCGTGCAGGTTTCCGACGAAGAGGACGACCAGTGCACACGCGGCGCTGAGCCCCGGAATGACAAACAACGCTGGCTTCCGGAGGGTCTGTGGGTTCGATGGGTGCGGCCGCAACCAGACTGACATCGACAGAAGCAGTATCGACGTCGGCCAGGCGATCGCGTTGAAAATGAAGCCCAGCCGAGATGCCCCGAATGATGTCCCGAAGAGGTTGGCGCTGTCACCGACGGCATTGATGGCGATTCCCGTAGCCATGAGGAGCCACGGTGCCTTCCGCCGGCCGGACATCACCGTCGATCCACCTACGACCAGGCTGAGCAGCAGCACGTCCCCGATCGGGTAGGCCAAGTTGATCGCCGTCGCGGCGGAATTCCCACCGGTCAGATGAAGGACTCTTTCGAACACGAATGCCGCGCACACAGATGCGGTGCCGACGCTCGCGACGGCACCGTCCAGCCAGCTGGGAGTGGCGAGCCTCCTGACCTCCCCACGCATGAAGATCACCGCTGCCACGTAAGTGAGCGGGTAGAACCCGAGGTAGAAAACGTCCGCGAGCGAGGGCGTAGGAGGCGTGACGCCGCCCAGCGACTCGACCGTCAACGCAATGTCGCCGAGCGACCACATGATCAGGCCGGAGCCGAGCGTCAGCGCCACCGCGCGCCCGGGCCGCCGGGTGAGTCCACGGGTGATGCAAAGGGCGGCGGCGACCATCTCGAAGCTGTCGACCAACCAGCCCTCGAGTAGCTGCGAAGACCGGTCGGGATCCCGGACGATCAAGAATGCAAGATAACCCACGAGGAGGACCCACATCAGCGCATAGGCGGCCCACAGCACGGTTTTGGTGCGGTCGCTCTGGCCCGACCACCATGCGTGGTAGCGGTGTTCGGGCCCGTCACGCTTGTCCCCATCCGGCCCGGACCCTAGGTCCCGGACCGACCTGCTCGATCCGGTGGAGGTCCCCACT
>DASWFT010000529.1:0-3964 GCA_036394075.1 Streptosporangiaceae bacterium
GGTTGTCGTAATGGCTCCGGCGGGCCTGCCCGAACCCTCGAACACGCTGTTCGACGTCATCACGGTGCTGCGGGAACGAGTCAACCGCAGCCTGACGCGGGAGATCTGGGTGCTGTACCGGCGGTAATGCGCGCCGGCGCCGAGGCTCAGGGCGCTGCTCGGGAAACCTCACGGGAATATCCCGGATGCGTAGTCATTCTGGATTTCCTGTGCGGCTCCAGGGTCATCGGCAAAGTCGTGGCGTAGGCTCACCTCCTTCCTGGCCGCTTCGGTAAGACTCCGAGGAGGGCTAGGACCTGGTTGAGTCGCCGGGACAGGTGTTCCATGCCGCGGGCGATGTTCTGGCACCCGGCGAGCCGGAGCAGGCTGATGACGATGTTGCGGGCGGTGGCCAGGAACTGGGGCGATGCGCCGGTCCTTATCTGGGACCGGTCCTCGTCAAATGTCCGGTCGCGCACGTAGTGCTCGCGGTTTTCCACTTCCCAGTGGCCGCGGTTGCCGGCCAGGATGCCGGCGGGGTTGGCCTGCCAGGTGGTCAGGCTGGTGATGCCGTGGACGGTCTCGGGCTTGCGCAGCGGGTTCCAGTTCAGGTCGTAGATCTCGCGGTGAACGCGGAAGGCCTGGAACACGCCGGGGAAGTCCAGGCCGGCCACGTCGGGGGAGCACCAGATGGAGCGGATCTCGTTGCGGCCGTGGCCGCGGTCAATGGTGACGTGGTGCGGAGGGGGGAAAAGCCCCGCCCGCGGGGCCGGCGGGGAACAGGGCAGCGATGTCCCGTTCCAGGGATGGCATGTTCCCCTTGACGGTCAGGATGTAGTCGCCGCCCCGGTCGGTGACCTGCTGCATGTTGTCCCGGTGCACGTGGAGCGCGTCGGCGGTGATGGTGACCCCGGCCAGGTCGTCCTGGCCGCCGTCCGCGCCGGCGGCCCGGCGGGCGGCTGCGATGTCATCAAGCAGCGGCAGGATCTGGGTGACCTCGGTGGTGTCGCCGGGGATGTTGCGCTGGCCGATGATGACGCCCTCGCCGTGCACCAGCGCGGAGAACAGCTTCACCTTCACATCGCGCAGCTCTTCCCAGGCGCCCTTGAGGACCTTGCCGTCCAGCGCCACCATCAGGCCGGCCGCGTCCCCGGCCGCGACCCGCCCGGCCATCACCTGCGCCAGCAGCCAGGATCCGGTGAGCCGGTCGGCCTCATCGGCGTCGATCATCTTGACGTGCCGGCGGATGGTGGACTCCTCCGGCGCGATGTAGCGGCGCTTGACCGGGTGATACCGGGCGCCGAGCCGGGCCAGCGCCTCCTGCGGCAGGTCAGCGATGAAGTCGGCGGCCGACCGGAAGCTGCGCCCGCAGCCGCACAGCCCGGCCGCGGTCACCATCGTCAGCGTCGCGGCGACCTTATGCCGGATGCCGCGCCGGGCGCGGGGATCGGTCAGGCCGCCGAGCACCTCCAGCAAGCTGGCCCGGTCCCCGGCCAGCGGCAGCGCGCCCAGGTCGATCACACGGGGCTCCTCCCTGCTCAGCAGCGGATGATCGAACGGGGCGGACAAGATCCCGGCCGCGCCCGGGCGCAGCGGGTAGACCCACACGTGCTTGACGTTGCCGTGATGACGCCAGGTCCCGGCGCTGCGCCCGTAGCCCAGCGTCTGCCCGACCCGCCGGAAGTTCGCCGCCGCATAACAGGCGCCGGTATGGCGGGCCGGGTCGGTGAACGTCTCCACCGCCAGCACCCGGTGCCCGTAGGCGGCCAGGTAATCGCCCGGCAGCCGCCGCAGTGCCCGGGCCAGCACCGCCGAGGCCAGGTTGGGCCGCCGCCCGGCCGGCAGCACGCAGAACCGCTGGTTATTCGCCACATGGATCAGCCGGGCGTACTGCTGCTCCCGGGACCAGCCGATGAACCGGTCCCGCGCCGCGCAGCTCAGCGCCGCCGACCCGAACCCGAGCACCGCGACCCACTGCCCGTCCAGCTCGGCCACGTACCGCAGCACCTGCCCGGTCAGCCGGTGCCCCAGCCAGTGATGCGCGTCCAGCTCAGCGCTGAACCGCCCGGCCTCCCCGGCTGACACCGGCCGCACCGTCACATCCGCGACACCGGCACCAATCACGAACGAAGACGTATCAAAAACCCGGATAGAACGCCAGTCCCGCAGGTCAAGCGCAGGTCACCGCCATGATCAACTAACTTTGCCGCAGCCCTGTGTGCGGCTCGGGCGCCCTCCTCCGCTCCTCCTTCCATGAATCCCTGGAAGTTGATCGAGCAGTGCTCGCCGGCGAAATGGCACTTCGCTTGCCGCAATTTCTCAAGGCCGGCGACTGACGTGTACTGTCCCACCGTCCAGCAGGCGTAGGAGCCCAGCAGGCTGGGATTACGCCAGGAGGCGGAGAGCGTGACGATACCGTTGTAGTACGGCGTTATGCCGGGGAAGAACGCCTCGAGCAGGGCCAAGGTGCCCTTGGCGTAGGTAGCAAGGGAGCCAGCATCGTCCTTGGTAAAGGAGGCTCCGATCGTCCCTCCGGCGTAGCGGACAATGATGCCGGTGGCGCCCGCCTGCCCGCGTGTGACGTCCCAGCCGCCCTGGAAGGCATTGTCGACGTAGGTGGTGCCGTCGTTGGCGATGCCCCATGGCTGCCCGGACAGGTTCCAGTAGCGTGAGCTGAACTGGAGCTGGAGCTTGCTGTTGGTCCCGTAGCCGAGATTGTTGATGGCGTAGGTCTTCTGAGAGCTGAACCCGGCCGCGCCGAACGTGAGCCCGCGCAGCACGGAGAATGGCAGGGTCAGGATGACACGGTCGAAAACCTGGCTGAACGTCCCGCTCGGCCCGGTAAAGGTCAGTGTGTAAGGGGTGCGTCTTTGTGACGGTCGTAGATTTACTGCGATACCAGGTCAAAGTGGTTGAAATTTGGAGCGCCTGAACATTTCGCGATCTTCCGGGCGTCACTGTTGGTGATATGCGCTGCTCAGCGGTGGTTGAGGAGGGCTGCGGGGGCGGTTTCCGGGCGGGTGCCCGGTTGCGGGTTCCGCCGGTTCCGGGGCCGGTTCCGGGATGGTGGAGGGAAAACGACCCTCGGCAGGCAACGGAGGCCCGGCGATGACGGTGACGGTTTCGGTGACGGTGACGGAGGTCCGCGAGGACGGGACTGCGGGCCCGCTGGAGGAGGAGGTGGCAGCAGCGCTGGCCGGCCCGGTGGAGCAGTTCTCCTCCATGCTGGCCTGGACAGCGCAGCAGGCGGCACCTCTCGATCACGGCGAGCGGGAGAAAGTGATCGCGGAGCCGGGCCGGGAACTGCAGCGGCAGCTGCTGGAATCGACCTTCACCATCGACTGCGCACGGGAGGAACGGGCCGCGCCGCTCATCAGCGCCGCGGGGATCCGGCACGGCACCATTGAAAATGGGTGCGACCGGGGTGTGGTGAGCATCTTCGGGCCGGTCCGCGCCGGGCGGATGGCATACCGCAACCGGCGGGAGGCGAACCTGTACCCGGCGGATGCGCGGTGGATCCTGCCCGAGGACCCCTACTCGATGGGCATGCGGGCCCTGGTGGCGTATCACCTGGCCGAAGGCGGGTACGGGCAGGCCCAGGAGGTCATCGCCGCCCGGACCGGGGTCACGGCCGGGCGGGCGCAGCTGGCCGGCATCGCCCAGGACCTGGCCGGCTGGGTAGACGAGTTCTACGATCAGCGGGCCTTCGGCGCGGACACGGACCTGCCGGACAGCGACGTGATCATGATGCAAGCCGACGGCAAGGGCATCGCGGTGCGCCCCGGGCACCGCGCCAGCGCCGGCAAGGACTCCGATAGCGCTCATCCGGGGATCAAGAAGATGGCCGAGATCGTCGCGGTCGCCGACTTCACCCCCGCCGTCCGCGAACCAGAAGACATCGCCGCCCCGCCGGCCCGCCGCAAGGAACGCCCCGGCCCGCAAGCCCGCGATAAATGGGTAGCGGCCTCGATCACCGAGAGCATCG
>DASWFT010000530.1:0-5652 GCA_036394075.1 Streptosporangiaceae bacterium
GGGCCGTCGTACCCGTACTACATCGGCACGACCGCCAACTTCTTCGACACCGGGTACCGGGCCAGCGAGATATCCGCCGCGTTGCGCGGCCGGACCGGGATGACCGCGGCCAGCTTCGCCGCCGTGCAGACTAGCCTGACCGATCCGCTGGCCGCGCGGATCGTGCCGCGGCTGCTGGCCGCGCTGCGCGGCCAGCGCCTCAGCCAGCGTGAGCAGGCGGCGGCGAGCCTGCTGGCCGGCTGGGATGCCGCGATGGGCGCCCCCTCGGCGGCGGCGTCGGTGTGGTGGACGTTCTGGACCGACTACCTGTCGGCGGTCTTCCAGCCGTGGTGGACAGCGGCGAAGGTGCCGGTCGGCAAGGACCGTCCCGGGCTGAAGGTGTCACCGGCGCAGGCCAGCCTGAACCAGGATCTGGAAGCGTGGACACTCCGCGACCCGGGCAACGCCGCCTTCACCCCGCCGGGCGGCCAGCACCGGACCGCGGCCGAGGTGATGCGAACCGCGTTCGCCACGGCGGTGGCGCACCTGACGTCCACGCTGGGCGGCGCGCCATCGGGCTGGGGCTGGGGCCGGCTGCACAGCAGGCGGTTTCCCTCGCTCACCCGGGCCGCCGCGCTGGGGTACGGGCCCAGGCCTTCGGGTGCGGACCCGTGGACGGTGAATGCCGCCGATGGTGGCCTGGTCTCGCAGTCGGGCCCGAGCTGGCGGATGATCGTCCGGTGGACCGGCCACGGCCAGGCTGCGGGCGAGGGGGTGTACCCGGGCGGGCAGAGCGAGAACCCCGCGTCTGCCTGGTACGAGAACCAGGTGGCCGACTGGTGGAACGGACGCTACCGGCCGCTGCCTCCGGCAGGCGGGTACACGTCGGGCGCGATCCGTTGGACAATGCGGCCATGAGCCACGGCGAGAGTGCGGCGCCCCGTGGCTGACCTGCGCAGGCTCGGCAAGCGGGGCTCCTACCGCCTCGGCCGGCTCGGCGCCCCGCCGGCGGAGCGGGCCGCCCCGCCGGGGCCGCACTATCCTTCGTTCGCGCCCGGCCACCGCGGGCCTGCCTGGGGCTGGGCGCTCGGGTGCGTCGCCGGAGCCGGGGTGATTGCGGGCGGGACCACGTTCGGCTGGTGGTTTGTTCCGTTCGTGGTGGGGATAGCGGCCGGGATCGCGGCACGCTACGGGCGCTGGCGGCTGCGGGTGACGATGCCAGCGGTCGCGCTGATGGCCGCGGTCGGCTGGGGAATCCCGCTCGGGTGGTCAGCGTGGCGCGGGTCGGCGGTCGGGGCGACCGCACGGGTCGCCGCCGCACTGGCCGGGCTGCCGCCACACGCCGCGGCGGCCATCGCGTTCACCCTTCTGGTCGCCGTCATCCAGGCGCTGTGCGGACTCTGGCTCGGCCGTGCCCTCACCCCGCGACCGCCCGACGCCTAGCCGGAGGCGGCGCACGCTCGCTGGCTTTACTTGTCCAGCGAATCCTGTGGCCAGGCACCTACTGCGAAGATGGACTGGCCGAAAGGCGGCCGCCACCGGTGTTCGAGCTGCTTGAGAACCGGTACGAAGTACCTGTCGAAGATCCTGACCGGTGCTCCGCTCGTGGGTGTCCGGCGGAGGAAGCGGGCCACCACCAGCCACGCTATGGCCCCCACTGAGTTGACATACCGCACGTCCTGCACGTGGTACCCGGCGTGGGAGAGTTGCGCTCGCAGCGTGGTCCGGCGGTAACGCCGGTAGTGGCCGATCCTCCGGTCGAAGTCGCTGTAGAGGAGCGAGAAGGCGGGCACCCACAGTACGACTCGCCCTCCAGGCTTGAGGAGGCGTGCGAGTTCCCACAGGGCGCCGTCGTCGTCCTGGATGTGCTCCAAAACGTTGATCAGTATCGCGGTATCGAAGGGGCCGTGGCTGGCCGCCACATCGATGCCTCCGTGCAGCACCTCCACGGACGGGTCATCCGAGAACCTCTGGCGCAATATGCCGACGCATCGTCCGGATATTTCGGAAGCGACGACTCTCTTGGCTTTCGGCGCCAGGATCTCGGTGAAGGTTCCGTGGCCGGCGCCCACCTCCAGCAGCTCGTCGCCCAGATACGGGGCCATGAGTTCGAAGATCCAGGCCGCGTAGTTGTCGGCGTCATCGAGGTTGTCGAGCGTTTCCTCCAACTCGGCATCTGCCGCCGGCAAGTCCGCCAATGCGGTTCCGCGCGGCCTGGCCAGAATCCGTCTCATCCCGAGGACTCTACTGGAGAGGCGGGTGAAGTGACCTGCAGTCCTGATGATCTCCGGGGCGTCATCGGAAGCCGCGCGCCGACCAGCCAAGCGGATGCCGCCGCGGTCGCGATCGTGGCCACCGTTCTCGTCGCGGTCACCCAAGCGCTGTGCGGACTCTGGCTCGGCCGCACCCTCGCTCCGTGAGGCACCGCGCGCGATACATGGGTGGCATCTCGCGACTCTCGGCGCGTTCGTCCATAGCGCACCACGTGGAACCTCGCCCAGGCATTGGCTGACGCTCGCGAGGGGTCAGCCATGGTCAGCTTCCGCAAAGTTCTTGCTGGCGAGGGTGTGTGAGGCCCGCGCACGGGATGTCGCCATTCTTCTGGATGGCGTTCTGGGCTTTGTCGCTGTTGAGATAGCTCAGAAATGCCGATAGCAGGCTGCCACTCGGCGGTTTATTGTACGTATAAATGTGTTCGGTAGCCCAGAAGGGATATGCGAGCCGTCTGTCTTGCTGGATATTCGAATCATGGCCATTGATCTGTATGCGCTCGATATTCGGATATGCAGTGGACGCCGAAAGCTCGGAGTAGCCAATGGCGCCGGGAATAGCGTTCACGTTTCTTAGCAGTTCTGCGGTTGAGTTCATTTCGCACAACATTACTGGCGATGCCTGCCCCCGATCGGGAGTGGTGCAGTTCTCCGAAGTGCGTCCATGCTCGTCCGCCCCACCCAAGACAGTGTTCTGGAAGGTTGTGCGAGTGCCCGACTCCGTGTCACGGGCCACGATATCGATCGGCAGATTGTTGCCGCCTAGCTGATTCCAGTTCCTGTATGTGCCTGAGATAAAGATGCCACGCAACTGATCTGCGCTGAGATTGTGCACCCCAGTATGCTGATTGACCACCACTGCGAAGATAACCACCGCGAGCGGGTTCCCGACCAACTGGGGATAGGAATTAGGGGTCACCGCACCGTCGTACATCACCGCCTCGGCAGACCGCTTGTTGGCGTCGGACTGTCCGTTCAAGTTGTTGACTCCAGCGACGCTCCCAACGCCGCTCACGGAGACGGTAGCACTGGGGCAGGCTTGCCCGTAGGCGCTAGCGACTGCGGTGATCGCCGGCTCGAACGCCGTCGACCCAACGACGGTGATGGTGCCAGCGACGCACTGCACGCCAGTATTGCTATTCTGCGCTGGGCGGAACGCCAGCAGCCCAGAAAGGGAACCCAGCAATAGCAAGGTCACCCCACCGAAAATGATCGTTCGCCGGCTCGGGCCGTTCCCGCTAGTGTCCTCGACAAAATTGCCGCTCTCTAGCTGCGCGTCACCTTCGACCGTGTTTCCCTTGCCGGACAGCAACATCAGTAGCTTGAATCGATCTCCCCGGTTTAAAGCGAACTTGGGCAAGCTGATCTGGCTTCCCCTGGACGTCAGGCCCACTTGGTTAGGGTTGGTATTTGGATCTGGTTGCAGGATACGATTGAGCGCGGGCGGCTTTGCTTCAAACACCTCAACAGACTCGACTTGCCGGCTGCCGAAGGTAAACTGGATCTCTGCCTCGAAATCATCCTTAACAATATCGATCCGACCGCTGTTGCTGACCCGAATAAGCACCAGGCTCGGGTCAGGCACTTCCTTGTTATTGCTGCGTACCACGAAATCACCAGTGCCACGGATGTCAGGCATGGCGCCGATTTGCGTGTTCATGTGTACCCGGTAGCTGATTCGCCGGCGTTTGCGCCGGTGGTCGATGAGCCACAAGATGATCGTGACCAGCAGAGCGCTGACAGCGACGATCACATCAGGACGCGCGCTGATCCCGTGCCCAAGGCTAAACAACATCGAGGACGCCAACGACACGGTGGACTCCTTGGGGAGGAGGCTTCCAGCGAGAGCGAGATATAGGCGAGCAAGATTCCCAGACGGGTACGGAGTTCACTGTAGTGTTCATATCGAGCTTCACGGAGCGTTACCCCCAGCGCGGCCGATCACTGCGAACAGGTCGTTGGTTACCTGGTGGGCCTCTAGCCAATCCCACTGAGGCTAAGTTGATCTTGGCAGTGACTCAGCGATGGGCAATGCCACGCCAGACCTGCTTGAACTTCTCACCCGTCTCGCGATGGGCGATTTCGATCGGGTCGAGACGCAGCTCACTCCATTCCAGTAGGAGTTCGCGCAGGTAGGGCTCCGAGAAGAAGTGCATCGTCTGGCCGGACTCCTCAAGCACGTAGTCCTGCTCAAGCTCGCGGGCCGCCCGCCAGCGAGCGCGCAACGGGCGGTCCTCGAGCGCGTTGACATGAAACAGGAATAGGCCACCCTGCCGCACCAGGCGCCTGACCTCGGCGAACACCGAGCGCGTGACGCTGTCGGGAAACATGTGCAAGGCGACGTTGGACATCACCGCATCGAAGCTGCTATCTCGGAAGGGTAGCGGCGCGGCCATGTCGGCGACGAGGAAGCTGGCCCTCGAACCGAACTTGGCTTGTGCCCGCTCGATGGCCTCAGCCGACAGATCGATCGCCGTAACCGCATAGCCTTCGCGAGCCAGGCGTGCCGCGTCGTTTCCGGTTCCGCACCCCAGCTCAAGGATGGTGCGCGTCCCCGCCTCCCGGAGCGGGGCCAGGAACGGCTCGGTCCACTGCCCTTGCCAGTCGAGATCGTCACCGGCCTCGCGCAGCCCGCGGAAGTACTGATCCCAGAACAGGGCGCCCGCACTAGCCACGCCGCCACCCTATCTCGGTCGGCCAAACGGTCAGTCTGCGACTGGTTCACCGGCGCCCCGTGCCCTGCTCTGATGAGGGTCATGAGTTGATCAAGGGTTTCTGCACCCCGTCGAGCGATCAGTCACCGAAGCCAGGAGGGTCATTCCAGGCGGTCTTGCGCTGCACCCCGGCCGGGAGTTGGTCCTATGCCAGCACTCACGTTTGGGTCTGGTCGTCATCGCGGACCTCCGCCCTGTGACCAGCGTGACTATCGTGGCGAGTGTGACTACTGCGGGCCGTCACGGCGACCCCTTTCCATGATCACGGAGGATTCACGGACGCATGTGACGGGAATCCTTCGTGATCATGGCCGGCCAGGGTGGCGTGGACGCGTGTGGACACGTCCACGATGGCGGCCATGGCCCTCTGCTGGTATAGGCCGTGATCAGCTGCAGGTCACAGGCGTGGTCGTCGCATCTGCGGCCGTCAGCGGTGCAGTCGGGGCACGGGGCGGCGGCGCGGGCGCGCCGGTAGGCGATCGCGTTTTCGAGTGCTTGCAGCTGCTGGAAACAGCCCTGCGGAACGGCACCGGAATCACTACGGTGTCGCT
The DNA here is from genome assembly GCA_036394075.1 of Streptosporangiaceae bacterium. Taxonomy (GTDB): domain Bacteria; phylum Actinomycetota; class Actinomycetes; order Streptosporangiales; family Streptosporangiaceae; genus JAWWPY01. The sequence continues at coordinate 5,515 of DASWFT010000530.1, forward strand.
GTGACGAGCCCTGAGTGACGCCGGTGTCGTTGCCGGTGGAGTGCTGGCCGCCGGGGATGGTGTCAGGCATCGTCAGCGCTCTGCCGGGGTGGCGGGCTGGTGGTGCGGGGCGATTCTGCGGGCGGCGCTGGCTGGCGC
>DASWFT010000531.1:0-7221 GCA_036394075.1 Streptosporangiaceae bacterium
TGCTCATCGGCCACGGCACCTTCCTCGACCGCGACGACTTCACCAGGCACATCACCACCAGCGAGCGCGGCCGTCCCGGCGGCGAGGCTGCGCACGCCGCAATCGACTGGACCGCCGCCACCACCGCCCTCGACGCCGGCACCCTGCCCTGCTCCGGCGGGGAACGCAGGATCTTCCGCCTCGCAGCCAGCCTGGCCGCCGGGCTGCCGGTCAATCTCCGCGACGCCCTCACCGGCCTCGACGAGCACAACCTCACGCTCGCGATCAGCGCCTTCATGCACGCCTCAGGCCACCGTCCGCCTCACCTAGAACCATGATCATCTCTAAGTTCAGAGAAGCTACCGGATCTGGCACATCCCCGCCCGGCTCGCCCGCCACGCCCGGCAGCGGACCCTGGCCATCAGCCCCGGCTGGCCATGGAAAGACGCGTTCCTCACCTGCTGGCAGAGGCTCTGCGCCCTGCCCGCACCCGCCTGACCAGCACCAGCTATCACGCCAGGCAGAAAGGAGGCCACCCCGGCGCAGTCGGAGCCGGTGCGCACCCGGGCACACCGGGCGCCACCACGCGACCAGCACCGCCAGCCAAACAGACACCACACCCGAAACCGGGCAGCGGCACAATCAGTAACCGGACCTCAGGAACCCTGAACGATTGAGGCTAGGCTGATGCTCGGACCTACCGCCCAGATATTGATGGATTGATATGGGCAGCTCGGGCTGGAGTTCCACAGGCTATAGAACCGAGTCGGTTTTCCCACCATGAAGGGCTGCAGAGGATGGTCACGCTGGCCGCAATTAGCCAGGACGATGGTGGTGACGAGATAGCGCAGGAGCAATGAGGATTGTGCCGGAAAGCGAGCCTGCCAGAGACCCACGATCGGGGCAACCGAGGTTCGTTACATTTGCGCGCTGCGATCGGAACTTGAACGCGGAGTAAATGCTAGCCCTTGGCAGGCCGGCGCTTGAGGCCTTGCCGGATGCCATGGTCGCTAATAGTCTTCTGGACGCGCTGTGCGTTGGGGGACCCGAGCCGCCGGTAGATCTCTAGCGCCTGCAGCAGGTAGGTACCGCCAACTGCGATATCGCGGGCCTGGATGTGGCATCGCCCGATTCCCTCCAGCGCGCCCGCCTCATCCATCGGGGTGCCGATATCGCGGCCAAGGCCGAGCGCTTCCGTGTGGCAGGCGAGAGCTTTCTCGTGACGGCGTGTGTCCGACAGCAGCGCGCCGAGGTGGTTCAGTGTTTCGGCCTGTCCCTGCCTGTCGCCGATATCGCGGCACAGCTCTAGAGCCTCGGCAAGCGATGCGGCTGCTGTTGCGTCGCTGCCAGTAAGGTGCTGCACAGCGCCGAGATTCATGAGTGCGTGAGCGTAGCCGTGCCTGTTGGTGTCGCGGCACCCCTCCAGGGACTGGGTGAGCGATGCGGTCGCCGCTGTGTAATCGCCGGTCAAGCGTTGCACGACGCCGAGATAGCACAGGGCACGGGGCTCGCCGTACCGGTCACCCAGATCGCGGTAAAGGCCTATCGCCTGGGTGAGCGAACCGGTGGCCGACTGGTAGTTGCCTGTGTCACGCTGAACTCCGCCGGAGTCGGTGAGGGCCCGTGCCTGGCCGCGCCGGTCGCCGAGGTCTCGGTAGAACGCCAATGCCTCATCAAGAGATGCAGCGGCGGCGGGATAATCGCCAGTTGAAGACTGCAGGAAGCCAAGGTATACGAGTGCGTCGGCCTGGCCAGGCCGGTCGCCGAGGTCGCGGTACAAGCCCAGCGCCTCGAATAGCAATGTGGCGGCAGCCGGGAGGTCATCGGTCAGCACCTGGACAAGGCCGAGGTGGGTCAGGGCGGCGGCCTGGCCAAGCCGGTCGCCGAGGTCGCGGCACAGGCCCAGCGCCTCGGACAGCGACGCGGCGGCAGCCTTGTAGTCGCCAGCAAGGTGCTGCACGTTCCCGAGGTGGGTGAGGGCGGCGGCCTGGCCAGCCCGGTCTCCTGCAGCACGCGCAGCCGCCGCCGCGATCTGGTGCAGGGTGAATGCCTGGTCCCAGTAACCGCGGATCGCGAGGAACTCGCTGAGCTGTGCCGGTATCCACACCGCGTGGACGGGCAAGGCATGGGCCGCGGCGTATTCGGCGCAGGCGCCCAGGTTGGCGCGTTCCGCTTCCAGCCAGGCCACCGCCTCATCCGGGGTAGGCAACTGTGGTGCGTGTGCCCGGGGGCGGGTGTTCGGGGGGGTACCGGCCGGGGAACGCCGGGCGATGAGCCGGCTGGCGGCGGCGGCGGTGTGCAGGTAGTAATCGAGGAGCCGGACGGCCGCTGCTTCCCGGTCGGCGGCATCGTCGCCTGCCGCCAGGCTCCGGGCGTGCTCGCGGAGCAGGTCGTGCAGGCGGTAGCGGCCGCGCGCGGGCTCGGTGATGAGGTGATGGTCATAGAGGTCGTCGAGGTGACGGCGGGCGGCTGCCAGGGTGGTGTCGTCGAGGGCAGCGGCGGCATGAACGTCGGTGCTGGTGCCGGGGTGCAGCCCGAGCCGGCGGAACAGGCGCTGCTGATCAGTAGTGAGATCCTGGTATGACAAGTCGAACGCGGCGGCCACCGAGAGGTTTTCTGCCCGCATAGCGGCGAGCCGGTTCCTGGCGGCGGCCAGTTCGGCCGCCAGGTCCGTGATGGTCCAGGCGGGACGGCGGCGCAGCGTCCGGCGATCAGGCGGAGCGCGAGTGGCAGGTACCCGCACAGGCGGGTGATGTCCGCGACCGCACCAGCTTCGCTATCGGCGCGGCCGGTCAGGCGGGTGAACAACTCGGCCGCATCTGCTGGGGGCAGCGTGTCAAGGCTGATCGGCGTGACCTCTTCCAAGGCCGCCAGCCTGCGCCGGCTAGTGATCAGCACCAGGCTGCCGGGAGTACCGGGCAGCAGCGGCCGGACCTGCTCATGGCTGGCCGCATCATCGAGGACCAGCAGGATCTTTTTGCCCGCGACGCCATTGCGCCACAGCATTGCCCGCGTGTCCACCCCGTCAGGGACCTGACTGGCGGCGATACCAGCGGCCAGCAACAGGGTCCCAAGCGCCGTCCCCGGATCAGCAGGATGCTGCCCAGGGGTGTGTGAGTGCAGCGGCAGGAAAAACTGCCCGTCCGGGAAACGCGGGGCCAGCAGATGAGCGGCGTGCACCGCGAACGTGGTCTTGCCGATCCCGGCCATCCCGTCAATCGCATGAACGTCCACGATGCTTGCGGTGCCCGCCTTAGTTTCCAGCTCCCGCATCAGCCGCTCAAGCTCCGGCACGCGGCCAGTGAAGCTAGCCGTGTCGCGCGGCAGCGCGTGGACGGCCGCAACCGGCGCCAGCGTGATACCAGCCCTAGCAAACCCCGGATCACCAGCGTCCAAGAGCGCGTCGGCCGCCGGTACGTGGCCACGTGCAGCCGCCTCGAAGAGCGCGCGGGCCGGTCCAGCCAAGCCCAGCGCATCTGCTAAGAGGCGAGCTGTTTCCTTTCGGGCTGTCAGGTTGATTCCCCGTTCCAGATCACTGACAGACCGGGCGCTCACACTCGCTGCCTCCGCCAGCTCCTCCTGCGTCAGGCCAGCGCGAGTCCGCAATTGCCGGAGCAACCCAGCGAACGACATCGGAGCCTGCTCCGCCAAGACCCAGCGCCCCCTCTCGCTCCCAGGCAAAGGCAGCTACCCCTGGCACTGCCGGCGCGACGCGAACCTCAGCCCGCAGGCTCGGTGCTGCTCTTGCCGACTTTAGCGGAACGCAGATCCCTGCGACGCTCTGCCAGGGCCGAAATCCTGTGGGCATCCTGTGCCCGGAGATGTGTGGCTAGTCAGCCGTTGCCTGCGCACAGTGGAGCTAACTGTAATCGCCGCGGATCGCCGCGGATCGCCCCGGTGGGATGCCGCGCAATCGGTTGCTCTCATTCCATGAATAACACTGTCCACCCAGGCAACAGAAAGTGCCTCTGGCTCACCCCGCCTAACAGCATTGCCCAGTCCTATCTGACAGAAGGGCCTGCCATGTTCATGCCGATTTGCATTCTTATCTGCCTGTCCTGCTCATTTATCCTGTGTCTCGTCAGCTTCATCCTCGGCCGGTGCGCCCGGCGCCTGCCGGTCATTGATAACGGCCTGCCCTGGATCATGAGCCGCAGCATGATCAGTAACGGGCCGATAATATCCCTGGCCGGCATCAGGCCGGGCCTGACGAGTTCGAGAACAGAGAATAGATCCTCATCCGTACCAGTATAAGCATATGCTTGCCGCGTTGAAGGTCACGCTCGCTGCAGCGCCAGGCAACTGCAGCCCGCAGCTGTCGTGTGCCTGACGCTGGGTTCGGTCAATCGCATGGCGAGAGCCGGGGCCCTGTCATGGCGCTACTTAGCCTCAATCCACCGTGTAAATAGGGCTCTCCCGGGCGTGTCAACACGAAAGGTGCCCCCTGAGCTGGGACGATGGGAGTGATTGAAGCTTCCACGTTCCGAGCCGAGAGGACACCTGTCAAGTGCAATTGTGGCATAGCCAGGCCAGGACGCACGCATCGTTTGACGACCCGAATCTCGTGTCGCGCGCGGGCCTGGTCCCGGTCATGGCCCTGGCAGAGCGCTGCGGCCTGTCCGCCCTGGTCCGCCAGAACGTCAAGATCACCGCTAAGACCGGGGTGAACGCGGACCTGAAAGCCCCCTGCCTGATCGCCGGGATGGCCGCCGGCGCCGACAGCATCGACGACATGGACGTGCTGCGGCACGGCGCCATGGGCACCCTGTTTTGCGGGATCCGGGCGCCATCCACGCTGGGATCGTTCCTGCGCTCGTTCACCTGGGGCAACGTCCGGCAGCTGGAGTCCGCCGGGCGGGATTTCCTGTCCGCGCTGACCGGCGCCGCGCCGCTGCTGCCCGGCAAGGACGTCCTGGCATTCATCGACATCGACTCCATGCAAAAACGGGTCTACGGGCACGCCAAGGCCGGCGCCGCGTTCGGCCACACCAAAATCCAGGGCAAGAACCTGCTGGTCCGCGGCCTGAACGTGCTGGCCGCAGTGGTCTCCACCCCGCTGGGCGCGCCGGTGATCGCCGCGACCCGGCTGCGCGGCGGCAGCGCGCACTCCGCCCGCGGCGCCGCGTCGCTGGCCGCCGAGGCGATCACCGCGGCCCGCGCGGCGGGCTGCACCGGCCAGATCGTGGTCCGGATGGACTCGGCCTACTACGCCGGCAAGGTGATCGCCGCGATCCGCCGCGGCGGGGCGTTCTTCTCGGTCACCGCGCGGATGGACAACAAGATCCGCAACGCGATCGCCGGCATCCCCGAGACGGCCTGGACGCCGATCACCTACCCCAAGGCGATCTGGGATGAGGACCAGCGGCGGTGGATCTCCGACGCCGAGGTCGCCGAGGTGCCCTACACCGCGTTCGCGTCGAAGAAACGCCAGGCAGTCACCGCGCGGCTGATCGTGCGCCGGGTCCGCGACCTGAACCGCAAAGCCCGCGAAGGCCAGGACGAGCTGTTTGACTGCTGGCGCTACCACGCCGTGCTCACCGACAGCCCGTTCCAGATGATCGAAGCCGAGGCCCAGCACCGTGACCACGCGATCGTCGAGCAGGCGTTCGCGGACCTGACCAGCGGCCCCCTGGCCCACCTGCCGTCGGGGTCCTTCCCCGCCAACGCCGCCTGGCTGACGTGCGCGGCCATGTCGCATAACCTGACCCGGGCCGCCGGGGCGCTGGCCGGGCAGTTCCACGCCAGGGCCCGCGGCGCGACCATCCGCCGCCATCTCATCGCGGTGGCCGCCCGGGTTGCCCGGCACGGACGCGGCGAGATCACCCTGCACCTGCCCGAAGGCTGGCACCGCGAGCAGGAATGGATGAACCTGTTCGAGGCCTCCTGCGGGCCGCCCGCCCGGGCGGCCTGACCAGCCCGGAACCGGTCACGCGCCCGCACGGCCCCAGCGGCCACCCCCCAAGCTCGCCGTATCAGGAACCAGGACAAGCCGCAGAACAGTCAGCGGCAAGACTGTCATGTCCCTGAACACAACCAAGATCACAAACTGCCGGCGGCATCCGGAAAAACGATCACCCGAATTTACGCGGTGGATTGAGGCTTAGAGTCATGTGCGCTGCAAAGCTCACTTGTGCAGTCAGGAACAGATCGACTCGGCGCCGCGAAGAGTTGTGTCCGGCCGTGCCAGGATTGCATGCAAATCGTCCAGTTATGTGGACGTCCAGTTATGTGGACGTCCTTAGCATCTTCGGACGATTGGCCCAGGCGACGGTCGATCCGGGCTGCTGTCAACTCCCGGTCGTTTCGGTGCGGTGCAGCCGGTTGGAGTGGGGATCTGGACCTCAGTCCGCGGGGTGGAAGCCCCGGGATGCTCACCTGGGGCGAGTCGGCGGGGTCTGCGCCGGTGTCTTGATGGGGTTATGGTGGCGTTGTTTCGGGCCCGGCCGGCCGCTGGGCCTGGTGCTGGGCGGTGGCCGGCTGGGCGGACAGTTCGCCGTGGTCGCCGGGGGCGGGGCTGGGCGGCGGCTGCCTGGCTGGGTCGGGTCCGTAGGCGAAGCCAGCTACCGCGCCGAGCGCGGCGAACGCGGCCGCGGCGAGCAGGACGTCGTTGAGCCCGCTGGCGGTGCCGGCGCGGGCGGCGTGGGTGACCGCGGCGCGGGCGGCGGGCGGGACCACGGCGGCTACCCGGGTGCCGGCGCCGGAGGCAACTGCGGCGGCCAGCCGGTGGGCGGCGCCGGGCGGGGCGGGCGGGCCGGCCAGGGCGTGCAGGGTGGCGGTGGTGACGCGGGAGGCGTAGAGGGCGCCGAGCACGGCCACGCCGGTGGCGGTGCCGACCTGGCGCAGCGTGTTCACCAGGCCGGCGGCCATCCCGGCGTGGGCCGGCGCCACCGCCGAAAGCGCTGCCGAGGCCAGGCCGGTGGAGGTGACGCCCAGGCCGATCCCGGCCAGGATGAAGCCGGGCAGCAGCACCAGCCAGGTGGAGGTGGCGGTCAGGTGGGCCATCGAGGCCAGCCCGGCCGCGGCCGCGACCATGGCCACGCCCAGCAGCACCCGCATCGCCACCTTGCCGATCAGCCGGCCGGTCAGGAGGGCGACCGCGAAGGAGACCAGCGACAGCGGCAGGAACCGCAGCCCGGCCTGGACCGGGGAGTAGCCGAGGGTGTTCTGCACATACAGCGACAGGTAGATGATCATCCCGATGACCGTCGCCGAGATCGCGAACGCCACGAACCCGGTCGCGGC
>DASWFT010000532.1:0-6667 GCA_036394075.1 Streptosporangiaceae bacterium
TGCCCGGTGCACCACGCGTCGCTGCCCGCGGCGGCGCGGTCGACGGCCTCAGGCAGCAGCGGCACCTGCCCCGCCAGCCGGCCACGGACCTGCCACCACCACGCCAGCGCGGCCACCAGCCGCGGCGCCACGGCCGCATCATGCTCCACAGCCGTTACCATAACCGCGGCCCACCGCTGCGGTACAGCAGGCCAACGCGGCGCGCGCCGGAGGTGTCCTGCGGCATCTGGATGAGATGATCGAGCGGTAGAGGTAAGCGGGCCCGTGGGTCCAGACGCCTGGTGTAGCGCAAGACCCGCCTGCGGCTGACCGCCCTGGGCGAGGACACGGTGAGCAGGGCATGATCACAGGCATCCACCACTTTGGGCTGACGGTTCGTGACGTTGACGCGAGCGCGGCCTGGTACGAGGAAGTGCTCGGCTTCCGGCGCGCAGGCGAGTTCAAGGCGCCCGGTGGGGCACGCCGCAAGGTGTTTCTCCGGCACGACGGACTGCAGGCTCGCCTGGGGCTCACCCAGCACCGGCACGGCAGCCAGGACGCGTTCGACGAGACGCGCGCTGGCCTGGACCACCTGGCGTTCGCTGTCGCCGGCCGCGAGGAACTCGACGCCTGGGCGGCGCGGCTGGCCGACGCCGCAGTCGTGCATTCCCCGATCGCAGCGGCGAACTCCGTACCGGGCGCCGCGGTGCTCGTCTTCCGCGACCCGGACAACATTCAACTCGAGTTGTTCGCCGAGCCGCCGTCCTAGACGCCAGCAACCCGGGCGACCCCCCGGGACGCCCGGAGTGCTGACGGTGCCGGCGGCCGGAGCCCATAGGGTAACCCCGTGAAACCGTTCCTGCTGCTGGCCATCCGCGCCGAGGACGCTGCCGCGGACAACGAGTACGAATCGTTTCTGGCCTACACCGGGCTGGACGAAAAAGACCTGCGCCGGGTCCGGCTGGAGCGGCGGCCGCTGGGGAATGTCGATCTGCAGGAATGGTCGGGGATCCTCCTTGGCGGCGGCCTGTTCAACGCCAGCGACCCGGAGGACTCGAAATCGCCGGTCCAGCGGCGCGTCGAGGCCGACCTGCGTGGCCTGCTCGACCAGGTGATCAGCGCGGACTTCCCGTTTCTCGGCGCCTGCTACGGCATCGGGGCGCTCGGCCAGCACCAGGGGGCGGTGGTCGACCGGCGGTACGCCGAACCCATTGGCACCGTCCCGGTCACCCTCACTGGTGAGGGCCGGCGAGACCCGCTGCTGCGCGGGCTGCCCGCCACCTTCGACGCGTTCGTCGGCCATAAAGAGGCGCTCAGCCGGCTGCCGCATCACGCCGTCCTGCTGGCCAGCTCCCCGGCCTGCCCGGTGCAAGCGTTCAGGATCGGCTCCCGCGTCTATGCCACGCAGTTCCATCCCGAGCTGGACGCGGCCGGTCTGTGCACCCGGATCGACGTTTACAAGCACGCTGGTTACTTCGAAGCCGGGCAGGCCGGGGACCTCATGGCGCTGGCCCGCCGCAGCAGCGTCACCCACCCGCCCGAGATCTTGCGCCGGTTCAGCCGGCGCTACGCCGACAGCTGGTCAGCCCAGGCCGAAGCGAGGCCGTTACCGCCACCCGCCGTTTCACCCGGTCGTCCAGCCGGCCGGACGCTGATGGTGCGACAGCGCCGAACGTTGCCTATTCGGCGGAGTTGATCAGCCTGATGCCGAGCGGCCAGAGGGACTCCGCACATTCCTGATCCGGCAGTGGCGCCGGGCACTGCGCAGGAGGATGCTGGTCGTCCGGGGGCCTGATGGCGCGGAGCCCGCTGCTTCGCTTTGCGCGGGAGGGAGAGTGGCAGTGCCCGGACAGATTCCGACCGGTGACATTCATCACCTGCGGCTCACGGTGACCGACGTGGAGCGGAGCCGCCAGTTCTACACCAGCCTGCTCGGCTTCGAGGTGGCGGTGGAGTCGCCGCCCGATGACGACCCTGAGCTGAGCTGACGATCGGGCGCATGCATCTGGCTCCCAAGCGCGTCGCGTTGGTGACGGGCAGCTCGCGAGGGCTGGGCCAGGCCATCGCGTGGCGCCTGGCCCGCGATGGCCTCGCCGTTGCCGTCAATGGCCGGGGCCGGGATGGACAGGAACTCGAGGTCGCCCGCGCCATCCGTGACGATGGCGGGACGGCTGACCTCTTCGCTGCCGACGTCACCGACGAGCGGCAGGTCGCCGGACTCGTCGCTGGGGTCGCCGCCCGCCTCGGTCCTGTTGACGTGCTGGTGCTGAACGCGACCGGCCCTCAGCCGGAAGCCGAGCTGGCCGACGTGGCGTGGGAGGACCACCTCGCCCAGCTCGAATTCTTCGTCAAGAGCCCGATGCTGCTGGGGCGTGCGGTGCTGCCCGGGATGCGGGCCAGGCGATACGGGCGGATCATCCAGATCGGCTCCGAGGTCGCCGACCGGCCACCCCCGGGCAGCTCCGCCTATGCCACGGCCAAGAGCGCCCAGATCGGCCTCGCCCGCAGCTGGGCCCGCGAGCTCGCCCCCTTCGGCATCACCGTCAACACGGTCGCGCCGGGCTTCATCCCCGTCGAACGGCACGCAAACGTCGCACCGCAGATCACGAATGCCTACCTCGCGTCCGTGCCGGCCGGCCGCATGGGGACCCCCGAGGACATCGCCCACGCGGTGAGCTTCCTCGCCTCGGAGGGAGCCGGCTTCATTACGGGCCAGCGCATCGTCGTCGACGGCGGCCGCGCTCTGGGCAGCTGACCGCAGCGCTCGCGCCGCCAACCGGGTGCGTTGTGCCGTTCAGGTCGCCTTCGGGATGACTGATGCGCTCACTTTCGCTGGGTGCGCGAGGGTCTGGTAGACCACGCAGTAGCGCTCAGTCAGGCTGACCAGAGTCGCGATCTGCTCGTCGCTGGCATCGGTGTCGAGTTCGAAGCCCAGGCGGATGGACGTGAACCCGACCGGCGCGTCCTTGGTCACCGCCAGCGTCCCCCGGAAGTCCAGCTCCCCCTCGGCGTACACGGTTCCGGCGGTGACCGGTATCTGCAACGACGTAGCCACGGCCCGCAGCGTGACACCCGCGCACGCGACCAGCGCCTGCAAGAGCATGTCCCCGGAACAGGCCAGCGACCCATCGCCGCCGGTGGCGGGGTGCAGGCCCGCCACCGCCAGTGCCTGGCCCGTTGCCACCGAGCAGCTGATGCCTTCTTCACCGAGCTCGCCGCGCGCCCGCAGGGTGACAACCGCTTCCCGTGGATCCTTGCGGTAGGCATCCTTGAGCGGTTGCTGCGCGGCGCGGAGCGCTGTGCTGTCCACTGGCGCCTCCATCACTGTTTACCGTTGATGTCCATGCGCCACCAGCGCGCGCTCGATCAGGTCGTCACTGAACTGGCCGTATCCCGTGGCCGCCCAGACACTGTGCTTCGGATCGACCTCGTAGTAGGGGACGTCGTGGCCGTGCTCGCGACAGAACAGGGCATCTGGCCGGCTGCGTCGCTTGACTCGCTTCGCACATTCGTCGCAGCTCCGCACCTTAATGGCGCGCCATTGGCCCAATGGCCGCCAGGCGACGTGCCGGGCGGATATGCCGTGCAGTGGGTTGAAGAAACACAGCGGTACGGTAGTCGGCGGTTGCTTGCCCTTGGCGGTCGCCGTGGCTGCACCGAAGGCGTCTCGGCCCTGGCGAACAAGCACCAGCACGCCCGCGAGGTCTGCGATGTCTCGCGCTCCATCGAATACTCTTTCCGCCGCCTCATAGGCGTCGAGCGCTCGTTGCAGTAGCACGGCGGTATCGCCGACCGGCTGAATAGCTGAGCGCCCGAGCAACTCCCCGAGTTCGAGGATGTGCCGCCACGCTTCTTCGCGCACCTCATCCTCCTGGGCACGCTGCGCCGTGCCCATTGCGGTGCCGGGCGCTCCGAGAAACCCGCCCATCTTGGCGCTCTTGCGCAGCGGACCGAGCATGATTCGTACTATATAGGCCGGTCATGTCACGTTCAGGACGCCAAGAGCACGGGCGCCGTCGTCACGGTCGGCTGGACGTCCGCGGCCACGCGGCCTGCGACCAGCCAGCCGCGATGACGACCGCACCAGCGACAACGAGAGCGAAGCTGCGACGGTAAGCTCCGAACCCCATCAGGGCATCGCCTGCCAGCCGCAGGGCCTGAGCCGACGGCGGCATGTGCTTCAGTACGTACTGCCCTCGCCGGGTTTTTGCGAGCGCGTCACCCCGGGACATGATGTGAATACGCGCGAGGCCAGCCCGGACAGTCCAGCAGGGGGAGCAAACGAGTGACGACTGAAGTCCTGTCCGAGGCTGACATCCATTGCTCAGCCGAGAAGATTTTCGATGTGATCATCGACTTTCGTGGCCAGGATCGCTGGCTAACGAAGTCCTCGTCGTTCCACGGCACCAGCGAGATCTCCTCGAACCCGGTGACCCTCGGGACGACCTATCGCGAGCCTGGACCGTTCGGCGTGCGTAATGGGACGGTCACCGAGTTCGAGCGACCAACGAAGCTCACCTTCCACCAGCCGATGACCATTAAGCTGCACTCTGGGATCGTCGACGTGACTATGCGCTACACGTTAACGCCAGGAGCAGGGTCGACCCACGTGAAGCGGGTCGTGACGCTCGGAATTCCGTGGTCGCTGAAGCTCTTCCAGCCGCTGCTGGTGCACGAATTTCGGGTCGAGAGTAGACGCACTTTGCTCGCGCTGAAGGCCTACGCCGACAAGCTGCCCTAGTCACTAGGGGAGGGGATGGCGTTACGCTGTCCCGGATCATCGGCTGACGTCGCTGTCGTTGCGGTCGAGGATCCCGTGCGCCGCCGCCAGGAGCTGGCCTTCTGGCAGAAGTTTGGTCACGTTGCCATGTGTGGATCCGGGGGCTCATCCTGATGGGATGAAACCGGACCTGCGCGCGGAACTCAGGGTGTCGGCACAGTGCCTTCCCGGTCTGGGCGACCGACCGCATTGACGAGTTTCCGGAGCTGCGATGAGGTGAACGGTTTGGTGAGGTAGGCGACCACGCCGAGGTCGCTGAGCCGTTCGATGGCCGCCGGTGTGGTAGCGCCGCTGACGATAACGGCGGGTATCCAACGGGTGCGGGTGTCGGCGTTGAGTTGCCGCAGGAGAGCTTCGCCGCTCATGTCGGAGAGGTGCAGGTCGAGCAAGACGATATCCGGTTGCTGCTGACTGGCCAGGCGGAGAGCGGTCCTGCCGTCCGGCGCGGTCTGCACGGTCACGCCGGGATCTCCGGCGAAGATGCGTTCGACGAGTTCGGTCAGCAGCGGGTTGTCGTCCACGAAAAGGACCCGGCGCGACTGTGGTGGGTCCGCTGGTGTGGGTGTCTCATCGGTCTTGCGCGGTCTGATGTCGATGGTGAGGGCCGCGGGGCTGTCGTTAGCGCCAGGGGAATCCAGGAGCTTGGGAGTAGCGGATGCGGCGGCGCGGGCGCTCGGCGCGGGCGGGCTGCTCTTGCTGAGAGCAGCGAGCACGGCCTTGCGCAGATGATCTCGGCGGACGGGTATCCGGACGGATGGGCGGAGTTCTCCCGCACGGGCGAGGGCAGCGCGGGAAGCCATGGTGGCCACGCAGATAACTGGCAGCTCCGCGTTCACTGATGCGGAGGTAAGGCGTGCGATGTCGGCGGCGAGAGTGGCCGGCTGGTTGACGTCGATGATCGCCAACGCGGCCCGCGGCCAGTCAGCGGATCGGCTGACCGCGGCATCGATCGATGAGGCTGTGACAAGCTCGGCACCCCACACAGCGAGGTGGCGGCCGATGGCCTCGCCATGGAGCGCCTGTGTGTTTACCACCAGAACCTGTAGGCCGGAAAGGACTGGGTCGTTGTCAACAGAAGCTGGGGTGAGCTCTGCCACCTGGGCACGGATGGTGCAGGTGAAGGTGGAGCCTTCGCCGACAGTGGAGTCGGCGGTGATATTGCCGCCCATCCGCTCGGCCAGCTGACGGCAGATCGCCAGACCCAGTCCGGTACCACCATGGGAGCGCGCTGTCGAGGCGTCAGCCTGGGTGTACGGGGCGAAGAGCAGCTCGACGCGTTCGGCGGGAATGCCGCTGCCGGTGTCGCGGACGTGGAAGGCCAGCTTGCGGGAGCTCCCGGCGGCTGCCTCCTGGGTGACCTCGACGAGGACATGTCCGCGAGTGGTGAACTTGACCGCGTTGGCCAGCAGGTTGACCAGGATCTGGCGGAGGCGAAGTGAGTCGCCGACAATGCTGGCGGGCATGTTCGGTACGAACAGCGCGGCCAGGGCCAGGTTCTTCTCGCTGGCGCTCGCCGCCAGCATGTCGACCGCGTCCTCGACGCAGGCGAACAGGTCAAAGGGGATGTCCTCAAGTTCGAGGAGCCCGGACTCGATCCTGGACAGGTCCAGAATGCCCTCGATGACGCCCAGCAGGTGTCCGCCTGCGACCTCGAGCGCCTCCGTGTACTCAACCTGTTCAGTGGTGAGCTCGGTGGCCCGGAGCAGGCTGGTGAAGCCGACGACAGCGTTCATCGGGGAGCGTATCTCGTGGCTCATGTTAGCTAGGAAGTCCGCTTTATCCCGGGTGGCCTGCTCGGCGGCGGCGCGGGCGTGCTCAAGCTCGTCATGCTGCTCCGACAACTCGGCGTGCAGCGCAAGCAGACCTTGATTGCTCTCGTCAAGTTCGATCCGCAGCGCCAGCACCTCG
>DASWFT010000533.1:0-3168 GCA_036394075.1 Streptosporangiaceae bacterium
CCCGCCGCCGGGCCATGCTGGCCGTCCGGTCGGCACGGCGTCAGCGCGGTCGCCCGGTCGGCATGGCGCCAGCGCGGTCGCCCGGTCGGCATGGCGCCAGCGCGGTCGCCCGGTCGGCACGGCGCCAGCGCGGTCGCCCGGACAGCCTCCAGCCGCTTCCCCCCCGGGCAGGCTCCTGCAGCCGATGCTAAACTAACGGCACTTAGTGCCGAAAAAGGCAGGCGGGAGGACGATGGATGACACATGGGGGCCGGCCAGTCAGGGAGCCGTGCCCGCACCTCAGCCGGTGGGCCGCGGGCGGCCGCCCAGTACGACGCGGCACCAGCTGCAGGAGATCGCCATGGAGATGTTCTCCGCTCACGGTTACGACGAGGTAACCCTCGACGAGCTGGCGGCCGCGGCCGGGATTGGCAGGCGTACGTTCTTCCGCTACTTCCCCTCCAAGGCAGACGCGCTGATGGCCGACTTCGAGCAGGACGTGGAACGCCTCCGGGAACTACTGGCCGACAGCGACCCTGGCCTGCCGCTGATCCAGGCGATCCGGCGGGCTGTCGTAGCGGGTAACAGCTACCACGCTGCTGACCTGGCCCGGCTGCGCCTGCGCCTCCAGCTGCAATCCGACCATCCCGCTCTGCAGGCCAACGCCAACGCCCACTATGAGCGCTGGCAGCAGGTAATTGCCGAGTTCGCGGCCTGCCGCCTGGGCCAGTCCGCCGATGCGCTGCAGCCGCAAGTCATCGCCCGCGCTATATTCGGCGCTGCCTTCGCGGGCTTCATGTCATGGCTCTGCGACGACGCCGGCGAACTGGGCTCGAAGCTGGATGCCGCGCTCGGTGTGCTAGCCGACAGCTTCGGCAACCAGCCCTCCAGCTGACGGCCGCATCAACGGCGAGCCGGTCACCGTAACGGTTATCGCACCAAAGCCATCTGCTTGTCTTCCTCGGCGACCCGGCTTTCCAACTGGGCGAAGGAACGCCTGGTAAGCAGCGTGATCACAACCGTCAGCACGACGGTGAGGGCCAGGCCGACGTAGGTCAGGATGTTGCCGATACCGGTCGCGGCGGAGCCCAACTGGTAGGCGCCGAAGGAGAAGGTCAACGCCCAGAGCACGCCGCCCGCGGCGTTGAAGGCGACGAACCGGCCCCAGGGCATCCGGCTGATCCCGGCGAGGAGGGCGGCATAGGTACGCAGGATGCTGACAAATCGTCCGATGAACACGACCTTGCCGCCGTGGCGCCGGAACAGATACCTGCCCACGGCAAGCCGCCGATCGGTCAGATGCACGTAGCGGCCGTAGCGTTTCACCAGCCGCGTACCGCCGAAGTGACCCGCGGCGTAGCCAATGTTGTCCCCGAGGATCGCGGCGCTGGCGGCGACCACGGCGATCACGACGATGTTGAGCCTGTGCGTCGATCCGGCGTACAGCGCGGCCGTGATCAGGGCGGTCTCACCTGGCAGCGGAATCCCGATGCATTCCAGCCCGACCAGCACAGCTACGGCGAGATACCCATAGGAGTGAAGGAAGCTCACAACGAACGACGTGATCACGGGCGTGCCCCTCAGCGGATCGATGACCGACTGACACGACCGTATGCGGGGCTACCTTTCCGCTCGCTTTCACCGAGACCGGTGCATCCGGCCCAGGCTCAGCCAGGTTATGGCGATTCCTGTGCTGGGCGGGCTGGATCTGCGCGCGGGGCGCGGCTCTGTTGGGAGTTTGTCTGCGCCCCCGTGGCAGATGGGAGCGTGATGACTACCCGGGCGCCGCCGGTCGGGGATTCGGCGATGACGATGCGGCCGCCATGCGCCGTGACGATCTCGCGCGCGATGGCCAGGCCCAGGCCGGTGGTGCCGCCGCCGCGTTCGCGGCTGCTGTCCAGGCGCACAAACCGGTCGAAGATCCGTTCTCGTTCCTCGGCGGGGATGCCGGGCCCGTCGTCGCTGATCTCGACCTGCACCGAGCCTCTCGCGGTTGCGGCGGATATGACGACGCGGTGGTCGGCGTAACGGATCGCGTTGTCGATGACGTTGCGGAACATCCGGCCCAGGTGGTCAGGACTGCCCATGGTCAGCGCGCCTGGAGCCAACTGAAGGTCGATGTCCAGATGGTGGGCCACGGTGGTGGCCCGGATGTCTTGCAGCAACGCGTCCACGTCGACCGGTACTTGCTGGGCGGAGAGCAGCCGTTCGTCGGCCCTGGCGAGAAGCAGCAGTTGCTGGATGAGTTCCTCAAGGCGCAATGACTGCTGGGCAGCCCGTTCGGCGATCGTAGGCCACGGGGCCCGGTCGGGGTGCGCCAGGCCGACTTCCAGGGTGGTGCGGATCGCGGCGAGCGGGCTGCGTAGTTCGTGGGAGGCGTCGGCGACGAAGCGGCGTTGCTTCTTCGCGGCCTCATCGAGCCGGGTGAGCATGTCGTTCATGGTGTGGGCCAGGTGCCCGATCTCGTCGGAAGTGCCTGGTTCGGGGACCCGCTGGGACAGGTCAGCGGAGGTGATGTCGGTGACGGCGTGCCGGATCCTTTCCACCGGCCGCAAGGCCCGGCCGACGACGAGCCACACGGTGCCAGCGGCGAGGATGAGGATGACCGGCAGACCCCAGAGCAGGTGCCGGAGAAACTCGGAGTTGACCTGGCTGAGCAGGCCGGTCGACGTCGTGGTGATGATGGTGACCGGCCTGCCGGCGACCGTGGTCCGCACGGCGACGATGTGGATATCGTTGGGGATCACCCCGTCGGCGGCTTTCTGCCGCACCGGTGTGCCCGACCCGGCGGGCAAGGTGTAGACCGGCGGCAGCCCGACCAGTGTGCGGGTCGCGGCCAGCACTCTTCCGCCGGGGCCGAGGACCTGCGCTTCGGCGTCGGGGTCCAGGCTCGACGCGGCGAGTGGCCGCGGCCAGTTCCCGGTGGGGGCTGATTGGGCGATCTGGGCGGCATAGGTGCGCAACTGGCTGTCGATGGTGCGGTGCACTGACTGCATCTGGAGCAGGTACATCACCAGCACGCCCAGCACGACCGCGACGGTGATGGCCAGGCTGGCGACCGCGGTGACCCGGGTGCGAAGAGAGACCGCGGTGACCCGGGTGCGCGGGGAACGCAGCCCGAGCTGACGCGAGGCCACGCGTCGTGCGCGACGGCCGGGAAAGGCGGGCCGGCTGGAATTCATGGTGTGT
>DASWFT010000534.1:0-3698 GCA_036394075.1 Streptosporangiaceae bacterium
AATGGACCCGCCGGCAGGTCCTGACCCGATACGCGATCCCGGCCTGCCGGGTGCACGTCGCCCGGCCGGGCGTCGATCGGGTCGCTGCCCCGGCCCGTCCCGTCCGCGGCCACCTGATCTGCGTCGGAGTCCTCGGCCGCCACAAGGGGCAGGACCTCCTCGTCGAGGCGCTCGCCGACCTCGCCGAGCGGGACTGGCATTGCGTGCTGGCCGGACCGCTCGACCGCGACCCGGACTTCGTCGAGCAATTGCAGGCCCGTGTCACGCGCCTCGGCTACGGCCACCGCGTCCGGCTCACCGGCGTCCTG
Organism: Streptosporangiaceae bacterium; assembly: GCA_036394075.1. GTDB lineage: Bacteria > Actinomycetota > Actinomycetes > Streptosporangiales > Streptosporangiaceae > JAWWPY01. The sequence continues at coordinate 309 of DASWFT010000534.1, forward strand.
ACCGGCGCGGCGCTCAGCCACGCGTACACCACCGCCGACCTGCTCGTCGCACCGTCTCGCTCGGAGACCTACGGCATGGCCGTCACCGAAGCGCTCGCCCACGGCCTGCCCGTCATAGCCGCCGCCGTCGGTGGGCTGCCCGAAGCGCTCGGCTCCACCGCCGATGGCACCCGCCCCGGCCAACTGGTCCCTCCCGGCGATCCGGCTGCCCTCGCCGCCGCGCTCGGAGACTGGCTGGGTGACGAGCGCCACCGACACCGGCTACGGGCCGCCGCACGACAGCGGCGGTCGACCCTGCGCGGCTGGGAACAGACCACACAAGAGATAGCGAACGCACTGACCGCCCATGGGGGCCGTAAGCCTGTGCCGCCCGGAGTAGACAACCACCCTGAAAAGACCAGCGGCCCGGCTTGACCTTGACCCGGCGTCGGGCTCCGCCCGGCTCAGTGCACAGGCTCCGCCCAGCTGCACCAGAACAGGCGGCTATGCGCGCCACTGACGCCGCCTCGCGCCGCACCGTCAGGGGTATGTTCCATCTCTTGGCAGCGCCGCCCGAAGCCGTTCGTATATCCAGCTGCCTGCCGGAGGGATATCCTGGTAGGGAGGAGGTGGAGATGGCCAAGACCCTCATCGACATCAACGAGGAGTACCTCGCCGCCGCCCAAGAGGCACTGCACACCGAGACCAAGAAGGACACCATCAACGCTGCCCTGCGCGCGGTCGCCGCGCTGGCGGCCCGGCGGCGGGATCTGCAGCGGCTGATCTCTGGCGGCTTGCCCGACCTTGAGGACGCTGAGGTGATGCGCGGCGCATGGCAGCGGTAGCCAGCTACCTGGCGGACACCAGCGCGCTGGCCCGCCTGCGCCACCATACTGTGGCGGCTGTCCTGGGCCCGCTGATCGAGGCGGCCCTGGTCGCTACCTGCGGGGTGATCGAGTTCGAGCTTGGCTGGGCCACCAGGACCGCAGCGGAGTTCGACCAGCTGCGGGCTGACCGCGACATCGGTTATGAATGGCTCGCCACTCACGATGAAGACTGGCGGCGCGCACTTGATGTCCAGGCCACGTTGTGGCGCAGCGGGCAGATCAGGGCGGTCGGACTCCCTGACCTCCTGGTCGCCGCCGTGGCCGAGCGGGAACGCGTCACCGTGCTGCATTACGACGGTGACTATGACCTCGTCGCGCACATCACCGGACAGCCGATGCAATGGGTCGTGCCCAGGGGCACTGTCCCATGAACATTCTCGTCGATCGCACGAGCAAATCGCCCGTTCCCTCGGAATCTCCCTGAGAAGATCCTGGTGGTTAATTCGGGGTTCTACGCGGCGAGGCCGAGTTCGAGGCGTGCCAGGTGGCTGGTTCGCTGCCGGTCTAGTGGCGTGCCGGTCCAGAATGCTTCCAGGCGGAGCAGGTTGAGGGCGGTGGCTATGTACACGTGGTCGAGGCGGGTTTTGGGCAGGCCGCGGTAGCGGGCGCGCCGCGCCCCGTGGCTGGCGGCCTGGTGCATGGTGCCTTCGACGCCGGCGCGGCGGGCGTAGTCGGCCTGGAACGGGATCGTGGTTTCCGCGGTGCGGGCGGCGGCCTGGGCTTCGGCCAGGTCGCGGGGCAGCACGGTGAGCTGCCGTCGTTTCGTGCCGCTGGTCGTGCACTGGGGGCGGGCCGGGCAGGGGCCGCAGTCGGTGGCGGAGAAGGTGGCCACGGCGGCGGCCTGGCCTCTTTGGGTGCACGGCGTCCAGGATGCTGCGGTCTTGCCCCGCGGGCAGGTGACGGTCTTGGTGTCGTAGTCGATGGTGAAATCGGCGCGGGCGTAGCCGTTGCCGGCGCGGGCCTGGGCGGAGGTGTCGGCCAGCAGCGGCCCGATCAGCGCGATGCCGTGCCTGGCGAGCTCGGAGACCACGAGGGCGGCGCTGAGGTATCCGGAATCGAGGTACTGCCGTCCCGGGGCCAGGTTCTTTTCCGCCAGGTCGTCGTGGATGGCGCCGGTCATCTGGTTGTCGGTCACGGTGGCGCCGGTGGTGGCCACATGCGTGATCAGGTTCGGAAAGCACGCCTGGGCGCAGCCCCTGTCATGCTCGCGGTCGTGCGCGCCAGCTCCGGCGCCGTCCGCGGCTGGCCGGCGTGCTGCGGCGGTGCGGCAGGTGCAGGGCGGCGCATCGTCGCAGGTCTCGGTGATGTGCAGCTTGTAGCCCAGCCAGAAGGTGTCGCGCTTGGCGCCCCACCGGGCGTCCAGATCATAGGGGGAGGCGATCCGGGCATGGCCAGGCGGGAGACCGTCGCCCTCAGGCTCTTTCTCCCGCCGTCTGATCACCTCCCGTCCGTCCCCGGTGATGGTGCGGGTGTAGTTCTGCAGCAGCACCCTGCGCAGTGTGCCGACCGCGGGCAGCTCGCGCAGCCAGGCCGGCGCCGCGCCGTTATAGACCGCCTCCAGCAGCGCGTACCCGTCTTTGGCGTAAGCGATCGCCAGCTCATCACGCCGGGCCTGGGAGACCGGCGGCTGCCAGGACGTCATCGGGGTGCCGTACCGGCGGGCGAAGTCAGCCACGCAGACCCGCTGCTCCAGCCAGGCCGGGTGCGCCGCCGCCAGCGCTTCCAGCGCCGCCCGCACACTTTCGCCGGCCAGCTCCAGCCGGCCCAGCGCCGCCACCGCGGCGATGACGTGGGTGGAGTCAGTGCGCTGCTTGCCGCCCGCCGGGACCAGCCCTCCAGCCACCAGGCGTTCCAGCAGCGCATCCAATACCACCTGCTCCAGGCCGGCATCGGCCACCCGGGCCCGGAACTCAGCCAGCACCGTATGGTCAAAGCCCGGATCATCGATGGGCAGGCCGAGCAGGTACTGCCAGTCGATCCGGGTCCGCACCGATTCGGCCGCCTGCCGGTCGGTAAGGTTCTCAGCCCGCTGCAGCACCGTCACCAGCGCCAGCCGCGACGGTGACCACCCAGGCCGGCCCCGGATCCCGAACGCGGCCACGAAATCCTCATCCTCCAGCCACTGTCCCAGCCGATCGCGGATCAGCACCGCCAGCGGCCGCGGCCGCTTACCCCGGTATTTCGCCGCGATCGCCGCCGCGATCTGCGGATCCGGCTCGGGCCAGGCGACAGGCTGCACGCACATGGCATACCCGATTCTGCGGCCAGGACGAGGGGAAGGAACGACCGCGGACCAGATCATGGCCCAGATCACAGCCCGAACCGAGCACGCAGGCAGCGTGTCGTGAATTAACCACCAGGATCATCCTTGTCAGCTACGAACGAGCCCCCGCCGGGGTGGTGACGATCAGGCGTGTCAGCAGCCCGGAACAGGCTTACAGGGCGAGTTCGGCCCACACGACCTTGTGCCGGTAGCCGGTACGCTCGCAGCCCCAGCGGGTGCTGAGGGCGGCCACCACGGCCA
>DASWFT010000535.1:0-28289 GCA_036394075.1 Streptosporangiaceae bacterium
TGAAGCGGGAAGGCCGCAGCCCAGACGCCGGACAGGCCGTGCTCGTGCGCCCAGATCACGAGGGCGCGGTAAGACTCCGCGAAACTGGTAACCGCCGCCAGTACGATCAGGGCGGTGATCAGGATCAGGGCCGTGGTGCGCATCCTGGCGATCACCATGGCCGCCTCACCTCGGCCAGCGCGGCGTCAAAGACCGCAGGCTCGTGCTCCGCGATCCAGATCAGCACGCGCCGCCGGTCGTCGGCTGGCAGCCGCATAATGGCCGTGATCCGCTCGATCAGGGCGCTCATGGCCGGCACCTCCCCAGGGGGCCATTCCGGGAGCCAAGGGAGTCTTTCCGGGAGCCAATGACTTTCCCAGCTCAGGCGGTTTACGCGTGTAAACCGGCAGGTCGGGCGCACTGTGGTGAACCGGGGTGGAGTAACTGGCCGTACGATGAGGCCATGACCTCCCTGCCTACTGTCGCTGCACCGCCCACCTCCGACGAGGTGACCAAGGCGCTGTCCGGGGTGAACGACCCCGAGATCCACCGCCCCATCACCGAACTGGGCATGGTGAAAGACATTGACGTCGCCCGTGACGGCGCGGTTCGTGTCGACATCTGGCTGACCGTGGTCGGCTGCCCGCTCCGCGACAAGATCACCCGCGACGTGACCGCCGCCGTCAGCAAGCTCGCTGGCGTGTCGCGGGTGCGGGTCGAGCTGGATGTGATGAGCGAGCAGCAACGTCGCGAGCTGCAGGGCAAGCTGCGCGGGGGGCGCCAGGAGCGCGAGATCCCGTTCGCCCAGCCGGCCTCGCTCACCAAGGTCTACGCCATCGCCAGCGGCAAGGGCGGGGTCGGCAAGTCGTCAGTGACCGTGAACCTGGCCGCGGCCCTGGCCGCCGCCGGGCAGAAGGTCGGGGTGCTCGACGCGGACATCTACGGTCACTCGGTACCGCGCATGCTGGGCGTCACCGGCCGGCCCACGCAGGTCGAGCAGATGATCATGCCGCCGTCCGCGCATGACGTGAAGGTGATCTCGATCGGGATGTTCACGACGGGCAACGCGCCCGTCGTCTGGCGGGGGCCCATGCTGCACCGGGCCGTGCAGCAGTTCCTCGGCGACGTGTACTGGGGCGACCTCGATGTGCTGCTGATGGACCTTCCGCCCGGCACCGGCGACGTGGCCATCTCCGTCGCCCAATTGGTGCCCACCGCGGAACTGGTCGTCGTCACCACGCCGCAGATCGCCTCCTCCGAGGTGGCGGAGCGCGCGGGGGCGATTGCCGTGCAGACCCATCAGCGCATCGCCGGCGTCATCGAGAACATGTCATGGCTGCCCTGCCCGCACTGCGGGGAGCAGGTCAGCGTGTTCGGCTCCGGGGGCGGCCGGGCCGTGGCGGACGCGCTCACCAGGATCACCGGCGCCCCGGTCCCGCTGCTCGGCCAGGTGCCCATCGATGTGCGGCTGCGCGAAGGCGGCGACAGGGGCGTCCCGCTGGTGCTGAGCGACCCGGAGGCCCCGGCCGCGCAGCAGTTGTCCGGGATCGCGAAGAACCTGGTGAACCGGGCCCGCGGTCTCGCCGGACGCCAGCTCGGCCTCACCCCGGCCTGATCCTCGGGGCCCTCTCAACCAGCCCGGGGCCCTCAACCAGCCCGGGGCCCTCAAACAGAGAGTCAGGTGGCCTCGGAGTCGTAGGGCGGGCTCTCTTCCGGCGCCAGGGTGCCGCCCCTCGGCGGCTCCGCTGCTACGGTGGCGGTCGCCGCTGCCGCGGCCGACGCCTGCGTCTCGTCGCTGCCGAAGTCGTCCAACAGGTGCTTGCGCACGAAGTTGCGCGGGTTCAGGTCGGTGACGTCGAAGTCGGAGAACTCCGGGCCGAGCCCCTCCCGCAGGTCGTTCGTGGCCCCCTCCGCTAGCCGCCGCAGATCCCGCAGGGTACGGCCCGCCTGGGCGGCGACCCTCGGCAGCCGTTCCGGGCCGAAGACCACGATGGCGATCACAGCGAGCACCAGCAGCTTTTCAATAGACAGGCCAAACACTCAGGTCTCCAGCGAAGGCGAAGCCGCACCGCCGGGGCACGGTCAGTCCACTCTAACCGGCCAGGCTGCTCACCGGAACGGGTCCGCCCACGAGACCAGGCGGCGCAGGCCGCGCGTCAGCCGGGCGGCGAGCCCGGGCCTGGCGTCATGCGGCAGCGCAGCGATCACCTGGTTGACGGTCTGACCAGGGGCGTCCGCGATCACCGTGTATACGAAGCCGCCGGCGGACCAGGCGACGCTGCGGTCATCGGGGTCGGCCGTGTAGACCCGCTGGCCCTGCAGCGCGACCTCGGACCATCCGGTGAGCTCGGCGGGCAGGTGGCCGCGCTGCACGAAGACCGACACCACCGAGAGCCCATCGGAATAGGCCAGTTCGACGACCGGGCCCGAGGCTGTCACCGTGCTGCTCGCCTCGAACACGGTAAGCCTGCCTGGCAGCGGCCCTGGCAGCGGCCAGCCCTGCGCCCGCAGGCGGGACAACCGCCCCCCCGACAGCGGGCTGCTCCGCGGCCGCGCCCCGGCGGCCGGCGCGCCAGCGGCCTCCCTGTCTCCCAGCCTAAGGTCGATGAACGCAGCCTCGCTGATCACCCGGGCATGGGTATCAAAAAGCTGTCGGCGCAACGGGAGCTTGGTGGCGCTGTCCAGCCAGAAGCGCGCAGCCAGTCCGCCGTCCAGCCGACGGACCACCACGACCTGGGCGGGCCGTCCGTCCGCCAGGGCCCCGCCAGCAATCGCCACCTGGTAGTTGGCGCCGAGCAGGGCGACCATCTGCCGGGTGATGCCCAGGATCGGCGCCGAATCTTGCTCGCCATCGCCGGTGTCGCTGGCTGGGCCGGCGCCGATGATCTGGATCAGCGCCCGGCGGCCCCGCTGGTGCCAGACATCCACCACGGCGACGCGGCGGCCAGCCGTGCCCGGCGAGGCGATGACCTGGACTCCCTGGTAGGCGACGCTCTGGCAGGCGACAGCGGCCTCACCGAGCAGGCGCAGGCCGGCGCTCTGGGCTGGCCGAGACCCGGACGGCGGGCGCGCGGCCGGTAGCCCGGACGGCGGCCGCGCGGCCGGGCCACCGCGCGCCGCCGCGTCCCGCGAGACGATCACGAAACCGGTGGCGAGCAAGCCGAGCACCACGGCGGCACTGGCGATCCGCAGGTGGACTGGGTCTTGGTCCAGTGAGGCCTGCGTGACACGGGAGAACATCCGCTAACTCACGGCCCCAGGAGAACGGCACCGGCGGGCGCGGGCGCGGGCGCGGCTGACGGCGTCACCGGCACGCCGCCGGTGACGCCCGCGTGCTGGATCATGTACATGTTGACGGCGGGCGTGACCTTCGGACCAGATGGCTGCTGGTCACCGCCGATCATGAGCGCGGTGGTGCCGAGGCCGACCACGACGACGGTGAAGATCCCCGCGGCGAAATAGCGGGCGGGCGGATACCGGTGGCCGGCCCGCCAGGCCACCCGGCTTCCCGACGGACTCCGCTCACCCGGCGCGGACATGGCCATGAGGCGCCCGGTCAGCGCCGCGTCCGCCATGGCCTCGCCCAGGGCGTGCACCCGCCGCTTGAGCGCCCGGAGCGCGACGGCCTCACCCCGGCATGCATCGCAGCCGACAAGGTGCGCAAGGACCCGGTCGCGCTCGAAGTCGCTCAGTTCGCCGTCGATCAGGGCCGACAGCCGCTGGCCCAGGTGGCTCATTGATCACCGGCCAGGGGCGCGGACACCGCTTTGGCGCGGCGCGGGCGACGGTGGTCGAGGGCGGTCCTGAGCTGGGCGCGGCCCCGGTGGATGCGGCTGCGGACGGTGCCGAGCTTCACGCCGAGCGTCTCGGCGATTTCCTCATACGACAGTCCCTCGATGTCGCAGAGCACGACGGCCGCCCGGTACTCGGGGGCGAGCGCCTTCAGCGCCGCCTGGATGTCGCCATCCAGGTGACGGTCGTCGAACGCCTGCGCGGGCGTGGGCTCGCCGCCGCGCAGCCACTGCGCGGTCTCATCGCCAAGCCCCTCGAACCTGATGCGCTGCCTGCGGCGCGCCATGTCAAGGAAGAGGTTGGTGGTGATCCGGTGCAACCAGCCTTCAAACGTGCCCGGCGTGTAGCTCGACAGGGAGCGGAACACCCGTACGAAGACTTCCTGGGTGAGGTCCTCGGCGTCATGGGTGTTGCCGGTGAGACGGTAGGCCAGGCGGTAGACGCGGGCCGAATGCTGACGGACGACCTCTTCCCAGGTTGGCGGCGTCCAGTCAGGTACCGGGGGCGCCGGCTGGCTGGCCTGGTCCACTACCTCCCCCTCCTGCAGCATGCAAGGAACAACGCTCAAACCGGCCCCGCTGGTTCCCGGGTTACGGCGCGTGACGATAAGCTGCCGCCCGGGGAAGGTCAAGCATGCAACGGAAGGAAGGCGGCAACCGTGAGCGCCAAGGCCAGCCTGGCCTACGTCGAAGAATACGTCGCCGAAGATGAGCCGCTGCTGGCGGCCCGGGCGAGCGCGTCCGAGGTCGGCGGCGCCTCGCCGATCAGCCCGGCAGGCGGGGCGGCGTTGCGCTTCATCGCCGCTGCCATCAACGCGAGGTCGGTCGTGGAGATCGGCACGGGATGCGGCACGTCGGGCATCTGGCTGCTCCGCGGCATGCGCCCGGACGCCGTGCTGACCAGCGTCGATGCCGAGCCCGAGCATCAGCGGCTGGCGCGCAAGGCGTTCACAGAGGCCGGGTTCGCATCGAACCGCTACCGGCTGATTAGCGGCAAAGCCCTCGAGGTGCTCCCCCGCCTCACCGACGGCGGCTATGACCTGGTGTTCTGCGACGCGGACAAGCAGGAGTACCCGGACTATCTCACCGCGGCGCTGCGCCTGCTGCGGCCCGGCGGGGTGGTGACATTCGACAACGCGCTGTGGGGCGGCCAGGTGGCCGACCCTGCGCACAACGATCCGGAGACGGTCGCGATCAGGAACCTCTGCGAGCAGGTCAGGACCGACGAGCGCCTCGTGCCTGTGCTCCTGCCGGTCGGCGACGGCCTGCTTGCCGCGGTCAAACGGGCTGGCTAACTCCGGACAGCCAGCGCGGCGCCCGCCTTCCGCAGCGCCCCCGGCGAGCGGTCTCCCATGCCGAGGAAGACGACGCGGCTCACACCGGAGCCCAGGCGGGCCACCGACTGACTGGCTTCACCCGCGCGGCCGGTCAGCTCGGCGCAGGCGATCACGTCGGCGGCACCCGCGCCGAGGTAGGCGTCGAGATCGGCTGCCCCGGGGCCGGGGACCGCCGACGCTGCAGCGCCTGGTGCCTCGACCGGCACCGCGATCACCGCCGGGGCGTCGATCGCGCCCCGGACCACAGCGCCGAGATAGTCACCGAAAGGCTGCACGCGGGCCGCGGGCGTGACGGCTACCCGGACGTCGATCGGCAAGGCTCAGCCCGTGACGGACTTGAGCGCGTCCCCGAGCCTGGCCGCTTCGTCCGCCGACAACTCGACTACCAGCCGCCCACCGCCCTCGAGCGGGACGCGCATCACGATGCCGCGCCCCTCCTTAGTGACTTCGAGCGGACCGTCACCCGTCCGCGGCTTCATCGCCGCCATTCCGCATCCCCTTCCTGCTTGGGGCCGCCTGAGACCTCGGGAGGCCTGCCGCACCGGGATCCCGGCGCCTGCGGCGGGTCCGGCCACTCACAGCCGTGTCGATCAGTACCTCTATTATCCAGAGTTCCGGCCGTCAGTGGTAATGATCAGCACTCCCCTGGGCCAGCGGGCTTCGGAGAACCCGTGCCGGCGAGACTAGGGGAGTGAACGCGAGATCCGCCCTCTTTGATCTCTACGGCGATCACCTGCGGTCCCGTAAGGGCCAGGCGCCCATCGCCGCGCTGGTCAGGCTGCTGGCCCCGGTCGGCATCACCGCGCCCGCGGTCCGCACCGCGGTGTCCCGCATGGTCCGGCAGGGGTGGCTGGAACCGGTCCGGCTGGGCGGTGGTCCCGGTTACCAGCTCACCCCGCGCGCCCGCCACCGGCTGGACGAGGCGGCAGAACGGATTTACCGGCCGGGCAACCCACCCTGGGATGGGCAGTGGCACCTGCTGGTGCTGGACCGGGTGGGCGAGCGTGCCCGCCGGCAGCGGCTGCGGGCGGCGCTGGGCTATCTCGGATACGCCCCGCTGGATGGCTCCACGTGGATCAGCCCCCGCGCATCCATCGAACTCCAGGCCCTCCTGGACACCGAACGGGTCCACGCGGAGCGGTTCACCACCAGCTACCAGGGGGACCCGCGCGGCCTGCTCGCCCGGACCTGGGACCTCGACCGGCTGTCCGCCGACTATCAGCGCTGGCTCGCCGCGACCAGGGAACTGGTCGCCACAGTCGGTCCCGGCGTGCCGGACGAGACCGTGTTCGCCCTGCGCAGCACGCTCGTGCACGAGTGGCGAAAGTTTCTGTTCACCGATCCCGGGCTGCCCACTGAACTACTCCCACACCACTGGCCCGGCCGGCAGGCCGCCGAGTTTTTCCGCCGCGAGTCGGCCCGCCTCCTGCCTGCCGCCGCCCGTTTCGTGGACTGTTGTCTGTGGGACGGCACAATCCGCGCGAGGCAAAGGAGACACCCGTGACCGACAACGTGCGTTGGGACCTCGACGGCGCGGTAGCCACCATCACGCTGAACCGCCCCGAAGCCAGGAACGCGCTCACCGCCGAGATGAAGACGACGCTGCTCAGCGCCCTGCGCCGGGCGGAGGCCGCCGCGGAGGTCCGCGCGGTGATCATCACCGGCGCCGGGCCGGGCTTCTGCGCGGGCCAGGACCTGCGGGAGCACGCCGAGATCCTCGCGGCGGGCGAGGCAGCGACCGATACCGTCCGGCTCCACTACAACCCGATCATCATGACCATCACGACCATGCCCAAGCCGGTGATCGCGGCGGTGAACGGGGTCGCCGCCGGGGCCGGCGCGGCCCTGGCGCTCGCCTGCGATTTCCGCATCGCCGCGCGGCAGGCCAGCCTACTGATGGCCTTCGCGCGGGTCGGGCTGGGGCCTGACTCGGGAGCCTCGTGGACCCTGCAGCGCCTGGCCGGCATCGGCCGGGCGGCCGAGTTGCTGATGCTGGCCGAGCCGCTGGAGGCGGCCCTCGCGCTCGAATACGGCCTGGTCACCTCGGTGGTCGATGCTGCCGACCTGCCGGCCGCGGCGCGCAGCCTAGCCGGCCGGCTCGCGGCGGGCCCGACCGCGGCGTACGCGGCGATCAAAGAGGCGCTCGGCTACGCGGCCGGGCACGGGCTGGCCGACTCCCTGGAGAAGGAGGCCGAGCTGCAGGCGGCGGCGGGCCGGACCGCCGATCACCGGGCGGCCACGCTCGCCTTCAGCCGCAAGCAGCAGCCTCAGTTCGAGGGCAGGTAGGAGTAGTCGATCAGCCCGCAGCGTCCGGCCGCGGGCTGTCCAGTTCCTCGTGCCGCCACACGATCTGCTCGGCCGCATCGACCAGGTCGTAGAAGGCCCGGCACTCGCGGCGGCCGGCCCGCGTGGTCCACGAGACCACACGGCTGCGGCACCAGACGGTCAGGCCACGCCGGATGGACAGCACCGACATGCCCGACGCGGGCGCATCCGCACGCACGATGCGCTCGCCGATCCCGCGCTCGTCGAGCATCAGCTGGAGTTCGCTGGCCGCATCGCAGGAGCCGGGCATCGGACGCTGGAACCGGTGCAGGGCGCGAGCCGTCGGCACCGGGACGGCGAACCAGACCGCCTTGCCCGGGACCTTCCAGCCGCCCAGCCGGGCGCGGGTCGGGTGGTGACCCCAGCGGCCCTCCGACAGCCCCTCGACAACCAGCAGGCCGCGGCCGTCTTCCGAGTCCAGGGTGACGCTGGCGGGATCCGGGGGGACGCCGAGCTTCCACCCTGGAAGCGAGTCAAAGAACTTGCAGACCAGCTCCTGCCCGCCAGCCACGCGGCGCAGGTACAGCCATAGCTCGGGCGCTCCGGCCACCGGGCAGTCGGGAAAGCCGTGGTACTGGATGTTCGCATGGGCGTGCAGGGTGTTGGAGGCTAGCTCGCTGGCCATCGTGGCACCGTCATAGGCCAGGTCGGCGGGCAGGCCCACATCCTCTGCCGCTTCGCGGAAGAGCGTTCTGGCGAAGGCGGCGCAGGTGGAATCGAGCGGCAGGGCGGTAGCGGCGCAGCCACCGACGGCAACCGTCGTAACCAGATCGTTCGCCGGCCAGGGAACCTGCGGCTCGGCAACGGCAAGCGACCCTAACATGATCTCCAGCCTTCCCGGCGCACACCCATCTGTGAAACACAGATTACGAGTCATGCGCATCCGGCGCAATGAGCACGCGAGGGGAACAACGGATATTCACGCTTTCTTTACGGCCGTGCCGGGCACAGCTATGCTCACGTTGGCCTTGAGACAGGCGCAACGATGAAGAATCCCCCGGGTGGCAGCCCGGGGGATTCTTCGCGGTGCGCTCCGAAATGGGTCAGCCCGCCGCGCGGACCTCCAAGTCGTAGCGGCCTGCCTTCGCGTCGGCCAGGAACACCGCGAACGCGGCCCGGCCGACGATGTGCGCGCCCCCCTCGGGGCGCTTGCTGTCCCGGACGGCGACGACGCCCGGGAGGTTGGCGGCGACTTCCACGCACCCTCCGTTGAAGGAACTGCTGCGGGCCTTCCGCCAGGCTGCTTGAGACAGGTCAGTCATGGTTCACTCCAGTTGTTCCGCTTGGTCCTTGAGGAAGGCCGCGGTGTCGACTGGCTCGAGTGCGGCATCGACGGCGCGGCCGAAAGACTGGATATAGCTGTTCACCGACTCGGTGTTGCTCACCTCCTCGATCACGTAATCGGTCTCCAGGTAGACCAGGGCCGGCTCACCCGGGAAGTCCAGGATGTTGACCATGGAGTGCATGCCTACCGGAGGCCCATCGGCGAAGCGCTGAATGCGCAGCTCAACGTTGGGACGGCTGGCCGCGTCGAGCAGATGCTCAACCTGCTCCCGCCGGTCGGCCTTGCTGCCCCAGCGGTACATGAGAGAGGCCTCGGTGATCACGGCGCTCAGTTTCGGCGCGGTGCCGTCGCTGCGGCCGAGCACCTCCTGCCTGCGCAGCCGGGTCTCCAGGGCCCGCCTGCGCCACGCGGGCGACCTGAGCCCGGCCCGCATGAACGCCTCGACGTACGCCGCGGTCTGCAGGAGCCCGGGCAGGACCAACGGCATGAACACGCGAATCCGGGAGGCGTCGTTCTCGAAGCCAGGGAACTCGTTATCGAAGATGTCGGAGTAGTCGCGCCACCAGGGCCGGGCCCGCGCCCGCATGGCGAGGTCGGCCAGCTTCTCCCGTTCGGCCTCGGCCACCTCGTAGATGCGCAGGAGATCCCGGATGTCGCTCATCTCGGGCCGCCGCCACTGGTTTGCCTCGAATCGGCCGACCTTGCCCCGGCCCCAGTTGAGCATGTCGCAGACGTGGTTGGCGGTGTAGCCACGCACCATCCGGAGCTCGGTGAGACGGCGGGACAACTGGCGCTTCGCCACGGTCGCGCCGTAAGCGTCGTCGGCCATCCGGGTCCTCCTTGACAGGTCTTAGAGTCGCATCATAGCGCTGAGTAAGTTGTGAATCACAGATTCCCGGGTACTAGTTAGCCCCCTCGTCGAACTCGCCATCCCGGACCCCGTCGAGGAAGCACTCCCACTCGCGACGGTCGTAGACAAGGACCCGGCCCGCCGGATCACCGCCCACGCGCATCAGCACCCACTCAGTCCGGCCGGTCCCTGGCTCGGCGACGAACGCGATCTCGATGGCGCCGTCCCCGGTCCCCTGATCCCCGCGGCCGGACCGATGCCATGCCTGCGCATTCAGATCGATGCCAAGGTCCGCCACGGTTGGCTTCCTGATCACAGCGTTCTCCTCAGCTATCTTCCGGGAGCCGCACAACACCGCAGTAGCACAGTCGGTTCACAGTCTGGCACGCTCTGTGTGAATCTGTGTGAATCCCGAACATGCGGAGCACAACTCAGGAGTACGCACCGCGGCGGAAGCAGCCGAGCAGATGATCGTCCACGACACCGCACGCCTGCATCGTGGCGTACGCCGTCACCGGGCCGGTGAAGGAGAATCCGCGGCTGCGCAGTTCACGAGACAGGGCCTTGGAGGCCGGGGTCCACGACGGGATATCGGCCGTGCTGGCCGGCGCGCCCTGGCCCGGCCCGGCCGGGACATCAGCGTGCCGCCAGACAAGCGCAGCCAGCCCGCCGGGAAGCTCGCCGGCGGCCCCCGCGTTGCGGATCACTGCCTCGATCTTCGCCCGGTTGCGCACGATGCCGGGATCGCCGAGCAGCCTGGCCACGTCGGCGGGACCGAACGCCGCCACGGACGCGATGTCGAAACCGCGGAAGGCGGCCCGGAAGTTCTCCCGCTTGCGCAGGATGGTCAGCCAGGACAGGCCAGACTGGAACGCCTCCAGGCTGAGTTTCTCGAACATTCCCCGGTCGTCGCGAACCGGGCGGCCCCACTCGTCGTCGTGATAGTCGAGGTACTCGGGAGTGCCCAGTGACCACGGGCAGCGCAGACGGCCATCAGGCCCGGGTTCCGCGCGGCGGCCGGCCACCGGCGCAGCCGGCGCCGACGGCTCAGCCACTAGACCCGGTGCCGGCGTCCGCCGATGCGGCGTCGGCGTCAGCGGGCGCAGCACCGGCGGGCGCAGCGCTGGCGGGCGGAGCGCTGGCGGGCACAGGACTGGAGGGTGCGGCGTCAGCGGACCGGTTGTCGGCGGGCGTGACCGCGGCGCGCTGCTCGGCTAGCTGCCTCCGCAGGGCCGCGATCTCCACGTCCCGCTCGGTGACCACCTGGGCGATCCGGCCGAGAGCCTCGTCGGTGGCCTGGACGTTGTATCCCCACAAGGCCGAGGGCGGGCGCAGTAGCGCGACGTCGGCGGCGGTCATCAGGTCGTCGGCCTCGCAGGGCGGGTAGTCACCGGCGAACTCCGCCATCTCGCCACCACGGCCGATGGCCACACCGACCACGCCGGCCAGGATCGCTGCGGACGCCAGGATCAGCACAACAGGCACAGTAAGAATCGTCGCATGCCTGCCGGGTCCTTGTGCCCGGCTAGACGGGTTCCCCCTCCCGGCCGTGTGCCTGCGTGATGATCCGGACTACGGTGGCGGCATCGTCCGCGATGGTCAGCAGGTTCTCATCTCCAGCGGAGATCTTGCCCTGGGCCTGCACCGTGCCGCGGATCCAGGACAGCAGGCCGGACCAGTACTCGCTGCCGACCAGCACGATCGGGAACTTTGTGATCTTGCCCGTATGGACCAGGGTGAGCGCTTCGAACAACTCATCCAGTGTGCCGAAACCGCCGGGCAGCACCACGAACGCCTGCGAGTACTTGATGAAGACGGTCTTGCGGACGAAGAAATACCGGAACTCCAGGCCGATCTCGACGTAGTCGTTCAGCCCCATCTCCTGGGGCAACTCGATGCCCAGTCCCACCGAGACGCCGCCGACGTCCGCCGCGCCCTTGTTGGCCGCCTCCATGATCCCGGGACCGCCGCCGGTGATCACCGCGTAGCCGACCTCGGCGAGTCCCGTCGCGATGCTCTCGGCCAGCTCATATTCGGCCGTTCCCGGCTTGGCCCGGGCTGACCCGAACACCGCCACGGCCGGGCCGAGTTCGGCCAGCAGGCCGAACCCCTCGACGAATTCGGCCTGGATCCGCAGCACCCGCCATGGGTCGGTATGCACCCAGTCGCTGGGGCCACGCCGGTCGAGCAGCCGCTGATCCGTGGTGGTGCTCGGGATGAACTCGCCGCGCAGCATGGCCGGCCCCTGACGGCGCACGTTGCGGCCTGATTCAGATTGCACCCTCACGATCCTGCCATGTCCGCCTTGGACCGGGCCCGGCTCGGGCCGCCGCCGGTCAGCCATTCACCCCGTGGTCGCGCAGGATGTCGTTAAGGGCCAGTTTGTCGTGCTCGGCGCCCTCGGCCAGACGGGTCAGCACGAGCACGCAGGGCAGGCCGAAGTCGCCGCCGGGAAAGCTCCGGCTGCGCATGCCACTGACGCAGACCGACCAGGCCGGCGCCTCGCCGCGGGGCAGTTCCTCGCCGGTCTGCACGTCGATGACGTGGGTCGTCGCGGTCAGCATGGTGCCTGCGCCGAGCTTGGCGCCACGGCGCACCCGGGCGCCATCCACGATCATCGACCTGGACCCGATGAACGCGTCGTCCTCGACCACCACCGGCACCGCGTTCGGTGGCTCGAGCACGCCGCCGATGCCGACGCCGCCGGACAGATGGACGTTCTTGCCGATCTGGGCGCAGGAGCCGACCGTGGCCCATGTGTCGACCATGGTCCCGGAGTCGACGTAGGCGCCGATGTTCACGAACGAGGGCATCAGCACCGCGCCGGGCGCGATGTAAGCGCCCCAGCGCGCGATCGCGCCCGGGACCACGCGCACACCGTCCAGCCGGGTCTTGAGCGGGATCCGGTCGTGCGAGCGGAACTCGCCGGCCTGGCCCGGCTGCATCGGCAGCACGCGGAAGGCCATCAGGATGGCGCGCTTGGCCCGCTCGTCCACCACGATCTCGCCGGTGGCCGGGTCGGGCCGGGCCACCCGCGCCTCCCCAGCGTCGAGGGCGTCCACGGCGGCCACGATGGCCAGCCGGGCCTCGGTGTCCTCCGGGCCGAGCTGCGCGCGACGCTCCCACAGTTCCTCGATCACGGGGGGCAGCGGTGACACCAGCACGTCGCGGTGTGAGTCCATGGCGACCGAGCTTATCCGGCGACTCCGGTACCGTCGGGATGTGCCGAAAAGCCGCGAGCAGCCCCGCCGCAAAAAACGGTCACGGGGCGGGCTTGCGCTGTTGCTCATCGTAATCATAGGCGTCGCTGCGTACGTGGAGTTCCGGCGTCTCGCGCCGACGCTCCAGGGCACCGGCTGCCGGGCGGTCGCGGGCAGCGGATCGTTCGCGCTCGACCCCGAGCAGGCCCGCATCGCGGCGACGATCGCCGGGGTGGCGCATAAGCAGTCGATGCCCCCGGGCGCGGTCACCGTCGCGTACGCGGCTGCCCTGCAGGAGTCCAAGATGCACGACCTGCATTACGGCGACATGGACTCGGTCGGGGTGTTCCAGCAGCGGCCCTCGGAGGGCTGGGGACCCACCCGGAAACTCGAGGATCCCGTCTACGCGACCACTAAGTTCTTCCGGGTCCTGGCCACCGTGCACGGCTACCTCAAGCTGCCGGTGTACCAGGCGGCGCAGGCGGTGCAGAAGAGCGCGGACGGCACCGCGTACATCCAGTACGAGCAGACGGCCGCCGGACTGACCGCCGACTTTACCGGCGGGCACGCGCACGCGGTCTCCTGCTGGTCCTCGGCGGCCACCCCGAAGCACGCCGATCTGGCCGCCGCCAACCGGGAACTGGCCAGGACGTTCGGCGTGATCACCGAGCTCGGGGCCGCTTCACCAGGCGGCGGGCGGCCGCGGCAGGCACAGGTGCAGGTGCTGCAGTCGCCCGTCGGCTGGGAGGTCGCCGCCTGGCTGGTGACGCATGCCGCCAGCTACGGCATCCACGAGGTGCGCTACGGCGGTTATCAGTGGCAGGCGTCCACCGGCTATGGCGGCTGGACCCGTGACTCGGGCGCACCGCCGCCTGGTGTCGTCCAGCTCAGCTGATAGCCTGCGGTCCCGCCGGCCGGGGCTGGATCTCAGCACGACCGGGTGCGCGCGATACTTGCCTTCGACCGCGATACTTGAACTGCAAGCCCGAGGACCCTGCGAGGGAGTTCCGACGTGACGTACATCATTGCGCAGCCCTGCGTCGACGTGCTCGACAAGTCATGCATCGAGGAGTGCCCTGTCGACTGCATCTACGAAGGCGAGCGCATGCTCTATATCCACCCTGACGAGTGCGTGGACTGCGGCGCGTGCGAGCCGGTCTGCCCGGTCGAGGCGATCTTCTACGAGGATGACGTGCCCGACCAGTGGAAGGACTTCTACCGGGCCAACGTCGAGTTCTTCGAGGATCTCGGCTCGCCGGGCGGCGCGTCCAAGGTCGGCAAGATCGCCAAAGATCACCCGGTGGTGACCGCGCTGCCCCCCCAGGGAGAAGACAGCTGACTCGCGCCGCCCTCCTGCCCCGGTTCCCGTGGGACCTGCTCGCGCCCTACCGCGAGAAGGCACGCGCGCACGCCGGCGGGCTGGTGGACCTGTCCGTGGGCACGCCCGTGGACCCGGTTCCGCGGGTGGTCAGGGACGCGCTGGCCGCCGCGGCCGACGCGCCGGGCTACCCCGTCACCCACGGCACGCCCCGGCTGCGCGAGGCGGCGGCCGGCTGGCTGGCCCGCAGGCACGGAGTGAGCGTGGACCCGGCCGCGGTGCTCCCGGTGATCGGGACCAAGGAGTTCATCGCGGCGCTGCCCGCCCTGCTCGGCTGCGGGCCCGGCGACAGCGTCGTGCACCCGGAGCTGGCCTACCCGACCTACGACATCGGGGCGCGGCTGGCGGGGGCCCGCGCGGTGCCGGCCGACCTGACGCTCCCCTCCCCCGCGCTCCCGCCGTCGCTGCGCCTGGTCTGGCTGAACTCGCCGAGCAACCCGACGGGACGGGTGCTGCCCGCCGGGGAGCTGCGGGCCGCCCTGCGCGCGGCCCGGGCGGCGGGCGCGGTAGTGGCGTCCGACGAGTGCTACCTCGAGCTGGGATGGTCGGCGCGGCCGGTGTCGATCCTGCACCCTGACGTTTCCGCGGAAACGTTCCAGGGGCTGCTCGCGGTGCACTCACTGTCCAAACGGTCGAACATGGCCGGGTACCGGGCTGGTTTCGTCACCGGCGACCCGGAACTCATCGCGGACCTGCTGGAGATCCGCAAGCACGCCGGGATGATGATGCCGGCCCCGATGCAGGCGGCGATGGCGGCCGCGCTGGACGACGACGAGCACGCCGACGAGCAGCGGGCCCGGTACGCGGCCCGGCGGGACCGGCTCAGCGCCGCGCTGGCCGCGGCCGGCTGGGTGATCGAGCAATCCGAGGCCGGGCTCTACCTGTGGGCGACCCGGCCCGGCCACGACTGCTGGGCCTCGGTCCAGGTGCTCGCCGAGGCCGGCATCCTGGTCGCGCCCGGCGAGTTCTACGGCCCGGCGGGCCAGCGGCACGTCCGGGTGGCGCTGACCGCTACCGACGAGCGCATCGACGCCGCCGCGGCCCGCCTGACTGTCCTGTGACTCATGCTGTCCGGTGACTCATAGGCTCATAGGGTGGGGACGTGATCCGGCTTCATGACACGCGGACCAGGCAGGTGGAGCCGATCAAGCCCGCCCGCCGTGGTGAGCTGCGCATGTACTCCTGCGGTCCCACGGTCTACCGGTACGCGCACGTCGGCAACCTGCGCTCCTACCTGCTCGCCGACCTGATCCGCCGGACGGCGGAGACCCACCGGCTGACGGTGACGACCGGCCAGAACATCACCGACGTGGGTCACCTCGCCGATGACAACGAGATCGACCCGGACGGCGAGGACAAGGTCATTGCCCAGGCCCGGGCCGAGGGCAAGACGGCCCTGGAGATTGCCCGCCAATACGAACAGGCGTTCCGCGCGGACTGTGACGCGCTGAATATCCGGCCGGCCGACTTCGCGCCGCGCGCGTCGGAATCGATCGATCTCATGATCGACCTGATCTCCCGGCTCCTGGAGACCGGCCATGCGTACCCCACCCCGGACGGATCGGTGTACTTCGACGCCCGGTCCTTCCCGTCCTACGGGGAGCTTTCCGGGAACCGCCTCGACAGCCTCCGGCCCGGTCACCGGTCCGGCGGATCGGTGGAAGAGCACAAGCGGTTCCACGCCGACTGGGCGCTGTGGAAGGCTGCGCCCGCGGAGCGGGAACTGACCTGGCCGACGCCCTGGGGCACAGGCTTCCCCGGCTGGCACACCGAATGCTCGGCCATGTCGCTGCACTACCTGGGCGACGTCATCGACGTGCACACCGGCGGCATCGACCTGCGCTTCCCGCATCACGAGGATGAGCGGGCGCAGTCCAACACGGTCGCCGGGCACGAGGTGGTCAGGCACTGGGTGCACGGCGAGCACCTCCTGTTCGAGGGCCGCAAGATGGCGAAGTCCACCGGGAACGTGGTTCTCCTGGCCGACCTCACCGGGCGGGGCCTCGACCCGCTGGCGCTCCGGCTGACGTTCCTTGAGCAGCGCTACCGGCAGCAGATGAATCTCACCTGGGACTCCCTGGCGGCCGCGGACCGGACCGTGCGCCGTTGGCGGGATCGGGTGGCCGAGTGGGCGCGCTCACCGAGCCAGGCCATGTCCGCGCCGTACGTGCAGGAGCTCACCGCGGCCTTCGACGACGACCTGGACACCCCGGCCGCGGTCCGGGTCCTGCGCGCGCTGGAGAAAGACGGCGAGATTCCGCCGGGCTCGAAGTTCGAGACGTTCGCGCATGCCGACCGCCTGCTCGGCCTGGACCTGGCCCGCGACATCGGCCGGCCTGCCGCGCCGCCGCCGCTGCCTGGCGAGGCGCCGGCTCTGCTTGACGCGCGGGCGGCGGCGCGGCAGGCCGGGGACTGGGCGGCCGCCGACCGGCTCAGGGACGAACTGGCGGTCATGGGCGTCACGGTCACCGACACCCCGGACGGCCAGACCTGGACCGTCCGGGCGCGCCGAGCACCGGTGGAGTAGGTGGAATAGGTGGAATAGGTGGAATAGGTGGAATAGGTGGAGTAGCGGTCGTATCCGCATGCGAAGGTTTGCGCAACGGATCGCCGTATCAGATTCGGACTGAGCAACAGATCGCTTGAGAGACGCAGTCGGCGCGCATGCCAACCGGCCTGGCGGGCTCTTACCCTGGGATCAGCTACTAATGATCACTAAGGGGAGGGGGCCGCATGACCGAACGGACGGCACGGGCCAGGACATACCTGATGTGCCCGCCCGAGTACTTCTCCGTGCAGTACGCCATCAACCCGTGGATGACCACGGGCCAGCCGGTTGACGTGGCCCTGGCGATGCGGCAATGGCAGGGATTGCGGGACGCTTTCCGCTCACTCGGCCACACGGTCCACGCCATCGACCCGGTGGCGGGCCTGCCGGACATGGTCTTCGCGGCCAACGGCGCCACGGTGATCGGCGGAATGGTGCTCGGCGCCCGGTTCCGGCACCCCCAGCGGGCCGGTGAGGGCGCGGCGTACCTGCACTGGTTCCGGCGCAACGGCTACCAGGTGGTGCGCGAGCCAGAAAGCGTCAACGAGGGCGAAGGCGACATCGCCTTCGCCGGCACGGAGATCCTGGCCGGTTACGGCTTCCGGACCGAGCAGTCGGCGGCGGAGGAACTCGGCGCGCTGTTCGGGCTGCCGGTGCTGAGCCTGCGCCTGGTGGACCCGCGCTTCTACCACCTGGACACGGCGTTGTGCGTGCTTGACGCGGACACGGCCATGTATTACCCGGCGGCGTTCGATGACGCCGGGAAGGCCGTGCTCGGCTCGCGGTTCGCTGAGCTCATCGAGGCCAAGGACGAGGACGCGGAGGTGCTCGGGCTGAACGCGATCAGCGACGGCCGCCACGTGGTCCTCCCGGCCCAGGCCCGCGGGCTCGCGGCGCAGATCGCCGCCCGCGGCTTCGAGCCGGTTCCGGTGGATACGTCAGAGTTCCTCAAGGCCGGCGGGGGGCCCAAGTGCTGCACGCTGGAGTTGAGGCCGTGATGGGCGCCGAGGAACTGCAGGCGCTGGCGCGGCGCTATGGCGCGCACAACTACCAGCCCCTTCCCGTGGTGATCACCGAGGCCGAGGGCGCCTGGGTCACCGACACCGACGGCCGCCGGTACCTGGACATGCTCGCCGCGTACTCAGCGATCAACTTCGGTCACCGCCACCCCCGGCTGGTGGCCGCCGCGAAACGGCAACTCGACCAGGTCACCCTGGTCAGCAGGGCGTTCGAGCATGACCAGTTCGGTCCGTTCTGTAAGGAACTCGCGGACCTGGCGGGCATGGAGATGGTGCTCCCGATGAACACCGGCGCGGAGGCCGTCGAGACAGCGATCAAGACCGCGCGGAAATGGGGCTACGAGGTCAAGGGCGTGCCCGCGGACGAGGCCGTCATCGTGGCGTTCGAGGGTAATTTCCACGGTCGCACCACGACCATCATCAGCTTCTCCACGGACCCGGATGCCCGCGACTCCTACGGCCCGTACACGCCCGGATTCCGGGTGGTTCCGTTCGGCGACACCGGCGCGCTGGCCGAGGCCATGGACGACCGGGTGGTCGGCGTGCTCGTCGAGCCCATCCAGGGCGAGGCCGGAGTGGTCGTGCCACCCCCCGGCTTCCTGGCTGCCGCCAGAGACCTATGCACAACGAACGGCGCGCTGCTGATCGCCGACGAGATCCAGTCGGGACTGGGCCGGACTGGTACCACCTTCGCCTGCGAGCACGAGGGCGTGCGGCCCGACATGTACCTGCTCGGCAAGGCCCTCGGCGGGGGCATCGTGCCGGTGTCCGCGGTCGTGTCCTCGCGCGAGATCCTCGGCGTGTTCCGCCCGGGGCAGCACGGTTCCACGTTCGGCGGTAACCCGCTCGGCTGCGCGGTGGCCCGTGAGGTGATCGCGATGCTGAACACCGGGGAGTTTCAGGAGCGTTCCGCCAAGCTGGGCACGCACCTGCACGACCGGCTGTCCGCGCTGCCCCGCGGGGTCGTCCGCGAGGTACGCGGGCGCGGCCTGTGGGCCGGCGTGGTGTTCACCGAACTCCCCGGGCGCGAGGTGTGCCAGCGCCTCGCCGCACGCGGGGTCCTGGCCAAGGACACGCACGGCACGACGATACGGCTCGCCCCGCCACTCATGATCAGCGAGCGGGACCTGGACTGGGGCCTCGACCAGATCGAGCAGGCCGTCCGCTGACGTTTCCGCGGAAACGTCAGCGGGGGCGCGTTTCCGCGGAAACCGGCCGGGCACGTTTCCGCGGAAACGCCGGCACCAATCAGCGGCCATCGGCGATGCGGCGGTAGCCGCCGCCGTAGTACAGCAGGGGGCGGCCACCGGGACGGGGCTCGCTGACGCCGATCACCTCGCCCACCACGATGCTGTGATCGCCGCCGTCGTGCACGGCGGTCGTCCGGCACTCCATCGCCGCCAGCGCGTCGTCGAGGATGGGCGCGCCGCTATGCGGGCCAGGGTGGTGCCGGATCGTGTTGAGCTGGCCATCCAGCGGGCGGCCGCGGGTGGCCAGCCAGCGCGCGGTCTTCTCGGAATCCTCGTCGAGCACCGAGACCGCCCACCGGCCCGCATCGAGCACCGCGTCGTGAAAACGCGCGATCTTCTCCGCGCAGAACAGGACCAGCAGGGGGTCCAGCGACACCGAGGTGAACGCGGTCACCGTCATCGCGTGGCCGACGCCGTCGAGGCTCGCGGTGACCACCAGGATGCCGGAGGCGAACCGGCCCGCGACGCGCCGGAAGTCGCCGCTGTCGACATTGGTCATAGCCTGGCCCGGCCTCGGGCGGGAGCGCTGATCCGGCGCACGAGCGCGGTGATCACGCCTGCGGCTGCGGCCGCCGATCCGCCGTAGAGGTACAACTCTCCCGCGGCGGTGCCCGTGACAATCACGCTGCCCTGCGGGGTGGGAATGGTCAGCGCGAGTGACGCCAGGAACCAGCCGATAGCGGGCAGCAGCGCGCCGGCCGCCGAACCCATCGCGGCCGCGCCCAGCAGGCAGGTCGCCAGGATCGCGGCACAGAAGCCCAGCGCCCCCAGCGGCACGTGGCTGATGCCCCAGCTGAACTGGAAGCTGCCGATCAGGCCCTGCGCCAGTCCGAACAGGAACAGCAGCGCATACGCGCCGCCGGTCACGAACGCCTCTGCGCGGGAGTCCTGGTCCGGCTCCGGGCGCTCCTCCAGCCTGCTTTCCACGGAGAGCAGGCTATACGGGCTGGCGATACGGGCTGGCTATGCGAGCTGGCTAATCGAGCCCCGCGAAAAGATCATCCTCGCGGCCCTGCGGGCCGGCCGCCGCGCCCCGCTCGCCGGCCAGCAGCGTGTAGTACTCGTGCCCCATGATCCGTCGCCTCACCTTGTTGGAGAGCGCGAAGAATGGGGTGGCCACGGCGATCTGGGTAGCGTGCGCGCGCATCGCCGCGATCTTGGCGTCCAGGTACCTGGTGCCATCGATCTCAGTGGTCACCTGCTCATCTGCCCCATCGGCCGTCGCGTAGAACTTGGCCGCGCGCCACGGAGCCAACTGGAACGCGCGCCACGCCACCCGGTGCGCCTGGATGTGGTCGGGGTGCCCGTAAAACCCGTTCTCGTCATAGGTCACGACGACCTGCGGGCGCACCTCGGTGATGACGGCCACGAGTTCGCGTGCGGCCTCGTCCACGTCGGCCTGCCAGAAGGAGCCCGGCTCGTTGTTGGCGGGCAGGCCCATCATCCCCGAATCCCGCCAGCGCCCTGGTCCGCCGAGGAAGCGATGGTCGGTCACGCCGAGCGCTTCGCAGGCGGCGGTGAGCTCACCGATCCGGTACTCGCCGAGCCGGTTCTCCTTGTCCGCCGCGAGGTCCGCCAGTTCCTCCGGGATGATCTCGCCCAGTTCGCCCAGGGTGCAGGTGACCAAGGTGACGTGGGCTCCCTCGGCGGCGTACCCGGCCATCGTCGCGCCGGTGCCGATCGACTCATCGTCGGGGTGGGCATGGACGAGCAGCAGCCTGCGCTCACGCTGTCCCCCCGCTCGCCTGCGGGGCCCCGCCCGCCTCCCCATTCCCCCTTCACTGCCCCGCCTTCCCTCGTCGCTCGTGCTCTGCTCCCCGCTCGCCTGCCGGGGCGCTTTGGGGCGCCGCCTTCCCTCGTCGCTCGTTCCTCGCTCCTCAGTCCAGGCGGCACCGCGCCCCTCTGGCTCGCTCATGTGGGGGAGACTAACGCGGCGGCCTGACCCGGCTGCGAGGATCGGGGCATGACGGAGAGTTTCCCCCGGCAGCAGGCCAGGACCCGGCGGTTCACCCTCGGCGCTCCGCGCTCGTTCCAGATCTCCCCCGATGGAAAGCTCGTCGCCTTCCTGCGCAGCAAGGCGGGGACCGACCCGGTGACCTGCATGTGGGTGCTTGACGTCGGCACCGGGCAGGAGCGGCTGGTGGCCGATCCCGCCGCGCTGGACGGCATCGATGGAGAGCTTCCCGCGCAGGAGCGAGCGCGCCGGGAGCGAACCCGCGAGCAGGCCGGGGGAATCGTCGCATTCGCCACCGACACCGGCATGACCGTGGCGGCGTTCGCGCTGGGCGGGCGGGTGTACCTCGCGGACCTGGCCGAGCAGGCCGCTGCCGGACCGCGGGAGGCCGGCGCCCTATCCCCCGCGCTCGACCCGCGGCCGGATCCGGCCGGCAAGCGGGTCGCGTACATCTGCCAGGGCGCGCTGCGGGTGGTGGAACCGGGCACCGGCGAGGACACCGTCATCGCCGGGGCCGGCAGCAACCCTGGAGTTACGTTCGGCCTGGCGGAGTTCATCGCGGCCGAGGAGATGGGCCGGCTGCGCGGGTACTGGTGGGCGCCGGACGGCTCGGCCCTCCTGGTGAGCAGGGTGGACGAGACGCCGGTCAACCGATGGCACCTGGCCGATCCGGCGAACCCGCAGCGCCCGGCGGCCGAACTCGCCTATCCGGCGGCTGGCACGCCGAACGCGGACGTCTCGCTGCTGCTGGCCCGGCTGGACGGCGGTCAGGTACCGGTGGACTGGGACCGGGCCGCGTTTCCGTACCTGGTGACGGCGCACTGGCAGGAGCCGGGGCCGCTGATCGTGGTGGCGAGCCGCGACCAGCGCCGGATGCGCCTCCTCGGGGTCGATCCGGTCAGCGGAAGCACCACAGTGGTGCGCGAGGACACCGACGAGCAGTGGCTGGACGTCGTGGCCGGGGTTCCCGCGCGCACCGACGACGGCCGGATCGTGTGGACCACCGACGACGACGGCGCGCGGCGGCTGCTGGTCGCCACGCCCGAGGAACTGCGGGACGGGACCGCCGTTCCCGTCACGCCACCCACCGTGCAGGTGCGCGAGGTCGCGGCGGTGGACGGGGATTTCGTGCTGTTCACCGGCTCGCAGGAACCCATGGACATCGGCCTGTGGCTCTACGGGCCGCCCGGGCTGGCCCAGATCACGCCGCGCGAGGGAGTCTTCGGCGGCCGCCGCGCGGGCGGCACCACGGTGCTCGCCACGCAGACGCTGGCCACCGATGGCGTCACGGTGGTGGTGCTGCGCGATGACCCGGACCTCGCCACGGCTACGGAGGTCGCCCGGATTCCCTCGCGGGCGGAGCGCCCCAACCTCCCCGACCCGCAACCGCTGCTCGGCCATGCCGGGCCGCGCGCCATCCGGGCCGCCCTGCTGCTGCCTTCCTGGCACGAGCCCGGGTCGCGGAAGCTGCCGGTGCTCCTCGACCCCTATGGCGGCCCGCACCTCCAGCGGGTGCTGGCCGCCCGCAACGCGTTCCTGACCTCGCAGTGGCTGGCCGAGCAGGGCTTTGCCGTGCTCGTCGCGGACGGCCGGGGCACCCCGGGCCGCGGGCCGGAGTGGGAGCGGGAGGTCTGGCATGACCTGGCCGGCCCGGTCCTTGAGGACCAGGTCGAGGCGCTGGAGGCGGCCAACGAGCGCTGCGGCGACCTCGACATGGGACGAGTCGCCATCCGGGGCTGGTCGTTCGGCGGATATCTGGCCGCCCTGGCCGTGCTCCGCAGACCCGACATCTTCCACGCGGCCGTCGCAGGCGCCCCGGTGACCGACTGGCGGCTCTATGACACCTTTTACACCGAACGCTACCTAGGCCACCCAGCCGAGTTCCCCGGCGTGTACGACGCTTGCTCGCTCCTGGGCGACGCGTCACGGCTCACCCGGCCGCTGCTGCTCATCCACGGGCTCGCCGATGACAATGTGGTGGCGGCCCACACGCTGCGGCTGTCCTCGGCGCTGCTCGCCGCGGGGCGGCCGCACTCCGTGCTGCCGCTGTCCGGCGTCACGCACATGACCCCGCAGGAGGAGGTCGCCGAGAACCTGCTCCTGCTCCAGGTGGACTTCCTGCGCCGCGCCCTCGGGACGAGCGGCGGCACAGTGTAGCAAGAGTCACACAGAAGGAAACGCGCTGTGGGGCCGCGCGGTGATATGCAGTGGAATAAGTTTGCACAACAGTGCGCGACCGCGGGCCGGGGCTAACCGAAAGCCGCGCGACGAGCCCTGATGGCCCCACTGATGCTCGAAGGCGGAGACGTCGAGGATGACGCAGACACCGGTTGCGCCGAACAGGACCCGGGCGCAGATCAAGGAATCCACGCTGCGCCGGGACCGCTGGTGGCGCCAGCCGGCCGTCAACGCGGCCGCGCTCGGCGTCGTGGTGATCTACCTGACCTGGGCGTCCCTGATCAACTCGGACTATTTCTGGAAACCGTACATCTCCCCGCTGTATTCGCCCTGCCTGGCGACCACCTGCGTGAAGGGTTCCGGGTTCGACTGGATCCCGTGGCTGACCTGGCTGACCCCGGCGATCATCATCATCGGCGGGCCGATGGGGTTCAGGCTCACCTGCTACTACTACCGGAAGGCCTACTACCGGGCCTTCTGGCGGGCACCGGCCGCCTGCGCGGTGCGCGAGCCGCACGCCAAGTACACCGGCGAGACCAGGCTCCCGCTGATCCTGCAGAACCTGCACCGCTACTTCTTCTGGATCGCGCTGGCCTTCAACGTGATCCTCAGCGCCGACGCGGTGATCGCGTTCCGCAACCACGCCGGCCAGTGGGGGCATATGGGCCTCGGCACGCTGGTGCTGATCGTCAACGCCGCGCTGCTCTGGATGTACTCGCTGTCCTGCCACGCCTGCAGGCACATCACCGGGGGCAGGCTCAGGAACTTCTCCAAGCACCCGGTCAGGTACTGGATGTGGACCCAGGTCTCCCGGCTGAACGCCAGGCACATGCAATACGCCTGGGTATCGCTGTTCTGGGTGCTGTTCACCGACCTCTACATCCGGCTGGTGGCCAGCGGCGCTATCACTGACCCGAGGTTTTTCTGACATGAATGACATCGAGCGGCTCCCCTACGACGTCGTAGTGATCGGCGCGGGCGGCTCAGGGTTGCGGGCCGCGATCGAGGCGCGGCAGGCCGGCCGGAAGACGGCGATCATCTCCAAGTCCCTGTTCGGCAAGGCGCACACCGTCATGGCCGAGGGCGGCTGCGCCGCCGCGATGGGCAACGTCAACCCCCACGACAACTGGCAGGTCCATTTCCGCGACACCATGCGCGGCGGCAAATTCCTCAACAACTGGCGGATGGCTGAACTGCACGCCAAGGAGGCCCCGGACCGGGTCTGGGAACTCGAAGCCTGGGGCGCGCTGTTTGACCGCACCCCCGACGGCAAGATCAGCCAGCGCAACTTCGGCGGCCACGAATACCCGCGGCTGGCCCACGTGGGCGACCGGACCGGCCTGGAGATGATCCGCACCCTGCAGCAGCGCGTCGTGGCCCTCCAGCAGGAGGACGCCCGTTCGCACGGCGACCCGGAGGCCATGATCAAGGTCTTTGCGGAAACCACGATCACCGAACTGCTGCAAGACGGCGGTCGGATCGCGGGCGCGTTCGGCTACATCCGGGAGAGCGGGCGGTTCGTCGTGTTCGAGGCGCCGGCCGTCATCCTGGCGACGGGCGGGATCGGGAAGACGTTCAAGGTCAGCTCGAACTCCTGGGAATACACCGGGGACGGGCACGCGCTCGCGCTGCTGGCCGGCGCGACCCTGCTGAACATGGAGTTCGTGCAGTTCCACCCCACGCACATGGTCTGGCCGCTGTCGGTGGCCGGGCTGCTTGTCACCGAGTCGGTCCGCGGCGACGGCGGGGTGCTGCGCAACTCCGAGGGCAAGCGGTTCATGTTCGGCTACGTGCCCGACGTGTTCCGGGCCCAGTACGCGGAGACCGAGGAGGAAGCCGACCGCTGGTACACCGACCCGGATCACAACCGCCGCCCGCCGGAACTGCTGCCCCGCGACGAGGTGGCCCGCTCGATCAGAGCCGAGGTCAAGGCGGGCCGCGGCTCGCCGCACGGCGGGGTCTTCCTCGACATCGCCTCGCGGCGGCCCGCCGAGGAGATCCTCCGCAAACTGCCGTCGATGTACCACCAGTTCAAGGAACTGGCCGACGTGGACATCACCAAGGAGCCGATGGAGGTCGGCCCGGCCCAGCACTACGTCATGGGCGGCGTCGAGGTGGACCCGGACACGGCGGCGTCGTCCGTGCCCGGCCTGTTCGCGGCCGGTGAGGTGTCCGGCGGCATGCACGGGTCCAACCGGCTCGGCGGCAACTCCTTGTCCGACCTGCTGGTGTTCGGCCGCCGGGCCGGGATGGGCGCGGCGGCGTACCTGGACTCGCTCGGCGGCACCCGGCCAGCGGCCAGCGACGCCGAACTCGAGGCGGCGCGGGCCGACGCCATTGCCCCGCTGGAGCGGGCGGGCGGCGAGAACCCGTACACGGTGCACGCCGAGGTCCAGCAGACCATGAGCGACCTGGTCGGCATCATCCGGCGGGAAGAGGAGATCAAGACCGCCCTGGCCGAACTGGAGAAGCTCCGCGAGCGGGCCGCCCAGGTCAGCGCCGAAGGCGGGGCGGCCTACAACCCCGGCTGGCACCTGGCCCTGGACCTGCGCAACATCATGCTCATCGCGGACTGCGTGGCGCAGGCGGCGCTGGAGCGCCAGGAGAGCCGGGGCGGCCACACCCGGGACGACTTCCCCGTGATGTCACCGCAGTGGCGCAAGGTCAACCTGATCTGCTCGCTGGACGGCGACCGGGTGACGCTCAAACGGCAGCCCATGATCCCGATGCGCGAGGACCTGCTGGCCCTGTTCGACCGCTCGGAGCTGCAGAAGTACCTCACCAGCGAGGAATTGCCCCGGGTCCCAGAGGAGATTGGCTGATGGGCGCGAAAGTACTGCTCCGGGTCTGGCGCGGCGACGCCGGTCAGGGCGAACTGACCGACTACCAGGTCGAGGCCAACGAGGGCGAGGTCGTCCTCGACGTGCTGCACCGGCTCCAGGCGACCCAGGCCGGCGACCTGGCGGTCCGCTGGAACTGCAAGGCCGGCAAGTGCGGGTCATGCTCAATGGAGATCAACGGGCGCCCGCGGCTGGCCTGCATGACCCGGATGTCGCTGTTCGAGCCGGACGAGGCGATCACCCTGACCCCGCTGCGCACCTTCCCGGTGATCAGGGACCTGGTCACGGACGTGTCGTTCAACTACGCCAAGGCGCGGGAGATCCCGTCGTTCACCCCGGACCCCGCTGTGGGCCTCGGCGAGTTCCGGATGCAGCAGGTGGACGTGCAGCGCTCCCAGGAGTTCCGCAAGTGCATCGAGTGCTACCTGTGCCAGAACGTCCGCCACGTCATCCGCGACCACCCCGAGAACGAGCGCCCGTTCGCCGGTCCCCGGTTCCTGATGCGGATCGCCGAACTGGAAATGCACCCGGCCGACACCGCCGACCGCCGCGAGATCGCCCAGGACGATTTCGGCCTCGGCTACTGCAACATCACCAAGTGCTGCACCGAGGTCTGCCCGGAGAACATCAAGATCACCGACAACGCGCTGATCCCCATGAAAGAACGCGTAGTAGGCCGCAAATACGACCCCCTCGTCTGGCTCGGCTCCAAGATCACCCGCCGTCCCCGCCACGATACCCCAGCCGTCCCCGTCGCGAAGAACCGGCAATAAAGAGCACCCTGCTATCCCTTCTTACTAAAGAGGGCGCCGGTGCACGGAGTGTCCGGATCAAGGTCGAGACATAGCCCTGCCGATTGCTTTATCTCCCAGGACGTAAATTCTGCGTTGCATAGCGGGCTAACGGGGCTGTTGAATACCAACGACACCACGTTCCCTTTTGCATACGACGTCGGGCCAGGCCCCGAGTGTCCTTGCGGGCTCAGGAACTGCCAAGTTCCAGATCCTGTGACATTCCGGCAGCTGTCACCAAAATAGGCAGCGAGATTCAGGCCGTTTGCCGCGAACTGGTGATTCGAAAAGAAGGTAAGCGTCGCACCGCTTGGGGTCGCCCACGTCGCCGTTAGATCAGTGCTTGTCAGTACGGGCTGGTTAGTAGCTGGGCCGCAGGCGGCGAGCGGCAGCACCACGGCCAAGGAGCAAAGTAGACCTATCTTTGACCAACCTGCCCGCGTCATTGTCATCAATTCCCCTCTGCACAGCTCGACTCCCTTAGCATATCCGAGTTACTCAGTGGTCGCTAACGGAGACTCCCGCGATGCTCCGTAGTCCCGCCGACCTGGTCAGCTTCCGGTCATAACTCAGGTCCCGGCTCCGTCAGCCTAATTAATAGTGAATGGTCTGCTGCCATTCGAAGTCCTGGTACTGAGGCGTGAACATTCGCATATCAAGGCCGCCCAGACTTCCGAGGAACGCGAACTCGGGTTGTCCTCCGTCCACGGATCGCAGTGCTCCGCCAGTAGTTACCTCTGGGTGGAAGAACGAATTAAGATCGGTCTCGTTAGTGACTCTGAAGTACGCCGTGGCTGTGTTTGCACTGTGAGGGATCGCCCACCACGTTTCCTGGTATGACCCTAGGAAGCTGTCGGCGTAGTTGCTGCCCGACGAGTCCGTTCCCTGAGTGAAATAGCCTTTCATGTCCCGCTTGAAGGCCGTGAAGGTTTTCGGATCATGGTAGTTATAGTCACCCGTATACGGACCGCCCTTGCGCAAGTAACCCTTGATCGCGGCGATTGCGCCTGATTGGTTCCTGTCCCGCATAAGATACTGGGTCAAGGGATCCCACTGGTTGAAGTGCTGAGTCGTGCCATAGCCTAGAATCCACCCGAGGAACAAGGTCGAATCATCGTTGGAGTTATTGTAATTAGTGACAGTTCCGCCGCATTGGTCGGCCAAGCCAAGCCTCATGCATCCCCAGCCGGAGTACGGATGGATAATCGTGTGCGGCTTTGGCGGGAGATTGAAAGGAACGGCCGACGGATAGTAAGGCCCGCCGCCGCTGCTCCCGCCGCCGCTGCTCCCGCCGCCGCCACCACCGCCACCGCCGTTGCAGGGTTCGCTGGTAAGGATGCCGCACTGACCGCCGCCGTCACGCAGGAGGCCGGAGGGGTCGGAGTTGGTCACCGGGTTGTCCGCGGCGTAGGTGTAGCCGCCGAGTTCCTGGGAGCTGGTGGCTTCGAGAATGGGGTCGAGGCTGACGAACCGGCCGACACCAGGGTCGTATTGACGGGCGCCGATGATGGTCAGGCCGGTGTTGGCGTCGGTCGGTTTGTTCAGGAAGCCGCGGTTGTCGATC
>DASWFT010000536.1:0-19532 GCA_036394075.1 Streptosporangiaceae bacterium
TTGCCCCGTCCGGGAGCAGGTTCGGGTGGGCGGGCTGGGGCGAGGATACGTTCAGGATCATTGCCGTTCCGCGGCGACCGGTCGGGACCCGAACTCTCGGGATACTCAGTAGCAGCCTCATCGGGATATGAGTACGGGGCACGCGACGGCCTCAGATGCTGGGGCTTCCGCGGACGTCCGTCACTCATGCAGCGTCTCCCGCTCGCCTCCGGGGCGCTTTGAGGCGCCCTTACGGTCCTCATCGACTGGAAATCACTTCATCATGGGGCATGGCCGCGCCAGCCGCCACCGAGTCAGCCGCCCTCGCTGTGGGCTTCGTAGCGCACCGAGCGCGGTCCGCACCGGCTGAGGCGGGCGGCACGGGTTTCCGCCCGCACCTGCTCGGTCATATCTTGCAGAACGGCTCACGCGGCGTGATCACCCGTGCAATGGGCCGGCGCCGTGGCGGATGGGCAGAATTTGCCTCTTGACGCTCGCCGCCAGAAGTCTACGATATCAGTATCCTGACGACGGTATACAATCTGAGGCTCTCTACATCTGAGGAGGGGGCAACGTGTACCACGAGCTCACGGTCTGGTCCCGCGGAATCATCATGGAC
Organism: Streptosporangiaceae bacterium; assembly: GCA_036394075.1. Classification (GTDB taxonomy): domain Bacteria; phylum Actinomycetota; class Actinomycetes; order Streptosporangiales; family Streptosporangiaceae; genus JAWWPY01. The sequence continues at coordinate 599 of DASWFT010000536.1, forward strand.
AAGGAGGCACGTGACGTCTCCTCGTGCGTTGCGGCCGCCGCACGCACACTCGGCCTCTACGCCGACAACGTCAGCGACTACGTAGACGACCCGGACCGGACGAACTGCCTGGTGCGCAGGTATGCACGGTTCGGCGATTCGCCCATCGTGGACCGCTTCGTGTACGAGAACCCCCGTCCCGACTGGGTCGTGCTCGTGGAGGAGACGATCGTCAAGGCGGTCAACTTCCTGCGCGGCACTCCGGATCGCTCGGGCATTCTGGTCATCAACTCGGCCCGCGATCCCGAGTACCTGCTGAAGTTCCTGCCCGACTCCATGCAGGCCAAGCTGGCCAAGCTGGTGGTCGTGGACGCGGTCGGCCTGGCCGAGCAGCACGGGAGCAGCCCGTGGATGTTCGTCAGGGACCTGGGTGAGCTCGCTTACGACCGGATGTCCACCGAGGGCGCGGAGGAACGCCTCGCGATCGGCCTGGGCATCGCCGCCCCGCTGATCGGCGCGCTGATCGCGGCCGCCGGTGAGCTTCCGGTGGACGCGGTGGCCAATGAGGTCGCCGACCGTGACGCCATGATGCGCGGGGTCGAGCAGCACAAGGTGCTCGAGTTCCCGCGCGCAGCTACCACCCCCGGGGCGGCAACGCCGGTCCCCGCCGCCCACGCCGCGTCAGCCGGCTGACACCCGCCACAGCGAGGAGACTCCATGTCCGTACGCGGCACCCGGGTTCCAGCGCACCTGCAACTGCCCATCGCCGGCGTGACGCCGCCGCCGACCGAGAAGGACGGGCAGCGGCTCTTCCCGACCGGCAACTTCCGGTTCTTCCGGCCGGTCTACAAGGACAAGACGCCACCGTGTAACAACGCCTGCCCCACCGGCGAGCAGATCCAGAAATACCTGGACTACGTGAAGCACGAGCGTTATCTCGACGGCTACCTGACAATCCTCGAGGACAACTCGATGCCGTCGGTCACCGGCCGGGTCTGCTACCACCCCTGCGAGACGGCGTGCAACCGGGCCGAGCATGACGAGCCGATCGGGATCCGCAGCGTCGAGCGCTTCCTGGGCGACTACGGGCTGGCGCTGCCCGAGAACCCGATCGCGGGCTCGCTGCCCGCGCTGAACGGCACCACGGTCGCCATAGTCGGCTCCGGGCCCGCCGGCCTGGCCTGCGCCTATCACCTGAGGCGGCTCGGTTACTCCAGCGTGATCTTCGAGGCGCTGGACAAGCCGGGCGGGATGCTCCGGGCCGGCATCCCGCACTGGCACCTGCCCGAGGAGATCCTCGACGCGGAGATCGCCAAGCTGCTCGCGTTCGGTGGCATCGAGATCCGCTGCGGCGTCCGGGCCGGTGAGGACATCAGCTGGGACGAACTGCGCAACTACGCCGCCACCTTCCTGGCGCTCGGCCAGGACGTGGGCAAGCGGCTGCCGATCGACGGGATCCAGTCCCGCGGCGTCACCGGCGCCCTGGAGTTCCTCCGCGAGGCCGGTCTTGGCCGCCCGGTGAAGGTGGGCCGCCAGGTGCTGGTGATCGGCGGCGGCAACACCGCCTCCGACGCCGCGCGCTCGGCCATCCGGCTCGGCGGCGGCGAGGCCACGATCGTCTCTCTCGAATCGGAGGAAGAACTGCTGATCGTCCCGGAGGACCTTGAGCAGGCCAGGGACGAAGGAGTGGCCTTCTCGCCCAACTCCTCGCTCGTGCGGGTCCTGTCCGAGGATGGGCACGTCACCGGGGCCGTGCTCTGCGAGGCACGGCTCAAGAAGGACGAGAGCGGCAGCGTGAGCCCGGAAATGGTGCCGGGCACCGAACGTGAGGTGGCCTGCGACACCATCTTCGTGGCGATCGGCCAGGTCCAGCAGCTGGAATGGCTCCCCGAGCACCTCAACGACCGCGGGATCATCACCGCCGACGAGCACGGCCGGGTCGAGGGCAATGTCTTCGTCGGCGGGGACGTGATGCGCGGCCCGTCGATGGTGGTGGACGCGCTCGGCGACGGCAAGCGGGCCGCCCGCGACATCGATCGCCTGCTCACCGCGCAGGAACTCAAACCCGACCCGCCGGTCGAGGTCATGCCGTACGCGGGCCTGAACTCCGCCTACTTCCGGCACGCGCCGCGCATCGAGGCGCCGCTCTCCCCCGCCGCCGAGCGGCGCCGCAGCCAGAAGGTCGAGGTGACCCTCGCCTACAGCCAGGAGCAGGCGGTCGCCGAGGCGGACCGCTGCATGAGCTGCGGCGTCTGCAACGGCTGCGACAACTGCTACATCGTCTGCCCGGACGTCAGCGTGATGCGCGACACCCGGGAGAACGGCCACTACTCGATCCGCACCACGTACTGCAAGGGCTGCCTGGTCTGCGTGCAGGAATGCCCGACCGGCTGCCTGGAGAAGGTGCCGGAGATGGACTTCGACGACCCGGCGGACGTGACCCGGATGGAGACCGCGTTCGCGCCCTACGACGGTGCGCACGCCGAGCAGTCGGCGTTCACCAAGCAACTGATCGAGGAGACGATCGCCGAGTACGACGCCGCCCGGCGGCAGGCGGTCCCGTCCAACGGAAAAAGCACAATCCATCCGAACGGAGATTCCGGGGTGATCCAGTGACCGCCGTTCATGTCGAGGGCGCCTGGTCCAAGCCGCCCGCCTACGGTCCGGGCCTGCGGACACCTGAGGGCGAGCGGCGGCTGGCCGAACTGGCCGGCACCCGCAAGCGGCTGAACGGATGCGCGGCGGCGGCGTACGCCGCCCTCTACGCCAACGTCGACGTGATCACCGCATACGCGATCCGGCCGTACACAGCGATCATGATGAACCTGGCCCAGTTCATCGCGGACGGGATCCTGGACGCCGAGTACATCCACGCCGACGGCGAGCACGCGCAGCTGTCGGCCGCGTTCGGCGCCGGGTCGTGCGGCGCACGCGCCTTCACCGGCTCCTCCGGGGTCGGCGTGACCTACGCGTACGAGATGTACTCGATCATCTCGGGGGCGCGGATCCCGATCCAGATGTCGATCGCCGACCGGACCCTGGACCCGCCCGGCGACTTCGGCTCGGAGCACACCGACGCGCTGTGCACCCGGGACATGGGCTGGCTGATGGGCTGGGCGGCCACCCCGCAGGAGGAGTTCGACAAGAGCTTGATCGCCTACGCCATCGGTGAGGACCCGCGGGTGCTGCTGCCGCAGATGGTCGTGCAGGACGGGTACTTCGTGTCGCACATCTCGGGCGAGGTGGACATGCCGTCGGCGGCGCAGGTGGACAGCTACCTGCCCCCGTACCGGCTGCCGTTCCCGCTCGACCCGCGGCAGCCGCTGTCGCACGGCCCGCAGATCCACCCGTCGCAGGGGCCGCCGCTCCAGTTGGAGCGGGCCCGGGCCATGGAGGACGCGATCCCCGTTATCCGGGAGAAGACCGACGAGTTCGCCCGGGTTTTCGGGCGGCAGTACCCGCACTTCGTCGAGGAGTACATGCTGGAGGACGCCGAGATCGCGATCGTGATCTCCGGCGGCCACTCGGTCACCTGCCGCGCCGCCATCAACCGGCTGCGCGAGCGGGGCGTGAAGGTTGGGATGGCCCGGCTGCTCTGGGTCCGCCCGTTCCCGAGCCCGGACCTGCGGGCCGTGCTGCGCGGCGTGAAGGCCGTGGGCGTCGTGGAGACCAACCTCGGGCTCGGCGGCTCGACCTATGGCGGGATCCTGGCGCCGGACGTGACCACCGCCCTGTACCACGCGGAGAACCGCCCGCTTGTGACGTCGTTCATGGCCGGCCTCGGCGGTGAGACCGTGCCGACAGCCGAGTTCGAGTGGATGGCGGGCAAGCTCACCCAGGCCGTCGAGCGCGGCAGTGTCGAGAAGCCGGCGCACTGGGTGGGATTTGAAGAATGAGTGGGATTCGAGGAATGACGAGCGCGCGAGCACAAGGAGCCCACTGATGGCCATCGAAGTCACCCGCCAGTTCCTCCCGCTGCTGGAGGAGGAAGGCCGAGGCGCGGCCACTGATGACGACGCCGGCCGCGACCTCCACTACCTGCCCGACATGCCCGACGAGGACCCCTATCAGGCCGGCCACCGGACCTGCGCGGGGTGCGGGCCGGCCATCGAGTACCGGTGGGTGCTCAAGGCGGCCGGGCAGGACACGGTTGTCGCCGGCCCCACGGGCTGCATGTACGTGGCCAACTCGACCTACCTGTGCACCCCGTACACGGTGCCGTGGGCGCACACGCCGATCGCCAGCGGCGGGTCGTTCACCTCTGGCATGGCCGCGGGTTATGAGGCGATGATCCGCAAGGGCCGTCACCCCGGCCCGTACCCGAACATCATCGTGATGGCGGGCGACGGCAGCGCCGCCGACATCGGGCTGGGCTCGATCTCCGGTGCGCTGTACCGCAACCACGACGCACTCTTCATCTGCTACGACAACGAGTGTTACGCCAACACCGGGATCCAGGTATCGCCGACCACGCCGTATGCGGGGCTGACGACGTTCACGCCGTTCGGCAAGGCGAACCCGGCGGGCAAGGTGCTACCGCCCAAGAACCTGGCCAAGATGATGGCCGAGGGGCACCCGCACTGCTATGTGGCGACCACGACAGTCGGCTACCCGGTCGACCTGATGAACAAGACCCGCAAGGGCCTGAACCTGCGCGGCGCCGCGTTCATGCACTGCTACACGCCGTGCCAGAAGGGCTGGGTCTACCAGACCTCGATGACGGTCGAGCTCGGCCGGCGAGTCGTGGAGGCCGGGCTGTTCCCGGTGTGGGAGTACGACCCGGAGAACCGGGAGTACCACTACTTCCACCCGCCGGTGCAGCGCCCGGTTACCGACTACCTGGCCATGCAGGGCCGGTTCGGGCACATGCTGCCCGAGCACGTCGCGGCGACCCAGGTGGCCGCCAACCGCAACTGGCAGGACATCGGCATGGACGTCCCGGCCGAGCTGCGCGAGGGCGAGGACCCGGAGAAGCACGCCCGGCTCAAGGACGAGACCTACTCCATGCCGCTGAACCGGGGCATCGGCGCCTGAGGCCCGTCGCCGTGCCCACCGCCAAACCCGCGGGAGGCTCCGGGCCATGGGTCCGGGGCCTCCGTTGGGTGACGCCGTGTCCCCCCGGGCCAGCACAGCGTCCCCCCGGTCCCCCCGGGCCAGCACCGCGTCCCCCCGGACCAGCAGCGCGGCCAACGGGAGGTTCCGGGCTCACGGGGTCCGGGCTCACGGGGTCCAGGGTCTCCCCAGGGGACGCTGTGTCCCCCCGGGCCAGCACTGCGGAAGGAACGTGATGCCCGCGCAATGGCAGATCAGCTTTGACCACGGTCACCAGCAGCGCTACCTGCCCGACCGTCATGCTGTGCTGACCTATGTGCTGGCCATCGGGCCCAAAGCGGCCAGTCAGCGGTTCGAGGTGTTCACCGAGACGGCGGCCGTCCGGCTTGCCGATGGCTCGCCGGGCGGGCGGGCCTTCTCGCTGGTCGAGGTGATCGACCTGGCCCGGCCGGGCGAGGCGGAACGGTTGCGCGCTGAACTCGCCGCTCTCTCCGCTCCCCCGGCGCCATCGGCGCGCTCTGCTCCTGCGGCGCCATCAGCGCCATCGGCGCCATCGGCGCCTTCGCCGCCCTCGGTGCCGGGAGGCCAGTCATGAGCGGACCGAACGGCCAGCTCACGCCGGGCCCAGGGGCCAGGATCATCCCGTTGATGCCGGGCGTGGCCCGGCCCACCGGCGGGCGGCGGGAACTGCTACGCGAGGCGGTCATCCAGGTGGTCGGCCATCTGGTGATCAAGAACGTTCCTTCCGCGGAGCGCTCGCCGCTCTTCGACCAGGCGGCTGAACTGCTCGACGAGGCAGGCTGGGGCCTCGACGAGCTCTACGCGGCAGCAAGCGATGGACCACAGCAGAGCGCCCTCTTCCAGGCGCTCGGACTGGAGACCTGAGGACCGAAGGCGCAGCGGCCTGCGGCCCGGATCTGGAGGCGCACATGGCGGATCGACGGAGATACCGCCGCCACCGGACACAGCGCGGCCCGGCGGCGGGAACCTGGGCGTCGCGGGGGCCGCCACGGCCGCCCCAGGACCAAGGGCGCCGCGCGGATCCCTACCAGAACCTGGCGCGACGCCCCTGCCCTTCACCGGCTGGGGCTCGGGGGTGCAATCCCGGGCCCGATACAGCCTTGATCGATACCAACCTCCGTGCCGTCCCGTGAATTCCGGCGGGACGACCCCCGAGCACAGCAGCCGGCCCGGCATCCGCCGGGCCGGAACACGAGCCAATAGCGTCTCGTACGAGAGGTATCGGTGGCGACCCATGGGCGCAGCAACCGAAGAACATGGTACGTATCAAATAACTACCAACGACACCGGCCGGGTATTCCGGGTCGGTGAGGAACCAAAGCAGATTCTCGGCTACGACCGCTGGGTCGTGATCATGGCGGCGTGGTTTGCCATGTGTCTGGCCGGCCTGCTGGAGTACACGTGGGGCTCGCTGTCCAGCTCGCTCCAGACGGCACACAACTGGGGAAACGCCCCGACCTTCTGGCTGTTCTCCTTCTACGTCATCTTCGAGTCGTTCGTCCAGATCCTTACCGGCTACCTGCGAAACCGCGGAATCCTCAACGTCCGGTGGGCGACAATCATCGGCGGCGTGATCTGCGGGATCGTGGCCTACGCCTGGCTAGCGACGTCCACCTCCATCTGGACTGCTTACCTGAGCTACGCCGTCCTCGGCGGCATCGGCTCCGGGATGGTCTACTCAAGTGCCATCAACATCGTGGCCAAGTGGTACCCGGAGAAGAAGGGCTGGCGCACCGGATTCGTGAACGGCGGCTGGGCCTATGGCGCCGTTCCGTTCATCTTCATCATCGGCGCCGCGTCCACGGGCTCTGGCGCCATCAACATGACGACGAGCCAGGTCAAGAACTACATCATCGTCCAGGGAATCATCATGACGGTCGGTATCGCTCTGGCCGGCTGGTTCATGAAGGACCCGCCGAAAAACTGGTGGCCGAAGGCGATCGACCCACTCAACTGGCAGAAGCACAGTACCCGTGACCTGCTGTCCAACCCGCCGGCGCTGCGGCACTACAACCTCGGCGAGATGTGGAGCACGCCGCAGGCCAAGTGGATCGGGATACAGTACGCCTGCTATGTCGGCTGCTCACTGTTCGGCGTGGCCTTCTACGTCCCGTTCGCGAGAGCGGAGGGTCTGTCCGGCCTTGTACCCTACGTCGGCTTCGCGGGATTCGCGCTGGCCGACGGCGGGTTCAGGCCCTTCTACGGGTGGCTCTCCGAATATATCGGCCGCCGCAGAACAATGATCTACGCGTACTCAGGCAACGTAGTCTTCCAGTTGCTCACCCTCGTCGCCGGCCTGAACCACAGCGCCCCGATGTTCGTCATCTGCGCGATCATCTCAGGCGGCTTGTCCGGAGCCAACTTCCCGATGACCGCCGCGATGGTGGCGGACTACTACGGCGAGACCAACAACGCCATCAACTACGGGTCCGTCTATGCGTGGAAGGCGCTCGGCGGCAGCTTCGCCGGCGGCGGCGCCGCCTTCGTCATGACCGGCACCCTGTACGGCACGTCGCACTACCACTGGGCATTCGGCTTCATCTTCGGGGCCGCCCTTGGCGCAGTGGCGGCGATCATCGTGACGTTCAAGTGCAAGAAGCCGAGCGTGCAGGAGATGGAGGCAGCAGTGCGTGCCGCCAACGAAAAGGCGGCAGCGAAACCCAAGCCAGTGGCCGCCTAATCGCCGGGCGGAACTAGGGTGTGTCTCGTAGATCTTGGCCGTCGTGAGCGGCCGTCGGGAGGGATGACGACAACGCCGCGAGGCGCCCTCCGGCGACTGTGCAGCCAACACCGTGCGGCAGGCTGAAGATCTGCGAGACACGCCTTAACCTGATCGCGGTGGACTCGTGCCCGCGCGGGCACGAGTCCACCGCGATCACCCGTTCCAGGAAGGACACCGGCATGACGAGCGGTTACCCGTACGAGTTGAAGCTGCCCCTGGCGCCGTACCGGTTCGTGTGGCGCGACGAGCCCGCGGTGGACGCCGAGAAGCATGCCGGGAACGGGTACGCGGAGGAGCGCTACACGCACGCGGATGGCACGACCACGATCATCCGGGAGTACCAGGCGGACGGCTCGTACCACATCATGTCGGACCGGGCCGAGATCGAACTCATTGACAACGCGGGGAACCCCTATGCCCCGGACCCCATCAGCATCGTCCGACTGCCCTGACTCAATAGGCAGCACTGACTCAATAGGCAGCCGCAACCACGGGGTAAGTGTTGCTACGACGCTCCGAACATGAGGTGAGCCGACTGCGACGGGTGGCTGGTGATCCTCTGCGGAATTGGATGGATCTGCGCCACCATCAGCCGTACGTCATGCTGGTTCAGCCGTGATAGTACACATTGAGGCTCGCCGGCGCGGCAACTACGTGCACGTGGACACTGGCGGCGGGCCCTGCTGTCGCGGACATTGCTAACCCGGGCAGGATCGATCCGGCTACGCCGAGCGCTAGGATAGCGGGAATAATGATAGCTCGCCGGACTTTCATGACTCCTCCATGGCAATCCCCCAGGCCAGCGGCCCGTTGTACAGCTCCGCCGCCCTGCACGGCGTACCTTCTGTCTGGCGACGTTATTTCCAACCCTTGGCCATTCCATGCACATCTGGTAAGCATTATCCATAAGCTAGCGAAAAAGTTAGATAATGAAATTGCGAAGGCAATTGCCGCCCCTTTATTAAAGCAATATTCACATCTCCGTGCACGGTAATAGTCGCGGTAATATTCATGTCCCCCTGCACTGCAAGCCCCGATGCAACTTGCAGTGCAGGGTGCGGGAACGCTATGCTCCTGGTGAGGATCTATAGCTGACGGCCACACGGCTAGCTGAACGGCCATCGGCGCGGCGATCCGGCAACGGGACTGCCGCGCGGGGCCGTACTCCCGTATTACGGTCAGACGCTCCTTTGGAGCACGGTTCGCGGCAGGAAAGGCGGCCGGAAAGAATGCCATTGCGGCCCGGAAGACCGATTTGTATAAATTACTCGAAAAATACTTTCTGTCCTGGTAATATCCTATTAGTCCGGTTCGTTCCGTGCCTGCCGCGACCCTGACCGACCGGCTGGTCGGCCGCGACAGCGAGGTATCGCGGCTGGTCAGCTCCATAACCGAGGTGGCTGCCGGGCGGGGCGGGGCGGTGCTGATCGAGGGCGAGGCGGGAATCGGCAAGTCCGCGCTCGTCGGTACAGCGTGCGCGGAAGCCGCTGATCTCGGCTGTCAGGTGTTCTGGGGCGCCGGTGACGAGCTGGGGCAGGCGTTGCCGCTGCTGCCGCTCCTGGAGGGTTTACGGGTACGCGAGCCCTCGGCCAATCCACGGCGGACCACGATCCTCCGGCTCCTGCGCGGCGAGTCCACGGTCGGTCGCGGCGAGGACGTGCCGGCTGCGCTGGCGGAGCAGTTGCTCGCGCTCGTCACCGAGCTATGCGCCACGTCGCCGACGGTCCTGGTCATTGATGATCTCCAGTGGGCAGATCACGCGAGCGTAGCGCTGTGGGGGCGCCTGGCGAGGTCGGCGCGGCAACTGCCGCTGCTGCTGGTCGGAATGATGCGCCCGGTGCCGCAACGGGAGGACCTGCTCGCGCTCCGACACGCGCCGGGTGTCGCCGCGCGCCTCCAGCTCGATGGGCTCACGGAGGCGATGGTGGCCGAGCTGGTGGAGGCCCTGGCCGGCGGAAAGCCCGACGAAGACCTGCTGCGGCTCGCCGACGGCGCCGCGGGCAACCCGCTCTACCTGACCGAACTGGTCGAGGCGCTCGCCCGCAGCTCCAGCCTGACCATCACCGACGCGGGAGCCGTCGAGCTGACGGGTGGCCCCACGCCAGGTTCCCTGTCGGCGGCGATAGCGGACCGCCTCGGCTTCGTTCCCGGGCCGGTGCGTGAGGTGCTGCGGGCGGCGGCGCTGCTCGGCGTGGACTTCGCCGTGCCGGACCTGGCGACCGTGCTCGGTCGCGGCGTGGTGGACCTGATCCCGGCCGTTGACGAGGCGCGCGCCGCCGGTGTGCTGGCCGAGTCGGGCAGCGGCCTGGGGTTCCGGCACCCGATGATCCGCGCAGCGCTGTACGACGAGATCCCGGCCCCCGTGCGCGCCGCCTGGCACCGCGACGCCGGCCGTGCCCTCGCTGAGGCCGGCGCACCGGTCGACCGGGTCGCCCGGCAGCTGCTGTCGGCAGTCGGCGGATCCGGCGGCACGACCGAGCCGGTGGATGAATGGATCCTAAGCTGGCTGGCCCGCGCCGGACCGCTGCTGGTCGGCCAGGCGCCCCGCGCTGCGGCAGCACTCCTCCGGCAGGCAGTCGCCAGCTCCCCGGTTGGCTCGGCCCAGCATGACCGTCTCGTGGGCCGACTCGCTGACGCCCTCTACCGGGTGGGCGACGCGGCCGAGGCCGAGCGGGTGGCGGACCGCGCTCTGGCCCACGCCGCCGAGCCTGATCTGGTCGTTGACCTGCACTGGACACTGGCGCAGTGCCGCATGCAGGCGGGACGGTCCGCGGAGTCCCTGGACACTCTGAACCAGGCGCTGGCCGCCCCCGGGATCTCGGCCCGGCACCGGGCCCGGCTGCTCGTGCTCACCGCACGGGCGCACAGCTACCTTGGCCAGGTCGAGAAGGCCGGACAAGTCGCCGATGCCGCGCTCGCGGCGGCATCGGAGACGGGCGACAACTGGGCCATCGGCTGGGCACTGCACGTGCTTGCCATCGTGACCGGAGTGCAGGGGCGGCTGGCGGACGCGCTGCCGCTGTTCGACCGGGCGCTGGCCGTGACCCAGGCTGAGCCGACACTGACCGACCTACGGCTGCTGCTGCAGCTCAATCAGGCCGTCACGCTCGGCGACCTCGACCGGTACGAGGAGGCCTTCGCCGCCGCCCGCCAGGCCCGGCAGCTTGCCGACCGGGCCGGCACCGTGGTCCGGCTGGTCCAGGCGCACAGCGCCCTGGGCCAGTTGCTCTTCGACACGGGGCGGTGGGACGACGCGATGGCCGAGGTGGGAGTCCTGCACGAAGACCTGAAGGAGCCCGCCGCGGCCTGCTGCGATCACGGCGTCGCCGCGGTGATCTGCTTCCATCGCGGCGAGATCACCGCGGCGCGCCGCCACCTCGCCACCGCCGCGCCGCATGCGATGCGGATCGGAAACCGGCTTGTCGGCCCGCTGGCGCTCGCCCGCAGCCTGGACTCCGAGCACGCCGATTCACCGGCGGAGGCGCTTGCCGTGTTGACCGCCGGGTTCGCCGCAACGGAAGATCTCGAGGAGACCGAGGACCTGCTGGCTGACGCCGTCCGGCTGGCCACGAAGATCGGCGATCTAGGTACTGCGAAGACCCTCACCGGCCGTGCCGTGGCACTCGCCGCCGAATCGGAGATCCCGCACCGGCAGGCGAACGCGCTCCACTGCTGCGGCCTGCTGGACCACGATGCCAGCCGGCTGCTTGGGGCCGCGGAGCGCTATCGCGACGCCCGCAGGCCACTGCCGGGCGCGAAAGCGCTGGAGGCCGCCGCTGGGGCCTTCGTCGGCACCGGTGACCGAGGCCAGGCACGGGCCGCGTTCACCCGGGCCGTGGACCTCTATGGGTCGCTCGGCGCTGTCCGGGATGTCGCCCGGCTACAGGCCAGCTTCCGCGCGCATGGCATCCGTCGCGGCCCGCGCGTGAAACACCGGCAGGCGCGTCGTGGCTGGGACAGCCTCACACCGACCGAGACCAAGATCACCGCACTGGTGGTGGAGGGATTGTCCAACCCTCAGATCGCGGCCGGGCTGTTCCTGTCCCGCCGGACCGTGGCTACCCACGTCTCCCACATCCTGAACAAGCTTGATGTCCATTCACGCATAGACATCGCCCGCGAGGCAGCCCGCCGCGGCAGCGTACCGGGGTGAGCGCGCCGAGAATCCATTGAGTTCGGCGCTCCCTGACGAGTCCGCGTCATCGCCCGCGGGGCGGCCCGCCGCGGCGGCGTATCGGGGTGACCGCGCTGAGAATCCATCGAGTTCGGCGCTCCCTGATGACTCCGCATCGGGTATCGACGCGACCAGGCGACCCGCGTTCGTCCCGCCGGTTGTAATCGTCGGCTCGTCGAGGTCGGTTTCGGGCGCAAGCATGAAGTAGACCGCCTTGCCCGTGTCCGTTCTGTAGAAACCCCAGGTAGTGGACAGCTCAGCAACCAGCATCAAACCGCGCCCGGTTTCCGAGTCGGGCCGCGCGTCGGCCAGCACCGGCTCGTACGGCGATGTGTCGTGGACCTCGACGCACAACTCGTCGCCAGCCCAGGTGATCACCAACTGGATCCTCTTGTCCTCGTTCGCGTCGTGCCAGATGGCGTTGGTAACCAATTCGCTGGTGAGCAGGGCAGCGACGTATGCATCGATGGGGACGCCCGAAGCTTGGATGGTCGCCCGGACGTGGCGGCGGGCATCGGCCGCGGCGGCCGGGCCAGGCGTAAGGAAGACGCGGCGCGGGCGCTGCCCGGTCGTGCGGATCGGCGCCATTATGTCCATCTTGATTCCTTGCCAGCCAGTTCGAGCCACTACAGGAAGCGCGGTTACGCCGCGCGGTCCGGAGGATCCGACCCGGTCGCTGAGCCGTAGCGATGCACCCCGGTCAGCCACACATGTGCGGATCGATGCGGTATCTAAGGCAAGAATCGCCTGCGCCGACGTGGCGAGACATCGGTCTGCTGACCTATTTTGCAAGCTCCAGTGCAACTGTCACCGCACCTGTCCACCACTGTGGTGCATTGTCCGCACGTTCGTATCCGTGCGCACGCGAACCACAGCGATGGCCTGCAACCCCATCAGCATCGTCCGCCTGCCCTGACCGCGCTGGCGCCCCGTGACAAGCATTCTCAGCTAGCTACCAGCACGCGCCCAGACCCGCGATGTGGTCAATTCCGGCGTGCAATTCGGTCGGCCAGACTCTTCAGAACCTCGACGGCGACGTAGTCGGCTGGTGGTGCACCCAAATCTACGGTGGCCCATTGGACGGTTCTTGGCAGCTACATATCATTACGTGTCGCTACGTCAATAACCAGGACGAAGCAGAGACCTGGTTCAACACCAATTCCCAGCTAGCGCTGGAGGTGTACCACTCCAGCACCAGCAGTGGAGCCGCGGTCGACCAGCTCACCTGGAATAACACCTCGACGCAGTGGTGGCTTCCGGTACGAAACCAAGACGGATACTACCAGCTGGTCAACACCAACAGCGGTATGTGCATGGACGGCGGGAGCGCCGTCCCGCAATCCAGCATCATTCAATGGACCTGCAACGGCACCTACGACCAGCAATGGAGCCTTGTGTTCACCGGACGGTATGACGGAGGATGGCCGGTGTACAACCTTGTCAACCACCTTTCCGGCCTCTGCATGGACGTGCCACACGGATCCATCTTCGCCGGCACCGTCCTCTGGCAGTACCGGTGCAACGGCACCGGAGCGCAGCAGTGGTACTGACCGACGCTGCCCTCAGGGTGCTAGCCGCTGGCTGCGGCGGGCGGGTGATGGGCCGACCGGGTGCGCTCGGTGTGCCGCTGTGCGACCTCGCTCGCCTTCTCCGCGTCCCCCGCCTCCACGGCGTCGATCAACTCCTGGTGCTCGGCCCACGACTCCTGGGCGCGCAGCGGCGCGACCATCCGGTAATACCAGCGGACGCGCCGGCTCACGATGGCGGCCAGCTGGGCGAGCACGGCGTTGCCCGCCACGCTGGCCAGTTCGGCGTGGAATTCATTGTTCGCGGCGACGATACGCTCGGTGTCCCCGGAGGCGACCGCGGTCTCGCCGTCCCGCCAGATCGCCCGGAGCCGGGCCACCCCCGTGGCGCTGGCCGAGCGCGCGGCCAGCCGGGCCGTCTCAATCTCGAGCAATTCCCGGACGTCCAGCAGCTCGTCCACCTCCTGGTCGGTGGGCACATGCACGAACGCGCCCTGGCTGGGCCGCAGGTCGACCCAACCCTCGGCCTCCAGGCGGTGCAGTGCCTCACGGACCGGCTGGCGGCTCACCCCCAGCTGGCGGGCGAGTTCAGTCTCGACCAGGTGCTCGCCAGGCCCAAGCCGACCGCCGACAACCAGTTCTACCAGCGCCTCGTAGACCGACTGCCGCAACGGCACCGGTCGTGGCACGGGGGTGATGGCCCCGGCCCGACCTGCCGATCCCGCGTCTATGGTCATGTTGATCTCCCCACGGCCACGGATTTAGCATATCGGCTCCTGTATGCAAAATGCGGCTGGGTACCCGGCGGCTTCGGTGGGCGGCTTCGGCCGGGCGGCTTCGGCCGGGCGGCTTCGGCAGGCAACTTCGGCAGGCAACTTCGGCAGGCAACTTCAGTGGACAGCTTCGGCGGGCAGACGGCCGAGGGCCGCGCGAACGCCGTCGATCCTCATGGCCGGACGCTGAGTCGTGCACGGCACGCTGCGGCGATGTCGCCGATGTCGACCTGCTGGAGCATCAGCTCATGTCGATGATCTTCCGGGTCGAGGGTGCGCAGGGCCTGTTCGTAGGCGCGCCGCGCCGCTGGCCCGTCACCGAGAGCGTCGTAGCTACGGCCAAGAGTGAACGCGGCGAGCGCGAAAGAGGCGTCGGTGTACAGCGCACGGCGAAGCGCAGCCGCGGCTTTCGCCGGCTCGCCCGCCTCCAGCGTGACGAGCCCCTGAACGAAATGCGCGTCGGCATCGAGTGGGTTGTCCAGGAGCAGCGTCACCACCGCGGCCAGGGCGTCCTCGCGGTCACCCTTGTCGGCCGCGTCCAGGGCCGCCGCCAGCCACTCGTCGCGCGACGACGGCTGCGGCTGGCGCTGGCGCCCGAGCGGGCGGCGGAGCGGGCGCTTCGGCGACCCCGCCCCGGCTGCGGGCCCACCGGGCCGCACCGCCGGTGACACGGTCATCCGCTGGAGGGCGTCCGCGGCGCCGAGCACGAGCACGCCGCCGGGGCGCAAAGACCGCCCGAGCGAATCGATCACGTGCTCGACGAGCGGCGCCTTGAAGTAGATGAGCACGTTCCTGCAGACGACGAGGTTGAAGCCGACCTCACCCAGTGGCGGAAACGGGCCACGGGCGAGGTTGTGGCGGCGGAAACGCACCAGCGCGCGCAGTTGCTCACCAACTAGATAGCTGCCATCCGCCTGCCGCTCGAGGTAGCGCTGGCGCAGTGACGCATCCAGCGCGCGTACCGCCCGCTCGCGGTACTGGCCGACGGCGGCAGCGGCGAGCGCAGCGCCGGAGATATCCGTTCCGAGCACGTCAACCGGGGTCCGCGCCGGCGCAAGGGCCTCAGCAGCGAGCAGCGCGAGCGTGTAGACCTCCTCGCCGCTCGCACATCCGGCACTCCACACCCGGATTGTTCCCGACCCTGCCGCATGGACGCCCCGCAGAAGGCTGTGCCATGCGATCGTGCCGAGCTGGCGCCGGTCCCGGACAAAGGTCGTCTCCTGGTTCGTCACGTGGTCGATCAGCCGTTCCAGGAGAGCGCGGCCGCCCACGGGATCCGACGTCGCCCGCAGGAAGGCGCCCGGATCGAGTCCAGGCGCCGCGCGGCCCACGGCGGCTCGCAGAGCGGCCTCCCGGGCCGCCGGCAGCGCCACCCCGGTCTCCCGGAGGATGAGTTCCGCGATCTCGGCGAGGGGATTCTTCACCGGACCCCCGGAAGCCGCTCATGACTTAGCCCCAGCAAGCTCGCGGCGATCTCGCCCGGGGACAGCACGACATCGACCCCGAGGTTGATCGCGGCCCTCGGCATCCCGTACACGGCCGACGACTTCTCGTCCTGCGCGATCGCGAGCCCGCCGGTGCGTCGCAACGCCGCCGCGCCGATGGCACCGTCGCTGCCCATCCCGGTGAGCACGACGCCGACGCCCAGCTTCCCGGCGGCGGTAGCGATGCTCCCGAGAAGGACGTCACCGGACGGGCGATGGCGCCCGGCGACGGTGCGCCTGTCCAAAGACAACCGCCCAGTGGCCGCGAGCTTGAGGTGTGCGCCCTCCGGCGCGATCCAGGCGCCGTGGCTTGCCTGCGCCCCGTCCGCGGCGATACCGACGGGCAACCGCACGGACTGGTCGAGCCAGCGGACCAGTCCTTCGGTGAACCCCGCAGAGATGTGCTGCACGACCAGGAGCGGGATCGGGTAGTCGGCCGGGAGCGCATCGAGCAGGCGGGCCAGGACCTGCGGGCCACCTGTCGACGCGCACATGCCGATCACGGCCGCGCGGTGCCGCGGGCCGCCCGTGTGCGGCGCGCCGGTGAGCCGGGCGCGCGGATGGCGGATCACGTGCGCCCGGCCGAGCACCCTGACACGATGCCGGAACGCGGCTCCCGCGGCGCCCGCCCGGTCGCGCAGGTCGACATCATCCTTGGCCAGGGCATCGAGCGCCCCAGCGGCGAGCGCTGCCGCCGCCTTGTCGCTTCCGGGACCGAGATGTGCGGAAAGAACGAGGATCGGCAATGGCCGGGAGCTCATGATTAGCTCGACCGCCTCGAGCCCGTCCAGGCTGGGCAACTCGACATCCATGGTCACAAGGTCCGGCTCGACCCTGGGCAGGGCGGCGATCGCATCCTCGGCCGTGGCGCAGACCGCGGCGACCTTGATGTCGCCTTCAAATTCGAGCATCTGCTGCAGCGCGGTCGCATAGACCACGGAATCCTCGCACACCAGCACACGCAGCGCCTTCACCCTGTCACCGGCCGACAAGCCGCTCGACCGTAGCCAGCAGAGCCTGCTGATCGAAACTCCGTTTCACCATGTAGGCGTCGGCGCCGGCCTCGATCCCCTTACGCTGGTCGTCCTCGGATCCGCGCGAGGTGACGATGATGATCGGCAGCGACGAGCGCGCAGCGTCGGCGCGGATCGCGCGCGTCAGTTCGAGTCCGTCGAGTTCGGGCATCTCAAAGTCGGTGATCACGAGCGCGATCTCCGGGTCACGATCGAGGGCCTCGATCGCGTCACGCCCGTCGCGCGCGGTCACGACCGGATAGCCGGCGGCCTGGAGGATGCTGCGCTGAAGCTCGCGGACCGTGAACGAGTCCTCGACAACGAGGACCTTGGGGGCCACAGCCGGGGTGGCCACAGGCGGCGCGGTCCCGGTGACACGCCGACGTCCCCGGGTGAGCATGGTCGGCTCGACCAGGAGCGCAATCCGTCCATCGCCAAGGATGGCCGCACCGAGGTAACCGTCGACGCCGCCAGATATCGGGCCGAGCGGCTTGACCACGACCTCCTCCTCGCCACGCAGCGCGTCACAGGCCGCGACGGTCCGGCGGCCGCCGGCTGAAACAACGAGCGCGGGCGGGAGGCTTCCCAGCGGCGGCGCCCTCGCACCAACGAGCGTGGCGAAGTCGGCGACCGGCAGTGGCCGACCCCGGACCTCCAGGGCGGGCCGGCCTTCGAGCGTAGAGGTCCCGGTCAGCGTCACGACCTCTTCCACCGCGGCCAGGGGCACGCCGTAGACGGCCCCGCCGCGTTCGAAGAGCAGCACTTCAAGCAGCGCAAGCGCGAGGGGAAGCAGCAGGATGATCTCCATCCCCCGGCCGGGCTCGCTGCGTACCTCCAGGCTGCCCCCGAGGGATTGGGCGTATATCTTGACGGCGTCGAGGCCGACGCCACGGCCGGCGAGGTCCGTCACCTGCTCTGCCGTCGAATAGCCTGCGCGCGCCAGCACGTCCGCGAGGGACCCCTCGCGCCGCGCCTCCTCGATCACCTCTGGCGAGACGCCCCTGCCGTCGTCCGCGACCACGATTTCGACGAGGCTGCCACGCGGTACGGCACGGACCTCCACGCGTCCGCGTGGCGGCTTGCCCACACGCTGACGCTCCTCCGGGGACTCGATGCCATGGTTGACGGCATTGCGCAGCAGGTGCCCGAGCGGCTCGGACAGGCTCTCCAGGATGACCCGGTCGAGCTCCGTGTCGGGGCCCGTGACGACGAAGTCGACAAATTTGCCCGCCGCGTGCGCGAAATCCCGGACTACACGCGGAAACGGCCCAGTGATCACAGCGAGCGGGAGCGTCCGCAACCCGACCGCGATGTCCTTGAGCTCGTTGAACTGGCGATCGCCGACACCGAGCACCTCGGCGATGTCCTGCGACAGCGGCCCCTCCTGCGTCAGCGAGTGAGTCAACCGGCGCCGCTGCTGCATGACCTCACCGACAACGTCGAGCAGATGGTCGATCTTCTCGGCCGGAACCCGCAGCGTCCGCCGCTCGGCCCGGCCCGGCCCAGGCGGGCCGGGCCGAGCCGGGCTCGGCTCAGGCGGCTCACGCATGCCCGGCTCAGCCACACCCGGCTCAGCCACACCCGGCTCAGCCACGCCCGGCCCGGCCATGTCCGGCTCAGGTGCGCTCGCCACAGGAATGCGGGCATGGCCGTTCGGGTGCGTCGCGCGGATCGCCGCCAGAACATCGATAAGACCGTCAATGGGCTCCTCGGAGCCAGCGACCTGCGCGCGCAGTGCCGCCGTCGCGCGCAGCAGCGGCCCGGCGAGTTCCGGCGGGAACACCCCTGCCTCGCGCACGCTGGACAGAACGTCCTCGACGGCGTGCCCAAGCGTACGGATGTCGTCGAAGCCGAGCATCCCGGCCGACCCCTTGATGGTGTGCGCATTACGGAACAGCGAGTCGATGGCCTCGGCACCCGCATCGCCGGACTCCATCGCGAGCAGCGCCTCGTCCATCCGATCGAGCCGCGTTGTCGCCTCTTCGCGGAAGATCTCGGTCAGCTCAGCGGTGAGCTCGGCGTCGAGTTCGCTCACCGGCGGGCGCTCCCGACGCTACCTTGCAGTGCGATATCCAGCTCCCCGACCAGGGTGTCCAGCCGTTCGGCGGTGGTGGACCACTGGGTCTGCTCCGCCGCGAGCTGGTCAGCCGCGTCGCGGATCTGCTGGATCGCGCTGTCCACCTGGTCAGC
>DASWFT010000537.1:0-3593 GCA_036394075.1 Streptosporangiaceae bacterium
AGGTCCAGGTCCTCCACGTTGAGCGCGAGCACCTCGGCCGAGCGCGCTGCGGTCTCGTAGAGCATGCGCCAGAGGGTGCGCTCGCGCAGCCCTATGTCCTCGCGGGTGAGCAGCTGCTCGACCTCGCTGCAGGACAGCGCCCGGGCGCGGTCAGGCCGCGGCTTACGGCGCTTCAGCATCCGCGAGGGGTCGGCGGTGATCCATCCCTGCTGCTGCCAGTACGCGGCGGCCGAGCGGATGGCGTCGAGGGAGACGTTCCACGTCGACGGGGCCCGGTCGCCCCACTGGGCAGCGAACCAGGCGGCGAACCGCTCGGCGCCGATGTCCGGGGACGAGTCCGCGCCGAACTCGGCGACGACCCAGCGGAGGATGCGGCCGTAGGTGCGGCGGGTGCTGGCGTGCTCGGTGCCGCGCAGGGTGGCGAGGTAGGCGTCTGCGGCCTGGCCGAGGGTGACGCCTGCGGCGGCCGGGGCGATGGAGCGGATCGTTGCCACATGCCTAGCTTATCAGAGGTAATGGCGCACTACCTCTGATAGATACGGGCCGACGGCTGGCAGGAAGTTGGCGGAATTCAACCCCCGGATCCGGCCCCGCATCGTACCCCGGTCTGGTAAAACATGCTGGGACCGAAGCACCAAGCCATGGGGGAGGACGATGAGTCCCGAAGCTGACAAGATCCTCGGGGTCTTTCGAGATCGAGGCTGCCGATCGGGTGCTCAGATCCATCCCGCTGACTTTGGCGATGCGATTGTTGGGAAGCTGGCTTCGTTCGAGACGAGCCAGTGCGCCATGCTTTGGCTGAGTTGTTCGAGAACGGCTACCTGGTTGAGTATCTGGCCGCCTTCGAGTTGACCAAGTGCTGACGATCACGAAATTCCCTAGTTGGGGACCCGCCGCGATCAGGTAATTCCCTACCCCCTCGATCAGCGTTTCCCTAGGCGCCGGCGGTGCGGAGGGTTCCGTTCCTGGTCCTTTGAGCTGAGTGTGTCTTTCGTCCGCTTCTGGACGGAGGACCGAGATGGCGAGGAGGACGTTCACGATGGTCGATGTCACGGAGATCCTGGAGCACTGGTACGCGGGACGGCCGAAGGTGGAGGTGGCGCGGAGCCTGGGGGTGGATGCCAAGACCGTCCGCAGGTACGTGGCGCCGGCGGAGGCGGCCGGCATGGTGCCGGGCGGCCCGCCGGTGACGCCGGAGCAGTGGCGTGCGCTGGCCCGGCAGTGGTTCCCGCAGGTGGCCGGCACGGGCGTGCGGCAGGTGTCCTGGCGCGAGATCGCGGCTCATCACGACCGGATCGCCGGGCTGCTCGGCGTGGTCCCGGTATCGGTGATCCACCAGCGGCTAGCTGACGA
This sequence comes from Streptosporangiaceae bacterium, assembly GCA_036394075.1. Taxonomy (GTDB): domain Bacteria; phylum Actinomycetota; class Actinomycetes; order Streptosporangiales; family Streptosporangiaceae; genus JAWWPY01. Next base: position 1,354 of record DASWFT010000537.1, read on the forward strand.
GCAGGGGCTCACCGCCAGCGTGGCCAGCGTGCGCCGGTACGTGCGAGCGCATTTCCCGGAAGGGACGCGGGCCGAGCAGGTGCGGATGGCCCGGCCGCCGGTGCCGCCGGGAGCCGAAGCTCAGGTGGATTACGGGTACCTGGGGCTGTGGCCGGATCCGGCGACGGGCCGGCGCCGCCGGCTGTGGGCGTTTTCGATGGTGCTGCCCTACTCGCGGTATCTGTTCGTCCGCCCGGCGGTGAGCATGACCCAGCGGGCCTGGGTGGAGGCGCACGTGGCCGCGTTCGAGTTCTTCGGCGGGGTCCCGAAGAAGCTCACCCCGGATAACCTCAAGGCCGGGGTGTGCAAGCCGGACCTGTATGACCCGAAGATCAACCGGGGGTATGCCGAGCTGGCCCGCCACTACGGGTGCCTGGTCGACCCGGCGCGCGCCTACCATCCGCGGGACAAGGCTGTCATCGAGGCGCACCAGCGGTACATCCGGTCTAGCTTCTTCGCCGGGCGCAGCTGGGGTTCGCTGGCCGCGATGACCGCCGACGCGGAGGCCTGGTGCGTGCAGGTCGCCGGGCAGCGCCGGCCGCGGGCGCTGGAGGGCCGCACCGTCGCGGAGGTGTTCGCCGCCGGGGAGGCCGGCGCGCTGCTGCCGCTGCCGGAGGCGCCGTTCGAGCCGGCCACCTGGAGCCGGCCCAAGGTCGCCCCGGACGCGCACGTGATCGTGGGCCGCACCTTGTACTCGGTGCCGTACCGGCTGATCGGCAAGCGGCTGGACGCCCGCGCCACGGCCGCCGCGGTGGAGTTCTACCTGGACGGCGAGCTGGTCAAGACGCACCTGTTCCAGCCCCGCGGGCGGCGCACCGACTGGGCCGACCTGCCCGAGCACAAGACCGGGTTCTTCATGCGCACCCCGGCCTGGTGCCAGGCCCAGGCGGCGCTGGTGGGGCCGGCCTGCGACCACCTGGTCGGTGAGCTGCTGTCGGTGAACGCGCTGTTCCGGCTGCGGCAGGCGCAGGGCGTGCTGCGGCTGGGCCAGCGGCACGGTGATGCCCGGCTGGAGGCGGCCTGCGCGCGGGCCCTGGAAGCCGGCGACCCGTCCTACCGCACCGTCAAGGGCATCCTGGCCGCCGGCACCGAGCACGACGGCGTCCAGCTGCCGCTGCCCGGGGTCGGCGTGCCCGCCTGGCTGCGCGGACCGGACGCGTTCGGCGGTGAGCCCCGGTGACCGCCGCCGGGACCCCGGCCGGGCTCGCCCCCGTCCTCAAAGCGCTGGGCCTGTCCGGCATCCTGGACACCCTGGAGGCGCGGCTGGCCGAGGCCCGCGCCGGGACCCTCGGGCACGCCGGGTTCCTCCAGGTCCTGTGCGAGGACGAGCTGGCCCGCCGCGACGCCGCCAAGATCACCCGGCGGATCAGGGCCGCCCGCTTCCCCGGGCAGGCCACCTTGGAGGACTTCGACTTCGGCTACAACCCCAAGCTGCCCGCCGCGCAGATCCGCGACCTGGCCCGGCTGGAGTTCATCGCGGCCGGGGAGGGGATCCTCGCCTACGGCCCGGTCGGCGTGGGCAAGAGCCACCTGGCCGCCGCGCTGGGCCACCAGGCCTGCCGCCGCGGCCACGACGTCGCGTTCACCACCTGCTCCCGGCTGCTGGCCGAGCTGGCCGGCGGGCACGCCGACCGCAGCTTCGAGGCCCGCGTCCGCAAGCTCGCCAGGCCCGCCGTGCTGATCGTGGACGACTTCGCGATGCGCGAGTTCACCGCCGCCCAGGCTGATGACCTGTATGAGCTGCTGACCGAGCGGATCGGCCGCCCCGGCCGGTCGCTGATCCTGACCTCCAACCGCAGCCCGGCCGACTGGTACCCGCTGTTCCCCAACGCGGTCGTCGGCGAGTCCATCCTGGACCGGGTCCTGAACACCAGCCACCACCTGCTCCTGGAAGGCAAAAGCTACCGTCCCCGGCGCCGCCCCGGCCGTCCCGGTCCCGGCCCTGCCGCCCCGCGCCCGCCATGACCAAGAAGGTGGCGGCTTCGCCGCCGCTCACCCCCGGGAGCTGCCGCGCACCAGGCCGGGGGACGCGCCGCGCAAGGGTACGGGGCCGTCCCTCCGGCCTCAAGGCTGCTGCGCATCGCTGACGCGACGGCCCTGCGGGCCGGCCCTGACCCCGGAGACCTCTACGGCCCCTCAGGCAGGAAATACGGGCAGGCCCAGCCTGCCCCGCCCGCGGCGCGACGCGTCCGATGACCCCC
>DASWFT010000538.1:0-6596 GCA_036394075.1 Streptosporangiaceae bacterium
TCGGGCGGCCAGCGGCGCCGGCTCGATTTCGCCCTCGCCCTCATCGGCGACCCAGAGCTCATCTTCCTGGACGAGCCGACCACTGGTTTCGACCCGTCCGCCCGCCGCGCCGCCTGGGAGGTCGTTGCCGGGCTCCGGCAACTCGGCAAGACCGTGTTCCTCACCACCCATTACATGGACGAGGCGGAATACCTGGCCGACCGGATCACGGTGCTCTCCGCCGGGCACATCGTGGCTGAGGGCACGCCGCAGACGCTGGGCGGGCGCGACCACATGACCACCGCCATCAGCTTCACGCTCCCGGACCACGTGCAAGCGCGTGACCTGCCACCCGGGCTAAGCCCGCTGACCGAGCCAGGGCCGGGAGGATCGACCGTCCTGCACAGCGAGAGCCCGCTCGTCCACCTGCAGATGCTCGGAAACTGGGCGCTCGGCCGCGGCTTCGACCTTCCCGATCTCGACGTCCAACGCCCGACCCTGGAAGAGGTGTACCTGTCCCTCACCGGCTCTACGAGCAAGAAGGATCAGCGATGATCAGGATGGCCCTGCACCTGTCCGGCTACGACCTGCGCGCCTTTCTCCGCAACCGCCAGTCGCAGTTCTTCACCCTGGCCCTGCCGGTGCTGTTCCTGGTGATCTTCGCGTCGGTGTTCGGCGGCAGCGGGCACACCACCCAGGTCGCAGGCGGCCGGATCAGCACGTCGGTGTACTACGTGCCCGGCATCATCGCACTCGGGGTTATCGCGGCGTGCTTCGGCAACCTGGTGGCCTCCGTGACCGCGCAGCGCGAACGCGGCGTGCTGAAGCGCCGGCGCGCAACCCCCGTCCCGGCCGCTGCCGTCATCGCCGGGCGCGTGCTCACCGCGGTCGTCATCGCGGTGGTCATGGCCGCCGTGCTGCTCGGCATCGGGTGGGCCGCCTACGGCGCCCACGTCCCCGGCCGCACCGCCCTGGCCCTCGCGGTCACCGTGGTGATCGGCGCCGCCTCGTTCTGCTGCCTTGGTTACGCGCTCACCTCGCTCATCCGCAACGAGGATGCCGCGCTGCCCACCTCCACGGCGATCACGCTGCCGCTCTACTTCATCTCCGGGGTGTTCGCCGCCGTCACGGTACTGCCGCACTGGCTGGCGGACGTGGGAGAGATCTTCCCTGTCCGCCACCTGGCCAACGCGCTGCTCGTCGCCTACAACCCGCACACCACGGGGCTAGGGTTCGCCGGCCTGGACCTGCTGATCGTGGCGGCCTGGGGAGCCGCGGGCCTTCTCATCGCTCTCCGCAAGTTCAGCTGGCTGCCGCTCGGACGCTAACCCGGACAGCCACGCACCCACCCTCACAGGAGGAAAGACCATGGCCAAGGAAGTCCAGACCCAAACCGGACGATGCTCCACGCACGGAACAGTCGAGGCAACACGTGAAATCCCGGAAATGGGATTCCCCTTCGTCGTCTACGCCATCTGGCGGGCCGTCGCCCAGCGCCGCCCATTCCTCTGCCCAGAATGCCAAGCAGCCGTCCAGGCAGACTGAGCCTGGCCGGAGTCCCTTCCGCCAGGCACCGCCCGCCTCCCTGCAGATGAGTTCGGCGCGGTTGCGCCGTTGTCCGCCGACGGGCAACTGTCTGCTTACTGCCGCGTCAAGACCTGGCAGGACGCCGGACGGGTACTGACCGAGATCCGCTCTCTGGGGCTGACCCGCTCCAGCGGCCCAGCTGCCGGCCTGGCCGACGACTTCACCCTGACCGCCGGCGACGTCCCCGCCAAGGCAGACTCCGGCCAGAACGCAAAGCCCGTGACATGGAGCCTCGTTTTTCGACACGTGCTCCCAGAGCACCGCGAAGGGCCAAGACACCGGATTCACGGTTAAGCCGGCTGCAGGCCGCCGGTCGGGAGATCGCGAATGCGGCGCAGGGGTGACAGGTAGAGCCACAGGCCCGACGAGCAGCCCCCGATGACGGCGACCCAGAGCGTGGTGTGGACGCCGAGCACGGCGCCGAGTGCCCCGCCGGCGAGTCCGCCAAGCGGCAGCGTGCCCCAGTTGACCCATCGTGAGGCGGCGCTGACCCGTCCGCGCAGCCGGGCGGGGCAGGTGGCCTGCTGGTAGCTGGTCAAAGCGATGGCGCAGAGCGTCGAGCCGAACGTCCAGGACATCCAGCCCACGGCGAACAACCCGACCCCCCAGCCGGGCCGGGCCACCGGGATCAGCAGGCCGGGCAGCGTGAACACAGAAATCGACAGCCAGCTCAGCCGAGCCGATCCGATCCGGCGCGTCAGCGGTCTCGACGCCAGCCCAGCGGCAACGCCGCCGGTCGCGCCCAGGGCCAGCAGCGCGCCGACATAGGCGGGGCGCAGGTGGATGGCCCGGATGAGGAAGACCGGCCCGATCGTCTCGACCATGATGACGAAGAAGTTGGCCGTGCCGCTCCAGGCCACGGCCCGGCGCAGGATCGGCTCGCGGAGAATATACGTGAGCCCTTCCCCGACCTGCGAGCGGAGCCGCGACTGTCGCTCGCCGCCGGTCCGGACGATGCGCGGCTCCCTGCCGCGGATCGCCAGCAGGCAGCCAGCCGACACAGCGAAAGAAAGCGCGTCGCTCGTCATGGCCAGCGCCGCGCCGAACAGCCCGACCAGCACGGCACCGAGGCCAGGGCCGGCTATCTGTGCAGCGGCTTGCGTCGTGGCCAGCTTCCCGTTCCCGTCCGCGAGCTGATCCCGGTCGATCAGCGCCGGCAGGTAACTGGCGTAAGCAACCAGGAAGAAGACGCTGACGACACCCGAGGCCAGCGCGACGAGGTACAGCTGGCCCAGCGTCAGCACCCCGGCGGCTTCAGCGACCGGCACCGAACCGATGACCAGGAGCCCGGCCGCATCGCACCACAGCATCAGCCGTCGCTTGCTCACCCGGTCAGCCAGCATCCCCGCGGGCAGCGCGAAAAGCAGGTACGCGCTGGTGACCGTCGCCGACAGCAGCCCCACCTGAAATGTCGTGGCATGCAGGATCACGATGGCGACCAGCGGCAGCGCCAGGACCGTCACCTGCGACCCGGCCTGGCTGACGGTCTGCCCGCCCCACAGCAGCAGGAAGTCCCGATGCCGCCACAAAGCCGTGCTCGCCCTCTTGGCGTCGGTCACAACAAGCCAGCCCGCCTTCCGGCCGCGAACATGTCCAATCTCGCTGACCCGAAGCACAGCCGAATACCGCGCGATCGAATATCTACCGTCCACCGGTTTAGCAGATGGAATGAGCCTGTGCGGTGCTCGGCGGCGGCGCGCCGCGCACAGGCAGCCCGACTGTCCGTTACGCGCTGCGCCCGCGAGCTTGCGGAGAAGGCCCGCCGAGGGGGTGGATCTGGCCGGCTGGTGCCTTGCGGGGTCGGCCAAGAACGTCCTAGAGATGGCACTCGATATGGAGATGACCGAGCATCTAGGCTAGGAGAGGCATTGCGCGGCTGGCCGTGATAGCGGAAATTCGCGCAACGGCACCCGGACCACCCTTCCGCACCGAACGCGCCGGACACTTGGTCAGTTGTGCGGCCTGCCTTGCTCAAGTTCCTCGCCCGCAGCCCCGCGAAGCGACCGGATCGGGGTCCGGGCCCGCGTCCTCGACGAGACGTATGGGCCCGACGAGATGTATGGGAAACGCGGCGTCGCCGAGTAGCGAAGAGGCCCGCTGGAGCGTTACTCGCATGTCGGACTCGAGCATCTGGCGCCGCTGCTCGATCAGGATCGTGGCGGCGGCTGGGTTGCTGCCGATCATCCGCCGTATCCAGCTCATGCCCGGTCCGTGCTGAAAACGTTGCGATACCCGGGTCGAGCCGTGGTCTGCCTGCAATTCGTACGTCCAGGTAGACGACGGGTGTGACGGATGACCGACAACCCAGCTGAAGTGGATGGGTGGGCGGACAACGGTTACCTCCCCGGTCACCTGCCACTGGAGGGGTCCGCGCCGATTGTGGGCGAGGAAGCGCGCTCCTTGGACGCAGCCCTCGTCCGTCAGCCACCGCGCCGATTCGACCTCGGGGCTCAAGCTCGCCATGCGCGGCAGATCGGTGAGCAGATCCCACACGGTGCCGATGGGGAAGAGGATCTGGACATCGACGTGCGCGATCATCGCTGACAGGCCGGCATCGATGCTCAATGTTCGGCTCCGGATCCAGCGCGCGCTGGATCCTCAGTGACAGGCCGGAGGCGGGCGAGCACGTCGCGGCGGCCGCGGACGGTCAACCCGATCTTGGTGGCCAGGTCGATGTCGATCACGCCGGTGAGCAGCCCCAGGATGGCGCGGGGTGGGCCGTCCAGGACCAGGTCGGGGTCGGCGGCGCGGCCGATCCTGCTGTGGACCTGCCCTCCGCCGACCTCGATGACGGCTTGCTCGTCTGATGCGACGAGCTGGATGACCACCGACGGGGCGTCGGGGTCGGCATCAGTGGTGAACCACACGGGGGCATAGGCGAGCCAGCGTGCCTGGAACGCGTCAGCAGGCCGTTCGACGGCCATATATCGCAGTCCCCAGAGTCCGAGCGCCTTCAGCACCGGTTCCAGCGTCAGGCCGTTCTCGGTCAGGGTGTAGAGGACGGTGGCGACGGGCGGCGGCGCGTCCTCGCGGCTGATCAGCCCCGCGTCCTCGAGCTCCTTCAGGCGGGTCGACAGCAGATTGGTCGCGATGCCGGGCAGCCCGTTCTTCAGGTCGGTGAACCGGCATGGGCCCTGCAGCAGCAGCTCGCGGGCGATCAGCAGCGTCCAGCGATCCCCCACGACGTCGAGGGCCCGGGCGATCGAGCAGTACTGGCCATAGTTCCGCATGCGCTAAGCCTAACTCATTCTCGGTTTAGTTTTAAGATTTAGTAGTTGCGAAACTCTATCATCTAGATGTAATTTTCAACTATGACTCGCACACCTTCGAAACCGCTCGTCCTCGTCGCCTTGCTCATGGCGTGCCCGTCGCGATCTCCGTCGCCGCCGGATCGACCGTCGGCACCCGGCTCGCGGTCCGTCTCGGCACCAAGACCATCGTCACCGCCGGGCTGGCCCTGCAGGCGATCTTCTACTTCTGGGTCGCCAGCGACATCACGCCCATACTCAGCTACGGGATGATCGCCATCCAGATGGTTGTCTACGGCGTGGGCCTGGGCCTGACTTCCGCGCCCTCGACCGAGTCGATCATGGGAGCCGTCGCGGCCCACCAGGCCGGCGTCGGCTCCGCCGTGAACGACTCGACCCGCCTGCTCGGCGGCACCCTCGGTGTGGCCGTCATCGGCAGCGTCTACGCCTCGCTGTACGACTCGCGGCTTTCCACGTCCCTTCCCGTGACGTTGCCGCACACCCTGACGAACCTCGTCCACCAGTCGGTCGGGGCAGCGTTCGGTGTCTCCGGCCAGCTCGCCGCTCACGGCCAGGGCGCCGCGGCCGACGCCGTCCACCAGGCCGCCGCCAGCGCCTTCGACCACGGCCTCAGCGTCGGGTGCGTCGTCGCCGGAGCCGTCGCTGTCGCCGGCGCGCTGCTCGCGGGCGCCTTCCTGCCCGCCCAACCCCCGCAGATGCCCGGACCTGAACACCACCTAGCCGAACTGATACCTACCACAAGCGACGGAAAGGACCTCGTGCGATGACCTACGGAGAAACGACTGTCGGCCAGACGATCGACCAGCTCCTGAGCGAACATCCAGACCTGGACGCCTCGGCCGACGGTGCGCTGGACAACCTCGACCAGTTCCACATCGGCGGCGCCGACGCGGTCGACCTGCTTATCGGTGGCCTCGCGCTCGCCGAGGGCGACCGCGTCCTGGACATCGGCTCGGGATTCGGTGGACCCGCGCGGCAGATCGCCCGCCGCACCGGCAACCGCGTCATCGGCGTCGACATCACCCCGGCCTACGTCGACGCCGCCCGCGACCTGAGCGTCAAGGCCGGATTGCGCGACCTCGTCCACTTCCGGGTGGGCGACATCGCCACGTTCGAACCTGACCCGCTGTTCCAGGCCGCGATCACGATGCATGTCCAGATGAACGTCCAGGACAAGACCGCCTGGTTCGCGCACATCGCCCGTTGCCTCGCCCCCGGCGCACGCCTGGCCATCTGGGAGGTCTGCCAGCCGCGTCGGGCCGACCTGCCCTGGCCGATGCCGTGGTCACTCGACGGCACCGACAGTTTCGTCGTCACCGCCGACTCACTACACGCCTCGATCGAGCAGGCCGGCTTCACCACCACCGAGTGGACGAACGAAACGGCCTGGGTCCAAGCCTGGATTACCAAGACCTTCGCGAACGGCCTGCCCGCCGGACCGGTGCTGCCGATGCTCCTCGACGACGGCTACACCCGAGTCATCAACTACACCACCGCACTCAGCGACGGCTCCCTCGAGGCCTGGCGAGGGTCCTTCACCAGGGACGTCGGCTAACTCGCCCGCCGAAGGCTTTCGCCCAGGCAGCCGTCTCACCGCGCAGACAAGAAACCGACGCGCCGGACAGGAAGGAGATGCGTTGATGCTCGTCGGCCCGTTCTTGGGCAGTCCATACTCTCCAACGTCGTGCGATCACAGGAGCAGTCCTCTGGATTGATGCTTTCGAGCGTGATCGACGGTGCTCTCCGTGGCTGGGGCAATGG
>DASWFT010000539.1:0-2109 GCA_036394075.1 Streptosporangiaceae bacterium
GGCCCGGTCTGGGTCTCATGCGTGCGGAACGTGTAAACCGTGTCAGGGTCCGCCGTGCAGGCGCGGGTATGCGCAGGCGGGGCGGTAGGCCGACCGTAAGGGGGGCGGAATTCCGTGGCGGGACAGGGTGCCTATGAAGCGAATGCCGGCGGCCGAAAGGCAGCAGGAAAGCGGGGCCGCAGGGCCGGGTCTCCTCCCGGATGGTCCCCGTATAACTCAGGGCTGCGGACAAAGTCGTTTTCGATGTTCAGACGGTATCTCGGGGATGCTGGCGGGATGCGGATGGCAGGCGTTCCCGTTCCGGCAGTGGGGCCGGCTGAGTTCACTGACCCCGGTTTCTGATTACCGGCAGTGACTGGATCGGTGGCGGTACCCGAGCGGATGACGGTGACCGGCCGTGAGGGGTTTGGTGCCGGTTCGGTTACCTCGCGGGCGGGGCAGCGGGGTCCCGGATAGGACGAAGGGGTTCTCACATCTCTTCACCTGCCGGGAGGCCCCGTTGCGTGACCAGTCTTGCATGCCCGTGCCCGCTGAGGCCGCGGAGGCGGTGATCGCGGGGGCGGAGGAGATCGTCCGGCGGGCCGCCGGGCGGGAGGAGGCCCGGCAGCGGCGCCGGGGCCGGAAAGAGCAGGAGCGGCGGCGGCGTCAGGCCGGATGCGACCGGAAGGCCGCTGAGCGGCGGGAACGGGAGCGGGCGGAGGAAGAGCGGCTGCGCGCGGAAGCCGACGGGGCGCGCCGGGCGCTGCTGCGGCGGGCGGCGGAACTGGCGGAGGCGTGCGGCGGGAGCGTGCCGGACTGCTTCGCGGCCGTCCCGGACCCGCGGAAGCGGCGCGGGAGACGGCATTCCCTGCCGTGCGTCCTGGCGCTGGTCGTGATGGCCATGCTGCGCGGCAAGACGAGGCTCGCCGATATCACCGCGTGGATCGCGAACGCGGACCAGGAGATGCTGGCCGCCGCCGGCGGCCGCACGGGCCGGGACGGCAGGCGGCAGGCGCCGTGCGGGAAGACGGTGACCAGGCTGCTGGGCATGCTCGGCGCGCAGGCCCTCGCCGACGCCGTGGCCTGCTATCTCGCGGCGGCGGTGCCGGCACTCCCGGTCACGTTCCCGGTGGCCGGGCCGCTCCCGCAGCCGTCGCTGAACTGCGACGGGAAGGAGGTCCGCGGCGCGGTCCGCGGCGACGGGACCAGCCCGTTCCTGCTGTCGGCCGCGACGGGCGGGATCGTGGTCGCCGAGCGGGAGATCGGCGTCAAGACGAACGAGATCCCGGAAATCGGGCCGATGCTGCGGGAACTGAACGAGCGGTTCCCCCTGGCGGGCTGGGTCATCAGCGCCGACGCACTCCACACGCAGCGCGGCCTCGCCGCGCTGATCTGCGAGGGCCTCCTCGCCCATTTCATCTTCACCGTCAAGGGCAACCAGCCCGGCCTGCGCGCCGCCCTCGAAGCGCTGTGCTGGGCCGGCGCCCGCCGGCACGTCGCCACCAGCGAAGGTCACGGCCGCCGCGAGACCCGCTCGCACCTGGTCATGGACGCCCCCGAAGAGATAAAGGCCCGGTTCCCGCACGCCTCCCAGGTCGCCCGCGTCATCCGCACCCGCACCGTCACCTCCTGGAGGTCAAACGGGAAGAAACGGACGCGCACCACCGAAACGCGCACCGAGACCGTGTACCTGATCACCAGCCTCACCGCCCGCGAGGCCGGCCCGGAGCACATCGCGGCCTACATCCGCGGCCACTGGGGCATCGAGAACAAGGTCCACCTTGTCCGTGACGTCACCCTCCGTGAGGACGCGTCCAAGGTCCGGGCGGACTCCAGGCCCCGCGCCCTCGCCACTCTCCGTAACCTCATCATGGGCCTCATCCGCCAGGTCGGCCATGATGACATCGCCGCCACCATCCGCAAAGCCGAATACGACAATGTCCTGCTCCTCGCCCTGCTCCGCATCACACCAGCCCTATGAACAGCGGGAACGACTTTGTCCGCAGCCCTGCCACGTCATCCTGGACATGCTCCAGTTCTTCGACATGGACACCGCGTCGTCGGCCCCCGGCCCGGACGGTGAATTCACCGAACGGGTGCAGTACATGTTCCACGCTCCGGCCATCGCCG
>DASWFT010000540.1:0-9579 GCA_036394075.1 Streptosporangiaceae bacterium
ATCACGCCACAACACCGAGAACGCAGCCTCGCTGCCATCCTGCGCGGCGGCCAGAACAGCCGCGAACTCCTCGCCGATCACACAGGCGAGTATCAGCACCAACCACGGTCATCCGCAGCGGATTCACCATGCCAGACCCGACAATTCGTCGTGACCGATTCCGCCGCGCCATGTATCCCCCCGAGGTCACCGACCTGCAGGGCGCAGAGCCGCCGCGCCGATGTGACGGACCACAACAGCCCCTGGCCGTGGGGTAGCTGGGATCAGGCAGGCCCCAGTTTCCCTCGTCAACCTCGGCGAACCTCGCTGGGCCGAAGCTGCCTGGCGGCACGCGAACAACTGCGGTAGGCCGGAGCGCTGGCGTCATCGCTGCCTCGGTTCGGTCGCTGGCACCGCGGCGGCCGGGGCCAGCGGAAAGTAACGAGAAAGAGCCCCCCGGCGTTTCTCCTGGTGAGCGGATTAGGCGGGAGCTATCGGACGGGTGCCCCCAGCACTGGGCAGCCAGCGATGCCGGGCAGGCTCCCGGAAGTTGGGCGCGACTGAACCTGGCGCCGTCGGCGGAGTGCCATGCCCGGGGCCGCAGCAGGCGGCTCGTGCCGATGACAGGGAGGACGCATGCGAACAACGAGGTTGGCCGCGGCCTTGGTCGTGGTGCCGCTAGTGCTTGCCAGCGTGGGAGTGGCCGCGGCGGCGCAGCAAGGCGGCGATACGCGGGTGACCGTGGGCAGCCCCGGCGTCTCCGTTCTCACAGAACAAGCAAAACGAGCCGGCCGTCGCCATCGACGCGCACGATCCTGCGGTGGTCGCCGCAGGAGCCAACGACAACATCGACATGGAGGCGTGCGCGGCGGGCGATCCGACGACATGCCCGTTCACGCAGGGGGTCGGCGTGTCCGGGATTTATTTCTCGTTCAACGGCGGCCAGTCCTGGACCCAGCCGACGTACGCAGGATGGTCCGCTCGGAACTGCCTGGGCCCGGCGGCGTGCCAGCCGCAGGCCGGGCCGATCGGCACACTGCCGAAGTATCTCGAGAACGGCCTGGTGTCCGACGGTGACCCGGGTCTGGCGTTCGGCCCGCGCCCGGATGCGAACGGCACGTTCTCGTGGGCGAACGGCTCACGGCTGTATTACTCCAATCTCACGTCCAATTTCGCTACCACCAAGCGCAGCGAAGCCTTCCGCGGTTTCGAGGGAATCGCGATCTCGCGCAGCGACAACCTGAGAGCTGCCGCCAGCGGGGACGCGTCGGCATGGATGGACCCGGTGGTGATCTCCCGGCAGTCATCGACGACGTTCTCCGACAAGGAACAGATCTGGGCCGACAACGCGCAGAGCAGCCCCTTCTTCGGCAGCGTCTACGTCTGCTGGGCGAGTTTCCTCAGCAATAGTCACGGCCAGGCCCTGCCCACGCCGCTCATGGTCGCGCGGTCCACGGACGGCGGCAGCACCTGGGTGCAAACCCAAGTCGGCCCTGCTACCGATAACGGCATCAATGGCCAGCCCGACGGCTGCACCGTCCGCACCGACAGCCACGGCAACGTGTACGTGTTGGGCGTCGGCACCCGCCGCGGCGTCTCGTTCGAGATGATGTACAAATCAGCCGACGGCGGCGCGCATTTCACCGGTCCCGCGCTCCTGGCCACCACCGTCCGCCCCGGTGTCACCGATCCGGTCATCGGCCGGCCGGTGATGGACGGTATCGCGGGCGCGCGTAACGACCTGGCCAATGCACCCAGCGCGGACATCGCCACGGGGCGGCCAGGACGTGGGTGAGGCCTTCGCGGAGCAGTGCGGAGTCCTTGGCGAGCCGCTCACGGGCGGTCATGGTGATCCGGGCGGACGGTCAGCCGTATGCCGGCCCGGCTTCGGCTGGTTCCCAGGGCTGGTCACGCGCGGCTGAATCCCTGGTTTCCGGGGCCGACCACCGGTGCTCGCGGCACGATGAGATCAGGGCAGTTCCGCCTGGGGAGAGCGCAATGGGCGGACGACATGAGTCGCCGAAGCCAGGCACCGACGTGTTCATGGCCGTGGTCATCCTGGTGCTGGCTGTGTTCCTGACTGCTGTGATGACGCTCGCCCTGCTCGGTGACTGAGACTCATGCGAGCGTCGGAGTTCCTGGCCCTGGCGGATCGCTCTGCTCGCGTCTCAGGCCCGCTGCGCTGGCGACGGCGCCAGCAGTGCCTGCTGGACGATCTCCAGCGGGTGCCGGGCGGGCCGTCCGGTCCCGTGCGCGATCTGCTGCCGGCAGGACACACCGGTCGCCGCGATGATCACGTCCTCCGCTTCGGCCCGGATGGCAGGGAAGAGCCGGAGCTCGCCGATGCTCATCGACAATTCGTAGTGTTCGGCCTCGAAGCCGAATGAGCCGGCCATGCCGCAGCACCCGGCGTCAACCTCGATGACGTCGGCGCCGGGGATGCTGCGGAGCAGGGCCATCGTCGCGGCGGTACCCGCGAGCGCCTTCTGGTGGCAATGACCGTGGAACAGGATGCGGTGGCCGCTGACCGCACTGTCCGGCGGTAGGACGAGCCTGCCGTCGGCGATGGCCTGCACGAGCAGTTCCTCCGGCAGCCGGGTGGCCGCGGCCACGGCGCGGGCTCGCGGGTCGCCGGGGAGCAGGGCCAGGTACTCATCGCGCAGGGTGAGCAGGCACGACGGCTCCACCCCGACGATCGGCGTGCCGCGGGCGGCTGCGTCACCAAGGCGTCCGGCCAGGCCGGCCGCCATCCGCCGGGCCTGGTCGACCAGCCCCTTGGAGAGGCTGGCCCGCCCGCAGCACCTGGCGTCCTCGAACCGGACCTGCCACCCGGCGAGCTCCAGGAGTTCGATGGCGGCCCTTCCGGCGGATGGCTCGGTGAAGGTAGTGAAGGAGTCAGCGAGAAAGATCAGCTCGCCCTGGGACCCCGGCCTGGCCGCCCCAGGCCCGGCCGCCCAGGGCCTGGCCGCCTCTTGGCCAGCAGCCCCCGGCCTGGCCGCCCCCGGCCTGGCCGCCCCCTGACTGGCCGCCCCCCGACCGGCTGCCCCCCGACCGGCCGCCCCCGGCCTGGCCGCCCTCGACCGCCCCCGGAACCAGCTGCGCAGGTCCTGGCGCTGGAACTGCGGGAGCGGCCGGGCGGAGGTGACGCCCAGCCACCGCTCCGCGAGGAGGCGGGCGGGCCGCCACCCGCTGGCCAGATTGGACAGCGGGAACGTGGCGGAGCCCATCCGGTTCAGGGCGCGGATAGACCCGAACACCCGCGAGCGGAGCGGAACGCCATGCTGATCGTGGTAGGCGGCGAGCGCCTCCGATTTCAGCGCGGCCATGTCGACCCCGAGCGGGCACTCGCTCTTGCATGCCTTGCACTCAAGGCACAGGTCAAGGATGCCGTGCAGCCGCTCGTCACCAAGTGCAGCGCGCGGGTCGGCCATGGAGAGCGCCTTCACCAGGGCATTCGCGCGGCCCCGGGTCGAGTGTTCTTCGTCGCGGGTGGCCATGTACGACGGGCACATGACGCCGGTCGCGGTCTTCCGGCACAGCCCGATGTTCATGCAGCGGTCGGCGGCGCCGCGCATCCCGCCGGGGGCGTCAAAGTGCAGCCGCGTCGTGAGCCGCAGCGGCACGGCCAGCGCCACATCGCGCAAGTTATCTGTCATGGCGGGCGCGTTCACGATCTTCCCCGGGTTCATCCGGTTGCCGGGGTCGAAGAGGCGCTTCGTCTCCTGCATGGCACCGTAAAGCGCATCGCCGAAGACACGGCGGTTGAACTCGCTCCGGGCGAGCCCGTCGCCGTGCTCGCTCGAGTTGACCCCCCCGTACTCCAGCACCAGGTCGCGCACCTCTTCGGCGACTGCGTGCATCAGCTCCGGCTGCCCAGGTGCGGTGAGATCCACGAACGGCCGGATGTGCAGGCACCCGACCGAGCAGTGGCCGTAGAAGCCGGCCGTCAGGCCGCGGGCGTCCAGGATCTCCTTGAACCGCCTGGCGTAGGACGCCAGCCTGGCCGGCTCGACGGCGGTGTCCTCGACAAACGCCAGCGGCCGGCGGCCGCCGGAACTCGCCGCCATGAGCAGGCCCAGGCCGGCCTGGCGGACCTTCAGCAGCGCGGCCTGCTCCGCCGCCTGGACCGCACGCAGCGTGTGATAGCCGTGGCCGTGGGCGCGCCAGGACTCCTCCAGCCGGTCGAGCCCGGCCACGGCCTCAGCCAGCGTGTCCCCGAAGAACGTCACGAACAGCAGCGCATCCGGATTGTCGTTAAGAATCGAACCTAGAGCCTGGTATTCGATCTTCTGGCGGGACAGGTCGAGGATGGTCCGGTCGAGCAGTTCGACGGCGGCGGGCTGGCAGGCCAGCGCGTCCTCGGTCGCCTCGATTGCGGCCGGCACGGACCTGAAGTGGCCCACGGCGATGACCCGGTAACGCGGCGATGGCACCAGCTGGACCATCGCCTCGACCACGGTGATCAGCGTGCCCTCGGAGCCCACCACGAACTTCGCCAGGTCCAGCCCATCCGATTCGGTCAGCTGGCCCAGCCGGTCCAGCCGGTAGCCGCCGGATTGCCGCCAGAACCGGGGAAAGCCGGTCGCAATGGCCTCCCGGTTCCGTTCCGCGAGCAGCGGCAGTTCCCGGCAGATCGTCCCGTCCAGGGTGGGCGAGGCGGCGCGGCTCAGCCGTTCCGGTTCGGTCAGCGGGCCGAACCGGGACCTGCTCGCGTCGGACAGCACCACGTCGAGTTCACGCACGTGGTCGATCGTCATGCCGTATCGCACCGACTGGCTGCCGGCCGAATTGTTGCCGATCATCCCGCCGAGTGTCGCCCGGTTGCTGGTGGAGGTGTCGGGGCCGAACATGAGCCCGTGCGGGGCGGCGGCCAGGTTCAGCTGTTCCTGGACCACGCCGGGCTGCACCCGGGCCAACCGCTGCCCGGCGTCGATCTCGATGATCCTGCTCATGTGCCGGGACAGGTCCATCACGATCGCGTGCCCGACCGTCTGCCCGGCCAGGCTGGTGCCGGCCCCCCGCGGCAGCACCGGAACGCCGAAGTCAGCGGCCGTGGACACCACGGCGGCCACGTCGTCGGCATCGCGGGGGAAGACCACGCCGATCGGCTCGATCGCGTACATGCTCGCGTCGCGGGAGAACAGGTGCCTGCTGTAGCTGTCGAAGCGGACCTCGCCGCCGACCACGCGGCGCAGCGTTTCCGCGATATCCCCAGCTGGGCCGCCTGCCACGAGATCATGGTACTGGGCGGCGAAAGGGAAAGAATCGATGACGTATCACAGCGGGCGGCACTTCCTCCAGATCCCCGGACCGACGAATGTCCCTGAGCGGGTGCTGCGGGCGATGGCCGCGCCCACGATCGATCACCGCGGCCCCGAGTTCGCCACACTGGCCCGCCAGGTGCTCGAGGGTGCCGGGCGGCTGTGCGGAACCTCCAGGCCAGTCGCCCTCTATCCCTCGTCAGGTACCGGCGCGTGGGAAGCCGCGCTCGTCAACACGCTGTCGCCGGGAGACCGCGTGCTCGCCTTCGATACCGGGCATTTCGCCACCTTGTGGTCCCGGATGGCCGGGAAGCTGGGCCTGACTGTCGACCTGGTGCCAGGCGACTGGCGCCGGGGCGTCCAACCCGGCCAGGTCCAGGAGCTTCTCTCCGCCGACCGTGGTCACGAGATAAAAGCTGTAACCATCGTTCAGAACGAAACGTCCACCGGTGCTGCCAGCCAGATCCCGCTGATCCGGGAGGCGATGGACAGCGCCCGTCATCCGGCGCTGCTGATCGTGGACGCGATCTCTTCGCTCGGGTCGATCGACTACCGCCACGACGCATGGGGTGTCGACGTCACCATCTGGTGTTCGCAGAAAGGCATGATGCTGCCTCCCGGGCTGGGTCTCAACGCGATCAGCGAGAAGGCCCTCGAAGCCTCGAACCGGGCCCGGCTGCCGCGCAGCTACTGGGAATGGCAGCCGATGCTCGCCGCCGCCGAGACCGGCCTGTTCCCCTACACGCCGGCCACCAACCTGCTCTTCGGGCTTCGCGAGGCACTCGCCATCTTCGGCGAGGAGGGATTGCCCGCCGTCTTCTCGCGGCACGCCCGGCACGCGGAGGCTACCCGCCGGGCGGTCCGCGGCTGGGGACTTGAAATCCTCTGCCAGAATCCGGACGACTACTCCAGCACGCTCACCGCCGTGCTGGTTCCTGACGGGCACGACGCGGACCGCGTGCGCCAGCTGATACTTGATCGCTACAACATGTCGCTGGGCGCTGGGCTCGGCCGGCTGGCCGGGCGGGTCTTCCGCATCGGCCACCTCGGGGATCTCGGCGAGCTATCGCTGGCTGGCACGCTGTGCGGGGTCGAGATGGGGCTTGCGCAGGCGGGAGTGCCCATCGCCAGAGACGGCGTCCGCGCCGCGCTTGACTACCTCGAGTCAGCCGGCTGACCGGCCGTATTTACCCGGTGCCGACCGCGGGAGGCCGCATCTACCCGGCGCTGGCCGCGGGAGGCCGCACCTACCCGGCGCTGGCCGCGGGAGGCCGCACCTACCCAGCGCTGGCCGCGGGAGGCCGCACGATACCGCGGATGATGCCGCGGCTCATCAGCTCGGCCGGGGTGAGCCGCAGCCGCGCGGCCACCTGCGGGACTTCATCGGCAGGAAGCTTGAGTATGGAGGCGGCCAGCTCCGGGGCCGTCACCGCCAGGTAGCCGTCCCGCGCCATCCACAGGTCGGTGGGCGACGCCAGCGCGAGGGCTCCGCCGGACACGCCCTCGCCGATGACGACCGAGGTAATCGGAACCTGGCAGGACGCGACCGCGATGAACAGCTCGGCGATCGCGGTGCCGACCCCGGCCGCCTCGTCGCTGGGCGCGGCCGCGGCGCCCGGGGTATCGATCAGCGTGAGGACCGGCCGCCCGAGGCGCGTCGCCAGGGCGAGCAGGCGCGTCGCGGTCCTGAATCCGGCCGGGGTCGTCCGCTGCCCGGTCTGCGCGATGTACGCGATCGTGCCGCCACTGTGCTGGCTGGAACCACTGTGCCGGCCGAAGCCACAGCGCAGGCCGGCGTCCACCCCGCCGCAGCGGTCACCGCGGATGTCGAAGGTCTGCTCGAAGTAGCCTGCCAGCCACCGGTCCGCTCGGGCCCGCCGGGGGCTGCGCGCGCCGATGACCTGCGCCCAGGCGTCCTCGCCGGGACCGCCCTCGCCGGGGGTGCCCTCGCCGGGGGTGCCCTCGCCGGGACCGCCCTCGCCGGAGGCGCCCTCCCCCGGACCGCCCTCGCCGGGACTGCCCTCGCCGTCGGGACCGGCCGGCCAGGCGGGCAGCGGCGCTCCATCCGGAATGTCACCACGCGACTGCGGCGAGAGCAGCCGGACGATCGCGGCGACCTCACCGCGGAGCCGGTGCGCCGGCGACAGCACGTCGACGGAACCGCGGGCCCATTTGCCGTCGGCGAGGTAATCCGCTGATTCCGGGTCCGCGCCCGCGGGGCGGGTGCGTGAACCCGAGAAGCTCACTCTCGCGCCCGGCACGCCGATGAGCACGTCGGCGCCCGCGACCAGGGACGACCACACGCCGCCGGTGGTCGGGTCGCCGGCCACCGCGATATGCGGGATGCCCGCCTGCCGCGCTCCAGCGATCGCCGCCGCGACCACCTGCATCTGGACCAGCGCGCTGGTGCCCTCTTGCATCCTCGATCCGCCCGAGGCCGCGACGCACACGATCGGGAGGCGCTTCGCGGTCGCCACCGCGAACGCCCGTGCGATCCTGGCGCCCTCGGCGACCCCGAGCGAGCCGCCGAGGAACGAGAAATCGAAGCCGACGATGACGCAAGGTTCCCCGGCGACCGTGGCCACACCCGTCGTCACGGCATGCTGGGCACCGGCCGCGTTCCTGGCCCAGCGGAGCTGCTCCTCATAGCCTGGCCAGCCGCTGGGATTGCCCGCCTCGATCTCCTCGCCGAAACGCCCGAGGCTCCCGGCGTCGGCGACCGCGTGATAAAGCGCGCGCGCGCCCGCCGGGCCCGGCGCGGCGGCGGGGTCAGCGGCCATCAGCCTGCGCTCGGCTGAGCAGGGCTTCCCGGAGCGCATCCGTGTGCTCGCCCAGCGTCGGCGGCGGCAGCCCGGGCGTCATCGCGCTGCGGTTGTAGTGGACCGGATTGCCCGGTAGCCGGATGATGCCCAGCAGCGGGTGATCGACCTCCCAAACGAGGTTCTCGGCGCGGGCCTGCTCGCTGCCATAGACCCGGTCCAGGGTCTTCAGCTCACCGGCGGGCACACCGGCCTGGCGCAGCGTGCCCAGCCAGTCCGCCACCGTGTGTGGCGCGAGCCCCTCGTTCAGGATCCGCTGCAGTTCGGCGAGATTGCCCAGGCGAAGCGCATTGGTCGCGAACCGGCGGTCGGCAGGTTCCAGCCCGACGAGCGGGGCGAACCGCCGCCAGATGTCCTCGTTGCCCACCGCGATGACCAGGGGGCCGTCCGCGGCATCGAACACGCCGTAGGGTGCCACCGTCGGATGGTGATTGCCCGAGGGCCCCGGCACCTCGCCCGCGATCAGGTACCTGGTCGCCTGGAACGTATGGATGCCAACCTGCGCGGCCAGCAGCGAGGTGGAGACCCGCTGGCCGAGCCCGCTGCTGGCCCGTTCCACCAGGGCGCCGAGCACGCCGATCACGCCGAACAGGCCAGCACTGACATCGGCGATCGGAACGCCGACCTTGACCGCCGGGCTCGCAGCCGTGCCGGTCAGGCTCATCAGCCCGCCCTCGGCCTGCAGGATCTGGTCGTAGCCGATGCGGTCACTGTCGGGGCCCGCCTCGCCGAAGCCGCTGATCGCCAGCCGGACCAGACGCGGATTAAGCTCCGCCAGCCGGTCGTCTCCCAGCCCGAGCCGGTCCATCACCCCGGGCCGGAAGTTCTCGACCAGCACATCGGCCCAGCGCACCAGCGCTTCGACGAATGCGCGCTCGCGCGGGTCCTTCAAGTCGATGGCCACGCTCCGCTTGCCTCGGTTGACCGACAAGAAATACGTGCTCTCGGCCCCGTCGCCAGTGGGCATGAACGGCGGGCCCCACTGCCTGGTGTCATCACCGGATCCGGGCCGTTCTACCTTGATCACTTCAGCGCCCAGATCGCCGAGCAGCATCGCCGCGTATGGCCCGGCGAGCACCCGGGCCAGGTCAAGCACGTGCACCCCGGCGAGGGGGCCCTCCGGGCCCTTCCGTTCCCCTACTGGCCCGGCCAGGGCAGCCGGCTCACCCGCTGATCCGCCAGCGGATCGCCCGGCGGCTGATGGCCCGGCACCGGCCGATCGCCCGGCACCGGCCAGCTCACCTGGCCGAGGGGAGGGATGGGTCACCGCCATCGCATCCTTTCCTGCTCGCGCGGCGTCACGCCGCTCCTGCCCGGCCTGGCCCCGCCAGGCCAGGCCCCGCTGGGCCAGGCCCCCGCTGGGCCAGGCCCCCGCTGGGCCTGGGCCGCCGACGCTTGGACCGCCGGGGCTTGGACCGCCGGGGCTTGGACCGCCGGGGCTTGGACCGCCGGAGTCTGGGCCGCCGGAGTCTGGGCCGCCGCGCGCCGGAAACGCAGCGGCGGGGCCAGGCCCGGCGGCT
>DASWFT010000541.1:0-2306 GCA_036394075.1 Streptosporangiaceae bacterium
TAGGCGGCGGCGCCCTGCACGTAGGCGTTGCCGAAATCATCGGTCCCGGCGGCGGGAGCGGAGCTGAAGATGAGGTTGCCCAGGGCGGGGGGACCGGAGTAGGTGAAGATCCCGTTCGGGTTGATGATCGTGTTCCCCGCATGGAGAACCGTCGCGTTGATCACCTGCCAGCCCACCGCGCCTCCTAGAGCCCGAACACCTGAGACAGGCTGACCTCGTGCCGCAGCCAGATCGTCACATGCGGCATCTTCCCGTCGCTGGCGGCCGTCGAATAGAAGAAGTAGATCGTCTCCCCGTACCGGACGATCAGCGGCTGCGACGGGTCCCAGCTGTTGTTCGTCGCGTAGACGCTGGTGTCCCACTGCTTGGAGTCGACGAACACGTCGAACGTGGCGGTCTGCGCGGCCTTGGTCACGACGATCTTGTACACCTCGAACTCGGTCACCGTGACGGCCAGGTCTTTCGGCGCGAACTGCACCGTCCAGTTCCCCGGGTTCTGCCCGGTGGTGTCCGCGGCCCCGGTGGCCGCCCTCGAGCCCAGCGTCTGGTAGGGCATCAGGGCCACCGCTTCCAGATGTTGAACACCACGTCAGCTATCACGACAGCGAGCACGGTCATGACCGCGGCGAAGGCCAGCCAGTTCAGCATCAGGCCAGGTTAACGCCGGGCGGGCTGCCGGTGGTGATGACCCCGGACTGCCCGGCGGGGACCGTGATGTCGGACTGGGTGGCGCCCGTCTGGTTGATCACGCCGGAATCGATCAGCGACGGGACCAGCGTCCCCCCGGGCTCCAGGGTGGGGAGCGCGTTGGCGGCGGCCTGCCCGATGTCCTGCGCGGTACCCGGCGACACGATCCCCCCGGTGCCCAGCGCCGATGACGGCGCGGTACCCGAGTGCGGGCCGAACACCTTGAACAGGGCCGTCAGGTCCCCGTTGGCGAGCTCCGCGAACCCGAGCCCCAGCAGGATCAGCGCGCCGAACCACGCCGCGTACCGGCCCGCCCGCCTCGAGGCGGCCAGCAGCGCCAGGATGAAATACGCGCCGCCGATCGCCACGAGCTGCTTGAGGGTATTCACGGAATACGGTGACGGGCTGCCCTTGGCGACGGATTCGGCGGTGCCCCCCTTCGCCACCGGAGATACAGACACGATCACGATCGCAGTCAGGAACTCCGCGAGGATCACCGGCTGGTAGGTGTGCGCCCCCGGGAGCCTGGCCCTGGCCGCCCTGCCGCCCGCCCGGCGGGCACGCTGCCGTGCCCGGTCACCCCGCGGGGCGGCGCCTGCGCGCGCCCCGGGCGTGCCCGTGCGTGCCCGTGAGGCGCTGCTGGCGCCCCGCACCGCGGCGGTGCCCTCGGTCACGGCCCCGGCCGCCTCCGGTATCACAGCCGCCATCAGGGCCTCCTAGCCGAGCGCGTTGTTCGCCGCGCTGCCGATCTGCGCGGGCACCCCCGGGGCGGTGATGCCGCCCCCGAGGATATCGGCGGGACTGCCGCCCGGCGCCGCCCCCGCCGCGATACCCGCCGTGATATACCCCAGCAGCCCGCCTAGATCCTTGACATCGACCGGGAGATTGTGGAACGCCAGGAACAGCAATATCCCCGCGGCGGTGATCAGCAGCACCCCGATCGCCAGGGTGATGTCACCGTGGGCACCAGGCCCGGTCCGCATCAGCGCCCACACCCCCGGGATCAGCGCGCCGACCCCGAAGATGAAGCAGAACACCCGCACCCAGTGCGACGGGACGAACAGCCACTCGATGTCCTTCAGGAAATTGTTGACCAGGCCGACCAGGGAGTTGAAGTCGGCGGCCAGCCGGGTCACCGACGTGGCGATATCCCACGGCTTGGTGATCAGCGTCCCGAGCGAGCTGGCGACCGCGGCGAACGGGCTGGTCACATCTGACCACACCGATGAGGTGAGCTGCGCCTGCTGCGTCCCGCCCGAGGGTACCCCGGCGTCTACCGGCGCCGCCCCGGACAGGTACTGCTTGTAGGTACCGGAGTTGTACGTACCCCACGGGCTGAAGCCGCCCGCGTTGTGCCACTTCGCGACGGCCTGCTTCGCGTTGACGTTCGGGTCGTAGATGTTCCCGGCCGGCGGATTATGGGTGCCGTTGCTGACTTGCCAGAGCCCGAAGCTGGACTGCGTCCCGTTGTTGTCGGTCGGGTTGAGCGCCGTCGAGCACCCGGACGATTCGGCCAGGGCGATAGCCGCCGCGATCGGGGCGACCGCCTTAGCCCCCCCGTTGTTGATCCACAGGGCCTCGAGCTGCGCGAAGCTGTACTTGACCCCGGTCCCGCCGAG
>DASWFT010000542.1:0-5293 GCA_036394075.1 Streptosporangiaceae bacterium
GCCGGCGCAGTTCCGCCAGCGCCTCCTCCTCGGACAGCGCGGGCGGCAGCCGCAGGCCACCGGGCTCACCGGTCGCGGGCTCACCGAGCACGGGCGGCAATGCCGCTGTGGTCAGCTCGTCGAGGGAGGAGTGGCCGGTCACCGCGAGCATCTGCTCCTGCTCGGCCGCAGACGGCCCGATGTGACGGGCCGCGAAATTCGACGCCGCGTAGCTCGGCGCCGCAGAATCCGATGCCGCAGAATCCGGCGCCGCAGAATCCGATGCCGCAGCGTTCAGTGTCGCGAAATTCGATGCCGCGAAGTCCATTGGGAGCCTCCAGAGGGAGCAGCAGCCAGGCGCGCCGACGCCGGGTCGTGGACCTCCCCCTCTGTCATCACAGGCTCTGCGGTTGCGGGCTGGCCTCGCCGGTGCGAGGCCGGTCAGCTCGAGCTGAGACTCCAGAGACGCCTGTCTCGTCCGGTCCTTTGTGCCTGAGAGGTTCCGGGGAGGTTGCCCCTTCGGCGCCCCGCGCTGGGTTGCGCGAGGACTCTCCCGAACGATGTAGTCGGCTCCTGCGATCTTACCCGAGGGCCGGCCAGGCCGGCTGGCGCCGTGCCCGCGGGCGGCTCAGATCTCGTCCCACCGGAACACCCGCACCGCGATCCCCGTCAGCACCGCAGTGAAGCCGAGCAGGATGGCGATCGCGGGCAGTGCTGACGCCGGGCCCAGGCCGCGGGCCATCACGTTCTGCACCCCGACCACCAGGTACCGCAGTGGCATCACGTAGGAGACTTTCTGGATCCAGCTCGGCGCGAAGTCCAGCGGGATGAAGGCGCCGCCGAGAAAGGCCATCGGCAAGATGATCAGGTTCGCTATTGACGTGGCTGCCTGCTGCGTCTTGGACACCGCCCCCACGAGGAGGCCGATCGACATGAACGCGAGCGTCCCGATGATCACCACCGGAATCGCCATCCACCAGTAGGCGGTGAGCTTCAGCCCGAAATAGGGCGTGATGGCGATGGCGAGAAACACGAACATCTGCACGATCGCGATCGCCACGCTCATCCCGATGCGGGCCGTCACCACCGACGACGTGCTCACCGGCGCCAACCTCAGCCTGCGCAGCAGCTTGTCCTTCCGCCAGCCAACGAGGGTGATCGATGCGCCGAACGCGGCACCGGATGCGATCGCCCAGCCGAGCAGGCCCGGCGCCAGGTACTGGATTGGCTTGAGCGACTTGTCCTCGACCTGCGCCGCGGTCAACTGGTACGTGGGGGGCCGCCCGGTGGCGGCCAGGTTGGCCTGCTGCACGATCGAGGAGAACACCGCGTTCGCGATGGCGGCCTTGGTCGGGTCAGCGACCGAGTAGTGCGCGATGAGCCGGGTGCCCTGCTGCTGGACCGCTGCGCCGTCGGTGCCCTTGCGCACGTCGGCCAGGGCGACAGCCAGATTGCTGGTCCTGGTCACCGTCATCACCTGGCCCAGCGAGCGGGGGCTGGCCGCCCGCGCCTGGTCGAGCATGCTGACCTTGCCGACCTCCAGCACGGTGACCTTCGGCGTTGCCGAGCTCTTGTAGATGGAACCAAGGAGAACGAGGAACAGGACCGGGATCAAGATGGTGAAGATCAGGGCCGTCCGGTCCCTGATGAAGCCCAGGAACATCGCCCGGGACAGACTGCGGAAGGCTCTCATGTTTACCTGGGATCCTGCCGTGTACGCCGTGTGCTGGCCGTCAAGCCCGGTACTCCCGTCCGGTGAGGTGCAGGAACACGTCTTCCAGGGTGCCGCCCCGCACCTGCAGGCCGGCCAGTGCCTGCCGGTCGGCCAGCGCGGCCAGGACACTGGCGGGCTCGCTGGTGACGATGGTCAGGGAAACTCCGTCGTCGGCGACCATTGCCCCGTCACCCACGGCCCCGTCTCCTGAAACGCTGTCCCCGGTGCGGCCCGCGGCCGCCACGAGAGCGCGAGCTTCATCGAGGCTGAGCTGACCGGCTTCAACGCTGATCCGGACCGGCTGATCCAGCTCACGGACCAGGGCGGCCGGCGAACCGATCTTGAGGATCTGGCCATGGTCCATGATGGCCACCCGGTCGCAGAGCGTCTCCGCCTCGTCCATGTGGTGCGTGGTGAGCACGACCGTGTGGCCTTCCGCGCTGATGGCCCGGAGCAGGTCCCACAGGTTCCGCCTGGCCTGCGGGTCCAGCGCCCCCGTCGGCTCGTCAAGGAACAGCACGTCCGGGCCGTGCACGAGAGCGCAGGCGATGGACAGCCGCTGCGCTTGCCCGCCGGAGAGCTTCTCGGTCCGGGTGGCGGCCATGTCGGTCAGGCCCACCACCTCCAGCATGGCGTCGGCCCGCTCCGCGGGGATCCCGTAGAGGGCAGCGAACGTGCGCAACTGCTCACGCGCAGTGAGGTGCTCAAAGAAGGACGATGCCTGGAGTTGGACGCCCATCCGGGGCAGCAGTGCCGGGTTGCGCGGCCACGGGGTCATGCCCAGCACGCTCACCTCGCCGCCGTCAGGCCGGCGCAGGCCCTCGATGATCTCCAGCGTGGTGGTCTTGCCTGCCCCGTTGGGCCCGAGGATGCCGAAAAACTCGCCCCGCTCGACCTCGAATGTCACCCCGTCAACCGCGCGCAAATCTCCGTAGGACTTGCTCAGGTCCCGCACCGAGATCGTCGCTGACACGCCCGAAACCATAACATTGCCTAACGACCGCGCCGCCGGGCACACCACCGCGCCCCGGAGCGCTACGGGGCTGGTCGGCTCGTCTTCCGCCACCGGCGCCGGTGAGCTGCGGGGCTGGTCAGCCGGTCTTCCGCGAGCGGCGCCGGGCGAGTTCGTCCGCGGTCTCGCTGACTCCGCTGGGCGCGGCGCCGCCCCGCCCGTGATCCTTGTCCGGTTCGGAGTCGTCGGCGCGCTCGGCGGGCAGTTCCGCGAGAGTCCCGTCCACCTCCTGCCAGACGCGGCCAAGAGCGATGCCGAACACGCCCTGGCCGCCTTGGAGCAGGTCCACCACCTCGTCGGAGGAGGTGCACTCGTAGACGCTCACCCCGTCGCTCATCAGCGTGACCCGGGCGAGATCGTCCGTCCCCCGGTCGCGCAGGTGGTTCACGGCGGCGCGGATCTGCTGCAAGGAGATACCGGTGTCAAGGAGGCGCTTCACGACTTTGAGGACGAGGATGTCCCGGAATCCGTACAGGCGCAACGACCCTGATCCGTGGGCGGCCCGGACGCTGGGCTGCACGAGCCCGGTCCGTGCCCAGTAGTCGAGCTGGCGGTAGGTGATCCCGGCCGCCGCGCAGGCGGTGGGCCCGCGATAGCCGACTCCCTCCGGCCGGGCGGTGAGATCCTCGCCGAACAGGAGTCCCTGCTCGCCAGCGTGCTGGATCGCCGCGCCGCGAATGCCCGACGTCCCGCTCTCGCCTTTGGTTACCGCCACCACGCCTGCCTCCGCCCCGGGAACTGACCACCCTGGGTACTCGTTTCGCACGTTAGGCCGACAGTGGTGACTACGTCAACGATCGCCGACGGCGCGTCGCCGACCGGCTACATCCCTCGGCCCCCCCGGGACTCACGTAGCGCGACCGAAGTCTTCGGGGGTGATCGTGTCGAGGAATTCGCGGAATTTCTCGACTTCGTCTTCTTGTTCGTCCGGGATCGCGACCCCGGCCTCGTCGAGGACTTCGTCGCTGGCGAAGATGGCCGCGCCGGTCCGCAGCGCCAGGGCGATGGAGTCCGACGGCCTGGCGCTGACCTCTTTCCCATTGGAAAAGATGAGGTCAGCGAAGAAGATCCCATCCCGGAGCGCCGTGATGTTCACGGTCTTCAACTGCACGTCCATCGCCTCAAGCACGTCACGGAAGAGGTCGTGGGTGAGCGGGCGCGCCGGGACCATGCCCTGCTGCGCGAACGCGATCGCGGTTGCTTCCACCGGGCCGATCCAGATCGGCAGATACCTGTCCCCCTGCGTCTCCTTCAGCAGGACGATGGGCTGGTTCGTGGGCATCTCGACCCGGACGCCGACGACCTCCATCTTCCTCACGGTGGCTCCGTCCTCACGCGCGGCTGAGGCGGTGCCTCAGTCCTGGACCCTGCTTAGGCGCTTCCTTGTCAACGTACACCCCGCTGCGGTGAGCGCTATGCTCACGCCCCGGCCCTCCTCACTCCTTGCTCGCCGAAACGGACCTCGTCCCGGCGGCTGTCGGCGCGGCCCGCATCGGCCCGGTCCGGCTCCGCGAAACCAGTCTCCGCGAATCCAGTCATGCCGGTCTCGGCGAAGCCGGCCTCGGCCAGCGCCGCCCCGACCAGGGCGGCGTGCAATTGCAGCGACAAGGCCGCGATCTCGCGTGCCATCTGGCCGGCTCGGTCCCGCGACCCGGCGCTGCGCTGCTGGAGCATGGGCGCCACCACCTGCTCGATCAGTGAGGTCTCCCGCTCCGCGGAGGCACGGACGACCCGCAGGTGCCGGGGCTGGACCCCGTACCGGTCGAGGGCGACGATCATCCGGGCCGCGTTCAGGGCGTCCGGCCCGTACTGCCTGCCTGACCTGCGGACGAGGCCGTAGTCTTCAAGTTCTGTCAGGTACTTGTCGTCGATGCCGACGGCATCGAGCAGTTCCCGCCGGCTCAGCAATGGGCGGCTGGGCGGCCTGGCCGACTCGCTGGCCAGGCCTCGCGGCCCCGGGCGCTCCTTGGCCTCGAGCTGATCCTTGATCACTCTCAGCGGCAGGTACTGATCACGCTGGGCAGTGAGGATGAAGCGGAGCCGCTCGACGTCCCCCGGGCCGAACTGGCGGTATCCGGATGGCGAGCGTGCTGGCTGGATCAGGCCCTCGGACTCCAGGAAGCGGATCTTCGACACGCTGATGTCGGGGAACTCGCCTTGTAGCTGCGCGAGTACCTCGCCGATACCGAAGTATGCCCGGGCGCTCACGTGGTGTCTCCCGCTCGCCTCCGGGGCGCTATAAGGCGCCTCCTTCCCTCGTCGCTCGTGCTCTGCTGCCCGCTCGCCTGCTCAGTCCGGGCGCCGCGCCCCTCCGGCTCGCTAGTCACGCGCCGACCTGCGCGCCTCCGCCACCGCGCTCGGCCTGGGAACGACGGCCGGTGAGGAAGACCAGGCGGAATTTGCCCACCTGAACCTCATCCCCGCCGCTCAGCGCCGCTTCCTCGATGCGTTCCCGGTTGACGTACGTGCCGTTGAGGCTGCCGACGTCGCGGACCGTGAAGCGATCCCCGCGCCGGTAGAACTCGGCGTGCCGGCGGGACACCGTCACATCATCGAGGAAGATGTCGCTCTCCGGATGACGGCCGGCC
>DASWFT010000543.1:0-3302 GCA_036394075.1 Streptosporangiaceae bacterium
TTCGGGTCATGGACTCTCCTCCGTCGCTTGTTCGGCAACATCCACGTAGCTGGCCAGAGCCCTCTGCCAGAAGGTGTCGAGCTGATCGCGCAACGCGGCCACTGCCGTCGGATTGAGCCGGTAGACACGTCTGGTGCCGACCGCGCGTTCACTGACCAGGCCGGCGTCCTTGAGGACCTTGAGGTGCTGGGAGACCGCCGGCCGGCTGACCGGCAGCCCCGCGGCCAGTTGTCCCACCGCCTGCGGCCCCTCGGCCAGACGGCTGACGATGGCGCGCCGGGTGCCGTCCGCCAGCACGCTCCAGCCGTCACTTGCTCGGTCAGGATCCACTAACGGTTAGTTTTGCCTAACGGAGCGGCGGACGTCAAGGCCCTGCACGAGGCGGGCGTGGGAAGGGCCCTGGGCCGGAGCGCTCGGGCCTGCCGGAGGTCCATCCGGTCCACGCTCGCTGGCCCGCCCCCATTTTCGGGTCAGAAGGGAGGATCAGGCCGGTGCCGTACCCAACTGTACGGTGGGCAGCGGGTCACTATCCTGAGCCTGATGCACCACCCCGAGGAGGTGCAAGGCATGGATGAGATCACCACTGGCGCCCGGCTCCGCACCCTGCGCCGCTGGCGGGGGATGATCCAGGTAGAGCTAGCTGGGCTGGCTGACCTATCGCCGTCGTTCGTGTCCATGGTCGAACACGGCTCACGGATGCTCGACCGCCGGTCGCACATCGCCGCTCTGGCGAGCGCGCTACGAGTTTCGGAGACTGACCTGGTAGGTGGGCCGCATCTCAGCCAGGACCGGGTGCAATCCGACCCGCACATGGCGATCCCGCCGCTTCGGGTGGCACTCCAGACCAATACCCTGACCAACCCGGCAGTGGACAGAGCCAGGCCGCTTGATGAGCTGCATAAGACCGTCTTCGGCCAGATCGAACCGTTCAGGCGGGTCTGCGACTACGTAGGCGTCGGGCGGCTGCTGCCTGACGTGCTCGATGAGCTGCACTGGCACGCCGCTCAGCCCGAGGACGAAGCAGCTCACCGGCTGACCTTGGAGTCGCTAGTTGAAGCCTGGGCGGCAAGTGCTCGGGATGCTCACCCTCACTGCCTCGCTGTCAGCAGCGGCTATCCAGCGCGGAGATAGGGCGGCCCACTGGCTGGACGAGGCCGCCCATGTCGGTTCCCGAGTGCCTGACGAGCCGATGCAACCTTTCTGACCTGGACCGCTACCCTCGGCGTCCGGCCAGGCGCCCTCACCCAGGCCCACATCGACGCCTACTACACCAGCCACGGCCCCCACCAGCGCGAAGCCGGCCGCGCCTTCCTCATCTGGGCCATCGAGCACGGCCACATCCCCCACCACCACCCGCCAGCACGCGAACGCAGGCGGCCCCTGGAGCCGGTACGCCGCCGGCGACTGCCCGCAGGAGCAGGAAAGCGACTGACGCCTGCATCGTGAAAGCGCGGCCAGCGCGGGCCTGGTCATCGCCACCTCCCTCTGCTGGATGTCCAGCCAGCAACCAGTCAGTGCGGTGAAGAGCCGAGGTTCCGGGCACCGACGTTCGTTGCCCGGAACCTCGGGGCTCGCGGGCGGCGCTTGCCTGATGTAAGACATCTTGATACCGTGCACGGCTGGCCGGCTCCCATGCGAGCATTGCTGCCGCCGGGGTCCCGGGCCAGGCGGATAAGGAATCTGGTACGGGTCCCTACAAGCTTCCTGGTCAGGGACCGCGGCCCTGGCAGCCGTGCTTGAGGGCATCGGGGCGCGGGCGAGTACAGGCGAGCGGGCATTTGGGCGAGCGGCGTCGGCGGTGTGGCTGGTCAGGACTCCAGGTAGCGGAGGACGGCCAGCACCCGGCGGTGGTCGGCGTCCGACGGGGCCAGGCCGAGTTTGCTGAAGATGTTGCTGACATGTTTCTCCACGGACCGCTCCGAGACCACGAGAATCCCGGCGATCGCGCCGTTGGACCGGCCCTCCGCCATCAGGCCGAGCACGTCGCGCTCCCTCGCGGTGAGCACGCCGAGCCCGTCGGTGCGGCGACTAGCGCCCAGCAGTTGCGTCACGACCTCCGGATCGAGGGCGGTCCCCCCGGCCGCCACCCGGCTCAGCGCCTCGACGAACTCGCCCACGTCGGCGACCCGGTCCTTGAGCAGGTACCCGACGCCTGCGGCACCGGCGCCGGACGCCGCGCCGAGCAGGTCGGCCGCGTACCGGGTCTCGATGTACTGGGAGAACACCAGCACCCCGGTCTTGGGGTGGTCACGGCGGATGGCGATCGCGGCACGCAGGCCCTCATCGGTGTAACCGGGCGGCATCCGCACATCCACTACGGTGACGTCCGGCTGGTGCTCGTCCACCGCAGCCCGCAGGTCCTCGGCGTTGCCGACGGCGGCGACCACCTGGTGGCCGCGGTCGGCCAGGATCTCGGCCAGGCCCGCCCGGACTACTGCTGAGTCCTCGGCGATCACAATCCGCATCGGGCGCTCCCAGTTCGGTCAGGCGTGGGACGGCAACTCGACGGTGACCACGGTGGGACCTCCGGACGGGCTGCTAACCTGCAGCCTGCCATCCACGGTCTTGCTGCGCTCGGCGAGCCCGGCCAGGCCGCCGCGGGCCTCGATGCGGGCGCCGCCGGAGCCGTCGTCGCTGACCCGCACCTGCAGCAGCCCAGGCACGTGCACCACCTCCAGCGTGGCATGCCGGGCGCCGCTGTGCTTGGCCACGTTGGACAGCAGTTCCGCCGCGCAGAAGTAGGCGATGGTCTCGATCGCGGCCGACGGACGCTCAGGCAGGTCCACCACAAGCTCAACCGGTACGCCGCTGCGCGCGGCGAGAGTGGTAAGCGCGATGCCGAGGCCATGGTCGAGCACCGACGGGTGGATGCCGCGGGCCAGGTCACGCAGCTCGGCGATGGCCTCCTTGGCCCCGCGGTGGGCGGCGTCGACCAGCTCCAGAACCCGCTCCAGGACCCGCTCCAGGTCGGGCGGCACGGTCCCGTTGAGCGCGCCGCCGAGCTTCTCCCTGGCCAGGCCCAGCTTCATCGCGACGGCGACCATCTGCGCCTGCGCTCCGTCGTGCAGGTCCCGCTCGATCCGGCGCAGCCGCGCCGCCGAGTCGTCCACCACGTGGGACCGGGACTGCTCCAGCTCACGCACCCGCAGGACGCTGTCCTGCTGCAGGCGGTAGACGGTCCAGAAGATCAGCGCCGCCCCTGCCCACGGCAGCAATCCCAGCAAGGCTAGCGGCCCCGACCAGGGGGCGGAAGCGAGCAGAACGACGCCGAGGACGACGTTGAAGATGCCAGAGGCAATGCG
>DASWFT010000544.1:0-6238 GCA_036394075.1 Streptosporangiaceae bacterium
ACCCCGGCGAACAGGATCTGCTCCCCGCCGTCGTGGCAGGCCAGGTACCGCCGGGCGATCTGGTCCTTGCTCTGCCCCTTGGCGAAGTGGACCAGGTCCATGCCGCGGGCATCGATGTAGTGGCGGATGTCGGCGGCGAACCGCTCGGTCATCGGGCGCATCAGCGCGGAGGACACGAACTGGTTCCCGCGGTGGTGGCAGAAGAACCCGTGGATGCCCTGCCCGTACTGCAGCCGCGGCTGGCGGAAGGTCAGCAGCAGCCGGTCGATGCAGCGGATCTCCAGCGTCACGTGACCGGACAGGACCTGCGCGGCAGTACGCGGTAGCGTCATGATGGGCTCCGGCTCGGGGCTTGGCCGGCAACGGCCACCCGACCGCTGCAAGCGGTGAATGAACAGCTCACATTGTGAACTGCCTTGAGCGCCAGCCGGAACCCACCCCACCGGCCGACGACACCAGCCCGCAGGCGCATGCCTCGTCGGGTTGGGGCGAAGCCCCGTTATACATTCAGGCCCCTGGGCTTGGTGCTGCGGCGAGTGATCGCTGGTTACGTTTTGACGGCGGCTGCGGTGTTGCTCCGGTGGCTGAGCGTGGTTTCGGGGATGATCGCGGACTGTGACCGATGTGCCGCCGCCGGAGGAGGGGCCCGCGGATCCGCGTGATGCGCTGATCCGGGCGCAGGCGGAGCGGATCGCGATGCTGGAGGCACTGGTCGCTGACCTGCGGGAGCGGCTGGAGGCGGCGGAGCGGGCGGGGTCGCGGAACAGCGGGAATTCCTCGATGCCGCCGTCGTCGGATGACCTGCCGGGCCGGAAGCAGCGGCGGAAGCAGCGGCGGGCCGCGGAGCGGGCGGAGAACGAGAAGCGGAAGCGCGGGAAGCAGCCGGGCAGCCCGGGGGCGGCGATGCGCTGGGAGGTCCCGGACCGGACGGAGGACCATTACCCGGAAGGGGAGTGCGCGTGCGGCCTGGACCTGGCGGATGCCGCTGACCTGGGGGTTACCCGGTCCTATCAGCAGGAGGAGATCCCGGCCGCGCCGGCGGAGCGGGTCCAGCATGACCTGCACAAGACGCGGTGCGCCTGCGGCAGGGAGCATGACGCGCCGCGTCCGCCGGGCGTGCCGGATTCGGCCCTGTCGATCGGGCCGCGGCTGCGGGCGCTGGCGGTTTACCTGGTCGTCTTCCAGCATGTCCCGGTGGAGCGGTGCCGGGGCCTGATCGCCGACGTGACCGGCGCCGTCGTATCGGAGGGGTTCATCCATTCCTGCCTGGCGAAGGCGGCGTCCCTGGCCGCGGGCGCGGTGGCCCTGATCCGCGCCCTGATCACCGCTGCTCCGGTGGCGGGGTTTGATGAGACGACGCTGCGGTCCGGGCCGGCCGGGGAGAAGAAGTACGTGCACGGCGCGTTCACTGAGGAGTACTCCGCGTTCTGGCTGGGCGCCCGCAGCCTGGACTCCATGCAGGACGCCGGGATCCTCCCGGATTTCGCCGGGATCGTGGTCTCCGACCGCTACCAGAACTACTTCCACCCCAGGTGGAAGCACATCGCGGGAAACCAGGCCTGCCTGGCGCACATCCTGCGGGACTACGAGGACTGCGCCGAGAGCTACCCCGGCGCGGTCTGGCCCGTGCAGGCCCAGCGGGCGCTGCGCGGCATGATCCATGCCTGGCACGCCGCCTGCGAGCAGGGACTTCCCGCTATCCCCGCCGGCGCGCTGGAACCGCTGGCACACGAGTTCCGGCACGCCGTCCTCGCCGGGCTGGCCAGCGTTCCCCGCGTCCCGGGCCCGAAGAACAGCACGAAGCAGAAGCCCGGCCGCGAGCTGCTCGAATTCTGCCGCGGCCGCCGCGACGACGTGCTCCGGTTCACCACGGACACCGCCGTCTGGCCCACGAACAACATCAGCGAGCGCGGCGTCCGGCCCCTCAAGACCCAGCAGAAAATCTCCGGCCGCCTGGCCAGCGACGACGTCACCCAGGACCGCCTCGACATCCGCGGCTACATCGACACCGCCCGCAAGCACGGCAAGAACGCCATGGACGTCCTGCACGACCTCATGCTCGGCAGGCCATGGCGGCCGCCCGCCCGGGCACTCCCCCCGTAACCACGGATCAGAACCCCGTGCCACCCATCACCACGCGTGAATGGGCTGAATGTATAACGGGGCTTCGCCCCAGCCCGACGAGGCATGCGCGTGCGGGCTGAGGTTTGCGAAGTGACCCCGGCTGGGGCTCAAGGCAGTTCACAATGTGACTGTTCATTCGCCGCTTGCAGCGGTCGGTGGCCGTTGCCGGCCGAGCCCCAGCCGGAGCCCATGATGACGCTACCGCGTACTGCCGCCCAGGTCCTGTCCGGTCACGTGAGGCTGGAGATCCGCTGCATCGACCGGATGCTGCTGACCTTCCGCCAGCCGCGGCTGCAGTACGGGCAGGGCATCCACGGGTTCTTCTGCCACCACCGGGGGAACCAGTTCGTGTCCTCGGCGCTGATGCGCCCGATGACCGAGCGGTTCGCCGCGGACATCCGCCACTACATCGACGTCCGCGGCCTGGACCTGGTCCGGTTCGCCAAGGGGCAGAGCAAGGACCAGATCGCCAGGGCCTACCTGGCCGGCCACGATGGCGGGGAGCAGATCCTGTTCGCCGGGGTGGCCCAGGAGAAGACCCGGATCTGGCGGACCCGGCAGCGCCAGGACCCGGTGACCGGCAAGCGGTACCCCTGGCTGTGCCAGGAGCAGGCCATGGTCAACCACTGGTATTTCTACGGGTTCGACGCCGATTTCGGCCCGTTCTACATCAAGTTCTGCGGGTACTTCCCCTACACCGGGCAGATCTACCTCAACGGGCACGAGTACGCCAAGCGGCAGTGCCTTAAGGCCGGGATCGCCTTCACCGCCCTGGACAACGCGTTCGGCGCCACTGACGACCCGGCCGCGGTGCAGCAGATCTGCGACGGGCTGACCGACCAGAAGATCTACCGGTTCGCCGGCAAGTGGCTGGCCCGGCTCCCGCACCCGTTCACCCGCGCCGACGAGGACGCCGACTACCGCTGGCAGCTGTCGGTCCAGCAGGCCGAGTTCTCCACCACCATGGCGCTGGACCGGCCCGCCTGCGGGCGGATCTTCTTCGAGCAGCTGATCCGGGACAACATCGACATCGGCCGCCCGGACAAGGTGAACATCGTGTTCGGCCGGCAGATCCGCCTGCGCGGCAAGAGCCGCACCCCCGGGACCTTCCGCACCCAGGTGATCACCGCCGGCGCCTGCCCCTACCTCTACCTTTTCTACAAGAAGACCCAGGTCAAGCAGTACCTGAAGGAAGGAAGGGCGCTCCGTACCGAGACCACCGTCAATCAGCCGCGCGACTTCGGCATCGGCAAGGAGCTGACTAACCTCGCCGCCTTGGCCGAGGTCGGCTACGCCGCCAACCGGCGCCTGCTGGACGCCGAATGCATCAGCCACGACCCCGCCGCCGGAGCCGCCGCCCTCGAAGCCCTCACCAGCCCGGTCATCAGCACCACCTGCACCCGCGTCCCGGGAATGCGCTTCCCTGACCCCCGCGTCCAGGCCCTCCTGGGCGCCTGCTGCATCCTTGCGCTCCGGCCCGCTGGCTTCACCAGCCGCGACCTGCGGCACCTCCTCGCCCCCCTGCTCGGGAGAACGCCAGAGGACATGACCAGCGGCCAGATCAGCTACGACCTGCGCAGGCTCCGCGCCCATCAGATCATCGAACGCATCCCGCACAGCCGCAGCTACCAGGTCACCGCCGACGGCCTGGCCATCGCCTTGTTCTTCACCCGGCTGGCCCAGCGGGTCCTCATCCCCGGCCTCGCCCAGCTCACCGACCCAGGCCCGCCACCCGGCACCCGACTACGCCAAGCTGCCCGCGCCTACCAGGCAGCCATCACCGAACTCGCCCAGCAGGCATCCATCGCCGCCTGACCACCCACGGTCACCACTGCTGGCCTCGTCCACCGCCCCAGCCGTCACACACGCCGCAACTTGACTCAAAATTCAACATCCCTGCGGGGAAAGATAACTTACGGAGGATCAAACTGCCGACCGTCCGCTTTTCAGGAGTCCTGTCGCCCCGGGAGCAGTCATCTCCAGGGTAAAGAATCAGCCCAGCTCACCCGCGTTGATGCCGGTCAGCGGCGTACATGCTCATTCTAGCGATCGTGCCGCCGTGTGCCGGTGAATGCCGTCTTGTTCGTGTTATCGGCGTGTTGAACTTTCCCGCGCCTGGAGTTGTGTTGCTTCTGTGTTGCCCGCAGCAGGCCCGACCAGCCATCGCGTCAGTGGCCGCCACTAGCCCCGCCCGCCCATCTGGCGGGAAGGCAAGCTGCAGCCAGGACCCGTCGGGATACAGGCCATTCGGTAGCTCCTACTGCCGCGACAGGAATGACGCACAGTGACGAGCAAGGTCTGGGCAACTGCGCAAAGCCGCGCCGAACGCCGAATATTTTGCGCGGCATTTGCTGATAGGCCCTTGTGCCAAAAGCAGGCAGATCATCAATTCGGCGCGCCTCAGCTCTCGAACGCGGCCTCCCGCACGGCCGCGCGCGGCTGGGGAACGGCAGGGCGAGTGCGGTGTCACGTCAGTCGTCCCTTCACAAGATCTGGTGGCCGTCGGGAATAGCTGAGCCGTTGGTCTGACTTACCGTGCCAACTCGGAATAGGTATATCGCTGCTGTGACTTCTGCAGGCCTGGATGTCCGGCTCCAACCGGGGTCCGTCCGGTGTACGGGAGTGCTCGGCTTGGGCTACGGCAGTTTGTCCAGGGTGATGGGCAGTGAACGGATGCGTCGGCCGGTGGCGTGGTAGACCGCGTTGCCGATGGCGGCGGACACCCCCACCGTTCCTC
Source organism: Streptosporangiaceae bacterium (assembly GCA_036394075.1). Taxonomy (GTDB): domain Bacteria; phylum Actinomycetota; class Actinomycetes; order Streptosporangiales; family Streptosporangiaceae; genus JAWWPY01. The sequence goes on from DASWFT010000544.1 coordinate 4,862, forward strand.
GTGAATGTGCCAGTGACAGACCACCCCACCTCGCCGCACCCGCCGGGGACAACGATGACCGGGCTGGGCACCGTGGGCGTGCGCAGGCGCGTATGTGCGCATGGGCGTAGGCGCAGGGAGGTCTGGTGATGGGGGTAATGACAGAGACTCCCATCAGCCAGGTGGCGCGCCTACCTTTGATCGTATGGAGAACCGGCCTGAAGTCCGTGATTTTCTGAAGTCCCGCCGTGACAAGGTCACTCCGGAGCGAGCCGGTCTGCCCGTCTACGGAACTCGCCGGGTCAGCGGTCTGCGCAGGAATGAGGTCGCGGCGCTCGCCGGTGTCAGCGTCGAGTACTACACGCGTCTGGAACGCGGCAATCTTCAAGGGGCCTCCGACAGTGTTTTGGAGGCGATCGCGCAGGCTCTGCGGCTCGACGATACGGAACGCGCCCATCTGTACGACCTCGCCCGCGCGGCGAACACGTCGCCGCTGCGGTTGCGGGGTCGTCCGGTGCGGCCGACGGTGCCGCCCAGTGTGCAGCGCATGCTCGAGGCGATGCCTTCGCTGCCGGCGTTTGTGCACAACAACCGCTTCGATGTCCTGCTCGCCAATCCACTGTGCCGGGCGCTGTATGCGGAGATGTACGCCGATCCCGTGTGTGCGGCGAATACGGCCCGCTTCGTGTTCTTGAGCCCCGCGGCGAGGCGTTTCTACGTCGATTGGAAGCGCGTGGCCAGGGGTGCTGTGGGTGCGTTGCGGTTCGAGGCGGGCCGAAGTCCCTACGACCGCGAGCTGTCGAACCTTATTGGTGAGCTGTCGACCCGCAGCGATGCCTTCCGTGTCCTGTGGGGCGCCAACGACGTGCATGTCTTTCGCGAGGGCACGAAGCGCTTCCGGCATCCCGTCGTCGGCGATCTGGAGCTTGACCACGATTCGATGGCTCTGCCGGCCGACACCGGGCTGGCCGTGGTCGTGTACAGCGCGCCGCCTGGCACTGCGGCGGAGGACGGCCTGAAGCTGCTCGCGAGTTGGTCTGTCACGACGGGCGACGTGGTCGCCGCTCAGGCGGAATCCGAGAACTGATCCGAGCTGCGCCGAGCGTCCCTGGCTGCCGGCCTCGGGCGGCGCTCCGGCCTGCGCGGATGCTTTTGGGGGTTCTGCCATTACCCCTCACAGCGGGGTCTCCCACATCCGGTGCATTCCGGGTTGCATGGTGGGTGGACCACTTCTGCGGCCACCTGGGGCCCGGCAGCCGTCAGGCTTCTGAGTCGCCGTGCGCCAACAGAATCCATCCCAGAGAAGCGAAGGAATAACACGCCATGACTGATGCCATGCGTTGCCAATCCAAAGTCGTTGCCCATCCAAAGAAGTGAGGGAATCTCATGCGTTACAGG
>DASWFT010000545.1:0-2377 GCA_036394075.1 Streptosporangiaceae bacterium
CAGCTAGAACATGCTCGCGTACTTGGTCCGTCGCATCCTCGCCGTCATCCCGGTGATGGCGGTGGTGGTGACGGTGGTGTTCCTGCTCATCCACCTGATCCCGGGCGATCCGGTGAGCGTGATGCTGGGGCCCGACGCGACGCCGACCCAGATCGACGCCACCCGCAAGGCGCTCGGGCTCGACGGGCCGCTGCTCGGCCAGCTCCTGGGCTTCTACGGCCGGGTGCTGCGCGGCGACCTCGGCCAGTCCTACTTCCTGGACCGGCCGGTGACCACCGCGATCCTGGAGCGGGCCGAGCCCACCCTGGTGCTGATGGCGTGCGCCCTGCTGGTCGCGGTGGCGATCGGGGTGCCTTCCGGCATCGTGGCCGCCGCCCACCGGGGCTCGATCTGGGACCGCGTGCTGATGATCGGCTCGCTGCTCGGGGTGTGCGTCCCCGGCTTCTGGCTGAGCCTCAACTTCATCTACCTCTTCGCGGTGCGCCTGGGCTGGCTGCCCGCGGCGGGCTACGCGTCGCTGTTCACCGAGCCGGGCACCGCGCTGCGCTACATGGTGCTCCCCGCGGTCTCGCTCGGCTTCAACCAATCGGCCCTGATCGCCCGCATCAGCCGCTCGTGCATGCTCGAGGCCCTGCAGCAGGACTACGTGCGCACCGCCCGGGCCAAGGGGCTGCCCCAGCGCACGGTCACCTACGTGCACGCCTTCCGCAACGCCCTGGTCCCGGTGGTGACCGTGATCGGGGTGACCACCGCGGTGCTGATCGGCGGCGCGGTGATCACCGAGATCGTCTTCAACATCCCCGGCCTCGGCCGCCTCGTGATCTCGGCGATCCTGCGCCGCGACTACCCGGTGGTGCAGGGCGTGGTGCTGGTGACCGCCGCGACCTACGTCCTGATCAACCTGGGGGTCGACCTGCTCTACGCCTTCATCGACCCGCGCATCCGCTATGACTGAGGTCCTGACCGAGCGACAGCGCTGGGTCCGCCGCCTGACCGGCAACGGGGCGGTGATGACCGGGGCCGCGATCCTGCTCGTGCTGGTGGCCGCCGCGCTGCTGGCCGACGTGGTCTCCACCCACAACCCCACGCGGCTCGTGCCGGCCAACCGGCTCCGGCCGCCGAGCGCGCAGCACTACCTGGGCACCGACGAGTTCGGCCGCGACGTCTACAGCCTGGTGCTGCACGGGAGCCGGGTGTCCCTGCTGGTCGGGCTCACCACCATGCTGCTCACCTCCGCGGGGGGCATCGTCATCGGCCTCACCGCGGGCTACGCGCGCCGGCTCGACGTGCCGGTGATGCGCTGCATGGACGGCCTCATGGCCTTCCCGGCCATCCTGCTCGCGATCGCGCTGATGGCCGCCCGGGGTCCGGGGGTGTGGAACGTGATCCTGGCCCTCTCGGTGGTCTACATGCCGCGCACCGCCATGCTCATCCGCAGCACGGTGCTGAGCCTGCGCGAGCTGGACTACATCCAGGCCGCCCGCGCGCTGGGCCGGCACGACGGCGCGATTGCCCTGCGCCACATCCTGCCGAACTGCGTGGGCCCGCTGCTGGTGCAGGGCAGCTTCGTGTTCGCCTACGCGATCCTCGCCGAGGCCATCCTGGGCTTCCTCGGCGTGGGCGTGCCGCCCTACGTGCCCTCGTGGGGCAACGTGATCGCGAGCGGCAAGAACGTCATCCGCGAGGCGTTCTGGGTGAGCCTCTTCCCCGGCCTGGCCTTGACCATCGCGGGGCTGAGCCTCAACCTGCTGGGCGACGGACTGCGAGACGTGCTGGACCCGCGGCTCCGAGTGCGCTAGAAAGGGGGGCACCGATGACGCCATACCGGGCGATAGGGATGCTGATCGGCCTCGTCATGAGCACCCTCGGTCCGTCCGCGGCCTGGGCCCACCGGCCGGGTGACCCGCCCCACCAGCTCTACCAGATGGGCGACCTCACGCTCGAGAGCGGCCAGGTCATCCGGGACTTCGCCATCTCCTACGTGATCCACGGGACGCTCAACGCCAAGAAATCCAACGCGATCCTGATGGTCACCGCGCTCAGCGGCAACCACCACCGCCTCGATTTCCTGATCGGCCCGGGCAAGGCGCTCGACCCCGCCAAGTACTTCATCGTCTGCACCGACGCGATCTCGAACGGGCTCACCACCTCGCCGAGCAACAGCACCGCGCAGCCGCGCATGCAGTTTCCCCGCTTCGTCATGCGCGACATGGTCCGCTCGCAGCACCGGCTGCTGACCGAGAAGCTCGGGATCACCCGGGTCGCCACGGTCATCGGCCCCTCGATGGGCGGGATGCAGGCGCTCCAGTGGGGGGTGAGCCACCCCGACTTCATGGACAGCCTGGTGGCCATCGTGCCGCTGGCCCGCACCCCGGCC